>NZ_JAFMPZ010000477.1 GCF_017353455.1 Streptomyces laculatispora
CACCCCACCGATCTGCTGCCCCGCGCCCCCCGCGGC
Organism: Streptomyces laculatispora; assembly: GCF_017353455.1. Lineage (GTDB taxonomy): Bacteria > Actinomycetota > Actinomycetes > Streptomycetales > Streptomycetaceae > Streptomyces > Streptomyces laculatispora. Next base: position 37 of record NZ_JAFMPZ010000477.1, read on the forward strand.
TTCCAGGGCCGGGCGGCCGAGCTGGCCGCGCTCTCCCGGGCAGCGGCCGGCGAGGCGCCCGTCTGCCTGCTCACCGGACCGGCCGGGGTGGGTAAGACCGCGCTGGCCCTGCACTGGGCCCGCCGCGCCCCCGCCGCGTTCCCGGACGGGCGGCTCTTCGCCGATCTGCGCGGGTTCGGCAACTCGGGGGAACCGACGCCGCTGGAGGTCCTGCGCGAGTTCCTGCTCGCGCTCGGCGTCGCGCCCCGCCGGGTCCCGGAGTCCGCCCAGGCCGCCGCCGCGCTCTTCCGCTCGCTGACCGACCGGCGCAGCCTGCTCGTCGTCCTCGACAACGCCCGCGACTCGGCCCAGGTCAGGCCGCTGCTGCCGGGCGGCACCGCCTGCGTCACGCTGGTCACCAGCAGGCACCGGCTGGACGGCCTCATCGCCTCGGACGCCGCCCGTCCGGTACCGCTGGACGTGCTGGAGCCACCGGACGGCACCGCCCTGCTGGCCGGGGTGCTCGGCGAGGAGCGGGTGCTCGCCGAACCGGTGGCGGCCCGTCGGCTGGCCGAGCTGTGCGGCGGACTGCCGCTCGCCCTGCGGGTCACGGCGGCCCGGCTGGCGGGCCGCCCGCACCGGACGCTCGCCGGGACGGCCGACGAACTGGCCGACGAGCGCAGCCGACTGACGTATCTCGACGTGGAGGACACCGGGGTCTCCGCCGCGCTGCGGCTGACCGTGCAGCAACTGCCGCCGGACGCCGTCCACCACTTCGCCCGGCTCGGCCACCACCCCGGCAGCCACTTCGACCCGTACACCGCCGCCGCGCTCGCCGGCAGCGACCCGGTCGTCGCCGCGGCGGCGCTGGAGCGGCTCGCCGCCGCCCACCTCGTCAGCGAGACGGGTCCCGGGCGCTGGGTGCTGCACGATCTGGTGCGCCTCTACGCCCGCGGCCTCGATCCCGCGTCCGGGCCCGACGCCCTCGTCGGTGTGCTCGACCACTGCATCGCGACCGCGCTCGCCGCCGCCGACACGGCCGAACCGGGCGGCGAGCCCTGCTTCGTCCTGCCGGAGGACTACCGCCGGCCGACCGCCGTACGGGATTTCGCCGACCGGGCCGAGGCGATGAACTGGCTGGCCACCGAGCGCGAGGACCTGTCCCTGGCGGCCGCCGCCGCCCGCGGTGCCGGTCTCGACGACCGCGCCTGGCGGATCATCCTGCTCCAGTGGCCGTATGTGGTGTGGCGGGTCCGGGACGGCTGGGTCCCGATGCTGGAACTGGCGCTGGAGGCGGCGGTCGCACGGAGCGACCCGTACGCCGAGTCCCGGGTGCGCAATCTGCTGGGCTGGGTGCTGTCGGAGGAGGGCAGGACCGCGGAGGCCGAGGCGTTGCTGGAGCCCTCGCCCGGTCTGGCCCGGCGCGCAGGTGACCGGCTCGGCGAGGCGACGGCCCTGATCAACCTGGCGATCGTCCAGGCCGAACGGGGCGGTCTCGACGAGGCGTTGGAGGGCTGCGGGCACGCCGTCGCGCTGGCCGGGAAGGAACGCGACGCGCACACCGAGATGCTCGCCCTCCAGCACCTCTCCCGGATGCAGCTCGCGGCCGGCCGCCCGCAGGACGCCCTGGACTCCGCCCGGACCGCGTTCGATCTGGGCCCCGAGCAGGAGGAGGCCGCCCGCCGCGTACTCCTGCTGACCGTCAGCGGCGAGGCGCACCTGGCCCTCGGCACGAAGCGCGAGGGCATCCGGCTGCTGGACCTTGCGGCCGCGGAGGCGGAGCGCGACGGGTACGACGAGGGCGCGGTGCGGTCGCTGGAGGCACTGCTGCGGGTGACCTCGGGGACGGAGTACGTACGGCGGTACGAACAGGCGGTCCGGCGGCTCACCGACGGCGGTCCCTGACCCGTCCGGCGCCGAGGGCATCGCCGTCGACCCGGCGAAGTACAAGACCGGCTACTGGACCTACGAGCTGCGCAACGGCGCCGACGACTTCTGAGCCGCCCGTCCCCGTCCCCTCCGGACGGCTGTCAGCCCTGCTCGTCCATCCCCGCGAGCACGAGCGGCAGCCGGGGCGTCCCCTCCGCGACCACGCGGACGGGGACGCCCCAGTCCTGTTGGTGGACGTGGCAGGCCGGGTACTCGTTCGCGGGGTCGTCGTCGCAGGACGCGGCCATCGCCGAGACGTGCAGGACGCCCTCGGTCACCCCGTCCGCGAGGACCAGATCGCGGAACAGATCGGTGCCCGCGCCGTCGCCCCCGGCCAGCAGCTCCGGCGGGGTCGAGGAGACCAGCAGCCGGGTCGAGGGCCCGTACCGGGTGTCCAGCTTCTGGCCTGCGGGCGCCTGGAAGACGATGTCGAGCCGGAGCGCGCCCGGGGCGATCTCGGTGGCGACGCGCTGGGTGCGGTGCGCGGAATCGGCGACGCGTACCGCCTCCTCGGGCAGCCGCAGCCTGGTCAGCCGGTGCCTGGCGGACTCGACGACCACGAGATCGCCGTCCACCAGCACGGCGTCGCTGGGCTCGCGCAGATCCGTGGCGAGCGTGGTGACCTCACCGCTCGCCGGGTCGTAGCGGCGCAGGGCGTGGTTGTAGGTGTCGCAGACGGCGACGGACCCGTCGGGCAGCGCGGTGACACCCAGCGGGTGCTGGAGCAGAGCCTGATCAGCGGCCCCGTCGCGGTGGCCGAAGTCGAAGAGTCCGGTGCCGACCGCGGTGTGGACGGCTCCCTCCAGATCGACGTAGCGCAGCGCGGACGTCTCCGAGTCGGCGACCCAGAGCCGCTCCGCGGTGGCGGCGAGCCCGGACGGCTGGGCGAACCACGCCTCGTCGCCCGGACCGTCGACCAGGCCCTCGTTCGTGGTGCCGGCCGCGACCCGCACGGTGCCGTTCCCGGGGTCGTACGTCCACAGCTGGTGCACGCCCGCCATGGCGATCCAGAGCCTGCCGTCGAACCAGGCGACGTCCCACGGGGAGGAGAGGTCGATCTCGCGGCCCGCGCCACTGGTAGGCGCCCCCTGCCACCACTGGCGGCCGCTGCCGGCGAGGGTGGTCGTCGTACCGGTCGTGAGGTCGAGCGCGCGGATCGCGTGGTTCACCGTGTCGGCGACGGCGATCCGCCCGTCGGGCAGCACCGCCAGCCCCTGCGGCTCGCTGAACCGGACCTCCTCGGGCCCGCCGTCGGTGAACCCGCGGTCGCCGGTCCCGAAGTGGCGGCGGACGCTCTCGCCGTCCGCGTCCAGCTCGACCAGCCGGTGGCGGGTGGTGTCGGAGACCAGGAACCCGCCGTCGGCCAGCAGCAGCGCCTTCCCGGGGAACCGCAGATGCGTCGCCACCGGCTCGGGCGCCACGTACGGCCCGTCGCCGCGTCGCAGGGTGCCCTTCGCGGCGTGCTCGGCCTCCAGCTCCTCGACGAGCTTCTCGATGGCGTGGGCGTGGCCCTCGCCCGCGTGCTGGGCGACGACATATCCCTCGGGGTCGACGACGACGAGCGTCGGCCAGGCGCGTACGGCGTACTGCTTCCAGGTCGCGAGCTCGGGGTCGTCCAGCACCGGGTGGTGCACCTCGTACCGCTCGACGGCGTCGGCCACGGCCTGGTGCTCCGCCTCATGGACGAACTTCGGCGAGTGCACGCCGATGATCACCACGGTGTCGCGGTGCTTCTCCTCCAGCTCGCGCAGCTCGTCGAGGACATGCAGGCAGTTCACACAGCAGAACGTCCAGAAATCCAAGATCACAATGCGTCCTCGCAGGTCAGCGAGGGCGTACTGCTGGTCGCCTGTATTGAGCCAGCCGCCCTTGCCGATCAGTTCGGGGGCCCTGACGCGCGCACGTGTTGCCATGTGAACAGTCAACATCACCGTGGCGTCCACGCATTCCACAGGTACCTCGGGGAACCTGTGAGCCATGAGACTTCTCGTGCGTGAGCGACTGTTCGGCATCGGCGACGACTACTGGATCGAGGACGCGGACGGCCGCAAGGTCTTCCTCGTCGACGGCAAGGCGATGCGGGTGCGTGACACCTTCGAGCTGAAGGACGCACAGGGCCGGATCGTCGCCGAGATCCGGCAGAAACTGATCAGCCTGCGCGACACGATGCTCATCGAGCGCGACGGCGAGCAGCTGGCCAAGGTCAAGCGGAAGCGGCTGTCGCTGCTGCGCAACCACTACCGGGTCACCCTGGTGGACGGCACCGAGCTCGACGTCAGCGGCAAGATCCTGGACCGCGAGTTCGCGGTGGAGTACGACGGGGAGCTGCTGGCCCAGATCTCGCGCCGCTGGCTGACCGTCCGGGACACGTACGGGATCGATGTCGTGCGGGAGGACGCCGACACGGCGCTGCTGATCGCGGTGGCGGTGTGCGTCATCGTGCTCGCGGAGAAGGAGCACGAGGACTGAGCGGCGGCGGTGCCTGTTTCACGTGAAACAGGCACCGCGGAAGAACCCACGGTTGTACGCGACTGTCCGGTGGTACGTGACTGTCCAAGGACAGCCGTCGGCACTATCCGAGGACGGCAGGCGGCGCGAGCCCCAGCCGGCGGTCCTTGAGGGCCGGGAACTGCTCCCGGGTGGCGGCGACCCGGGAAGGATCGAACTCCACGCTCAGCACCTCCTCGCCCGCGCCCGCCTGCGCGAGCACCTCGCCCCAGGGGTCGACGACGATGCTGTGCCCGGCCTGCGGGACTCCGGCGTGGGTACCGGCGCATCCGACGGCCAGCACATACGCCTGGTTCTCCACCGCCCGCGCCTGGGCGAGCAGCGTCCAGTGGGCACGGCGGCGCTCGGGCCAGCCCGCCGCGACAACCAGGGTCTCGGCGCCCGCGTCGACCAGCCCGCGGAACATCTCCGGGAAGCGCAGGTCGTAGCAGGTGGCGAGCCCGATCGTGGTCTGCGGCAGGGCGACGGTGACCAGCTCGTCACCGGCGCCCATCATGACCGCCTCGCCCTTGTCGAAGCCGAAGCGGTGGATCTTGCGGTACGCGGCGGCCCGTTCGCCCTCGGGGGTGAAGACGAGCGTGGTGTTGTAGAGGGTGCCGTCGTCGGCCCGCTCGACGAAGGAGCCGGCGTACAGCCAGACCCCGGCATCGGCGGCGGCCTTGGCCATCACCTCGTGCGTGGGACCGAGCAGCGGTTCGGCCTCGGCCTCGAACTCCTCGTAGGCGAAGGCTCCGACCGGCCAGAGCTCGGGCAGGACCACCAGATCCGCGCCCCGTTGGGTCGCGATCAGCGAAGCCACGCGCCCCCTACGGGCCTTGACGGATTCGTCCGGGTCTACTGCGATCTGGATGAGAGAGGCGCGCACACTACCACCGTCCTGGCATATGAGCCGTCAACACGGGCCTACGATCGTCACACGAAAGCACTGCCGGGGTGCCTGCTCGCAGCGTAACTTGGACCGACCGAACCTCACTGCAGCTCGCAGCCCGCCGTCCGCGCCCAGTTCTCCAGCCCATGCACCGCAGAACCGCACGAGGGGTCCCGTGACCGTCCATCCCAGCCTCCAGACCTACGCCGACGCCTGGACCCACTCCATCGAGTCGATAGCCGAGCTGGTGAGCCCGCTCACCGAGGGGGAGTGGAACGGCCGTACTCCATGTCCCAACTGGTCGGTGCGCGACATCGTGTCGCACATCATCGGCATGGAATGCGAGCAGCTCGGCGATCCGCGCCCCATCCACACACTGCCGCGCGATCTCTACCACGTGCAGAACGACTTCGCCCGCTACATGGAGATGCAGGTCGATGTGCGGCGCCACCACACCGCACCGGAGATGACCTCCGAGCTGGAGTACACCATCATCCGCCGGGCCCGTCAGCTGCGCAACGAGACGCGTGCCCCGGAGACCATGACGCGCGCGCCGCTCGGCGCCGAGCAGACCCTCGAACTGGCGCTGCGGATGCGCGCCTTCGACGTATGGGTGCACGAGCAGGACCTGCGTACGACGCTGGGGAAGCCCGGCAATCTGGACTCCCCCGGTGCCACGATCGTCCGGGACACGCTGCTGGCCGCACTGCCGAAGGTGGTCGCCAAGGACGCGGGCGCACCGCCCAACTCGGCGGTCGTGCTGGATGTCCACGGGCCGGTGGAGTTCCTGCGCACCGTCCGGGTCGACGCGGAGGGCCGCGGTTCGGTGGACGGCGCACCGTCGCTGGGCCCCGCGGTGACGCTGGCGATGGACTGGGAGACGTACGTGCGGCTGGCCTGCGGCCGGGTGCGGGCGAGCTCGGTCGCGGACGACATCAAGGCCGAGGGCGACCAGGACCTGGCCGCCGCCATCCTGCAGAACTTCGCCGTCACCCCGTAGTCACGGCAACCGGCGCCCCTTCACGGCAACCGGCGACGCCCGCCCCGCAGGGGGACGGGCGCGCCGCCGCGTCCACGTCCCCTACGCGGGTACGTGTACGGCCTCCACCCGGCTGATCACATGGTGCTCGCGCTCCCGGTGCGCGGCCCTGGCCCGCAGCCGCAGGATCTGCACGACCCCGAGCGCCTCCAGGACGAAGACCGAGGCGAACGCGATGCGGTAGTTGTCGCCGGTCGCGTCCAGCAGCACGCCGACGGCGAACAGTGTGGTCATCGACGCGACGAAGCCGCCCATGTTGACGATCCCCGAAGCGGTGCCCTGGCGCTCCGGCGGGTTGGCCGGGCGGGCGAAGTCGAAGCCGATCATCGACGCGGGCCCACAGGCGCCGAGCACCACGCACAGCGTGACCAGCAGCCACATCGGCGCATGGTCCCCGGGGTACAGGATGGCCGACGCCCACAGCAGCGCCGTCATCGCGACCGTGCCCAGCGCGAGCGGGACACGGGCCGCGTGGTGGCGGGCGATGATCTGCCCGTAGACGAGGCCGACGGCCATGTTGGAGAGCACCACCAGGGTGAGCAGCTCCCCCGCGGTCCCCCGGCTCAGCCCCTGCGCCTCGACCAGGAACGGCATCCCCCACAGCAGCAGGAACACCATGGCCGGGAACTGCGTGGTGAAGTGCACCCACATCCCGAGCCGGGTGCCCGGTTCCCGCCAGGCGGCGGCGATCTGCTTGCGCACGTACGTCCCGCCGGCGTGCTCGGCGGGCGGCGGCGCGTGCCCCTCGGGGTGGTCCTTCAGGAAGAGCAGCAGCAGGACCAGCACCACGACCCCGGCCAGCGAGCTGCCGACGAAGGTGGTGGTCCAGCCCAGGCCGTGCAGGGAGCGGGCGATCACCAGCGTCGAGACGAGGTTGCCCGCCATCCCGAAGAGGGCGGCGACCTGCCCGATCATCGGGCCGCGCCTGGCCGGGAACCAGCGCGCCCCCAGCCGCAGCACGCTGATGAACGTCATCGCGTCGCCGCAGCCCAGCAGGGCGCGGGAGGCCAGCGCGGCACCGTACGAGGGGGAGAGCGCGAAGCCGAGCTGCCCGAGGGTGAACAGGACGGCGCCGATGGTGAGCACCTTCTTGGTGCCCAGCCGGTCCACCATCAGGCCGACGGGTATCTGCATGCCCGCGTAGACCAGCAGCTGAAGGATGGAGAAGGTGGAGAGCGCCGAGGCGCTGACGTCGAACCGGTCGGCGGCGTCGAGCCCGGCGACGCCCAGGCTGGTGCGGAAGATGATGGCGACGAAGTAGACGGCGACCCCGACGCCCCAGACCATGGCGGCCCGCCGGCCGCCGGGCGGATCGCCGGGCAGGGACAGCGTGGGGGCGGCGGCGGAACTCACCGGTCCTCACCCCTGACCAGCACCTTGACCCGGCTCACATGACGGCGCACGACGTGCGCGGCACCGTCCGCGTCACCGGCCCTGATCGCCTCCAGCAGCTCGCCGTGCTCGGCGATGTTGGCGGCGATCCTGCCGGGGTGGGCCTCCATGACGGCGACGCCCATCCGCAGCTGGCGGTCGCGCAGCTGGTCGTAGAGGCGGGACAGGATCTCGTTGCCGGCGTGCCGGACGATCTCGGCGTGGAAGCAGCGGTCCTTGACCGAGACGGCGGCCAGGTCCCCCGCCTCCGACATCTGCCGCTGTTCCTCAAGCAGCTCCTCCAGCCGGGCGATCAGCTTCGCCGACGCGGGCACGGCCCGGCGCACGGCGAACTCCTCGACGAGCAGCCGGGTCTCCACGACGTCCGCGATCTCCTGTGCGGAGACGGCGAGCACCAGGGCGCCCTTCTTCGGATAGAGCTTGATCAGCCCCTCCACCTCCAGCCGCAGCAGCGCCTCGCGCACGGGCGTGCGGGAGACCCCCACAGCGTCCGCGAGATCACCCTCGGTGAGGAGCGTCCCGCCCTCGTACCGGCGGTCCAGGACCGCTTCCTTGATATGGGTGTAGACCCGCTCGGCGGCGGGGGGCCGCTTCACGGGCGGACGGACGGGGGACGAGGCTGGGGCAGGCATGCGCACAGCATAGATACAACATGCATGCGGGCATCGTCGCGTCCGGATCGTGGACCGCGCCGGGGCGCACCACCCGCGCCATCCGAGCCACCGCCGGCGCCGGGCGCCGGGCGCCGGGGCCATCAGACGGGGAGATTCACCCTCAACTCCCTACAACCATGCATCCACCTCATACGTCTCACAACTCGCGGCACCCTCATGTGACCGCATTCCAGGGGCATTTGGAGCGTTTGACTTGAATATCAAGATTCAGGGCATAAGCCGTGTATCGGCCACCGCCACGGTCGCCCTCACCGCGGGTGCCGTCATCGCGGGAGGCGCGTTCGCCTCCCAGGCTCAGGCCGCCGCACCGAAGCCGCCCACGATCGTCGCCAAGGGCGGCTTCGTGATGAACGACGGCACCGGGAAGACCCTCTTCACCAAGGCCGCGGACACCCGCCGTTCCACCGGCTCCACGACCAAGATCATGACCGCCCGGGTGGTGCTGGCCCAGAAGGGCCTCAACCTGGATTCCAAGGTCACGATCCAGAAGGCGTACAGCGACTACATCGTCTCCAAGGGCGCGTCCTCGGCCCGCCTCATCGTGGGCGACAAGGTCACGGTCCGCCAGCTGATGTACGGGCTGATGCTGCCGTCCGGCTGCGACGCCGCGTACGCCCTGGCCGACAAGTTCGGCTCCGGCTCCACGCGCGCGGCCCGGGTGAAGTCGTTCATCGGCAAGATGAACAGCACCGCGAAGACGCTCGGGCTGAAGAACACCCACTTCGACTCGTTCGACGGCATAGGGAACGGGTCCAACTACTCGACCCCGCGCGATCTGACGAAGCTCGCGAGCAGCGCGATGAAGTACTCCACCTTCCGCAGCGTCGTCAAGACCAAGTCGACGAAGCAGAAGGTCACGACGAAGAGCGGCGGCTACCGCTACATGTCGTGGACCAACACCAACAAGCTGCTGGGCACCTACAGCGGCGCGATCGGCGTCAAGACCGGCTCCGGCCCGGCGGCCAAGTACTGCCTGGTCTTCGCCGCGACCCGCAGCGGCAAGACGGTCATCGGTACGGTCCTGACGGCCACGTCCGAGTCCACCCGGACCGCGGACGCGAAGAAGCTCATGGACTACGGCTTCAAGAAGTAGCCCGCTCGGCCGGCTTCAGGAAGCAGTACCGCCCGACGGCGGCCGACGAGGGGCCCGGCGCACATCACCACGTGCGCCGGGCCCCTCGGCGTCCGGGGCGCCGGTCGCGGACGCCGCGTACGACCCCGACTGTCAGAGGCGCCCCGTACGGTCGTCCCATGGCAGCCAAAATCGATCTGACGCTTGATTGTGCGGACGCACAAGTCCTCGCGGTCTTCTGGAAGACGGCCCTCGGCTATATCGACAAGCCGCCGCCGCCCCCCTTCACCACACGCGAGGAGTGGTTCGCCTCCTTCGACCTGCCGGAGGACGACCATGTCGACGACTCAGCGTGGCTCTGCGACCCCGACGGCGCCGGCCCCGGCCTGTCCATCCTCAAGGTCCCCGAGCCCAAGACGGCGAAGAACCGGCTCCACATGGACGTCCGAGTGCCGGGGCACGGCACTCCCGACGAGCGATGGGCACGGATCAAGGCGGAGTCCGAACGCCTGGTGCAGGCGGGCGGCGCCGCCCTGGAAGTGTTCGACGGGCACCACATTCTGATGGCCGACCCGGAGGGCAACGAGTTCTGCGTCGCGGCCGCCTCTGCGTGACGGACCGGCACGAGCTGCCCGGTCCCGCTGCGGACACACGCCTCGTGCGTGTGTCACGAGGCGCGCGGCAGCCCGAGCCAGTCCTGCCACGTGATGTCCCGGCCCAGGTAACGGGGCTGTAGGAACGGCCAGTCGGCGGCGATCCACTGCGGCACGAGCGCGTCGAGCGCGCGTTCCGCCTCGCCACCGACGAGGCCGTCCACCACCCACCAGGAGACCTCGCCGTCGGAGCCGGTGCGCTCGGGCGGGTCGATGTAGACACAGCCGAGGACCGCAGTCTCCTCCGCGTCCAGCAGCGCGTAGTTGAACGACTTGTGCGCGGCGATCTCCTGCTCGTGCCGCAACAGGTCGAGCCGGTCCTCCTCCTCGGTCATCGCCTCCGGGGGCCAGGCCCAGGCCGGGCCGAAGATCTCCCACAAGCGCTCCCGGGAGCCCATCACGGCGGGGTAGTCCAGCGGGGTGTCCGCCTCCCGGATCGGCCGCAGATGAAGCACGGTGCCGGGCACGGGTACGTGGACGGGGTGGACGAAGTCGTCGGGCAGCCAGCTCATAAGTGCCGACGCTACCGCCATCGGACGCGGAACGATCCGTTCAGCCAACCACCTTGTTGCTCGCCGGGCACACCGGCGCGGCGGTGGCGGCTCGGCTCGGCGTCAGCCTGCGGACCGTACAGCGCCGGGTGCGGCATCTGATGGATCAGGCGGGCACCGTCTCGTGGATCTCGCGCGGCTGGTACCCACGCGACCGTGACCGGCTCCGAGTCGCCTCAGGCCGGCCACGGTCGCGGTCGGTACGCAAGGGCTAGTCGGAGATCTGATCCGGTATGTGCAGCAGGACAGTGCTCGACGAGGACCCGGCGGGCCCGCCTTCGCCGTAGACCATCAGATCGTGGTTCTCGTTGATGCCGAAGCTGTAGGTCGGCAGGAACCAGCCGTCCCCGGGGATCATCGCCGACAGATCCCAGAGCCGGCCCTGCGGATCCCACATCGCCGACACCTCGAAGTCGGGCTGCAGTTCCACGGTGCCGAGGATCCAGCCGTCGGTGGTGATCTTCTCCGCCTTGGCGTTGAACCCGTAGTCCGGCAAGCGCTTCATTCCGGCTTTCGGCGTCCAGACGAACGCGTCGTCCCCGCTGGCGCCGACCACCGAGCCGGTCGCGTTGACGCCCAGGGCAACCGAGTCGGACTGCCCGGGAAGGGTGCCGAGATCGGTGATCTTCCCGGTTGAGGTCTTCCAGGTGACGGCTCGCGACTGCCCCTCAGCGGTGAGCGACGACCCGACCGCCGTGCCTTGGGCGTTGATCGCTCTCGGCTGGGTTTCCGTGGTGTTGTCCGACAGGTGGGCCAGCTTCGCGTAACCGCCGCTTCTGGTCCAGCTGAACGGGTCCACGTAGGTGTGTCCCTGATTGTTCTCCCGGTACTGAAGGTTCGCGAACCCGACGACGGTCCCGTTGTCGCTGACGCCGGTGGCGTACCCGCTGTTGTAGGCCTTTTCCCGCCAGTCCGGCAGCCCGAGATCCGTCACACTCCCGTCAGCCGCCCACGCGGCCGGCCGGGTGCTTCCCCCCGCACTGTAATAGAGCATTCCGGCCGATTCCTGGTGCTCATTCATGTCCAGTGCCGAGCCGCTCACCGCCTTCCCCATGGCCAGGTCGGTGAACCCGCTCTCCTTGGTCCAGGTTGTCGGCGTCGTTCGGGAGTTGAGCTGCCGATCACCCACGACGACGCCACTGTTGGTGAGTTTGGCGCCGACGAAGGGCTTTTCCCATTTCAGCGCATCCAGCTTCGGCGCGACAACGCTGTTGATGCTGACCTTCGCCGCGCCGACGACGGTGCCTTCCGTGTTGGCCACCCGGACCCGGCCGATCACCGGCTCGCTCGTCCGGGTGATCGCGCTCAGGTCGATGTCGGCGGCCACCGGCATCGACTGTCCCGGCTTGAGCTGCATCGCCTTGTCGGACCGTGCCGTGATGGTCCCGATGCCGCGGGAGAACATCTCCTCGTGATAGTCGAAGGTCACCGGGCCGGACGGGACGTCGGCGCCGGTCACCACCACGTAGTAGGTGCCAGGTGCCGGATCGTCCATGACGATGTGCTCCGCGCCCGGGCCGATGTCCATGCTGGTGGCTGCGATGCCGCGGGCTCCGACGATGTACATGTCGAGATCGGCATCGTCGGCGCGTGGGGTCAGCGTCACGTCCAGTCGCGTCGACTGCCGCGGCACGTCGACCCGGTTGGACGTGAGCTGTCCGTTGTCGACGGTGGAGAACAGGTTCCGGACAAACCCGAGCTCACCGTCGGTGGCCTTGAGCTTCGCCGTGCCCCAGGTGTTCGTCCCGGTGAACTCGACCGCCGCCTTCTGGTGCACGGTGGCCGACGGCAACGTCGTCACGTCCGGCGCGAACGACATGCCCTGCAACGAAACCGATGCGGTGAAAGGGTTCTTGGCGGTCGTGGACGTCCGTCGGGCTTCCACGACGAACTCCCAGATGCCCACCTTGGGCCGCTGCACGGCCCTGGATCGCGGATCGCATCCGGACGGATCGTCGTATCCGGTGTAGCAGTGATTGCTGGCGTTGGAGTCCGCCGGCATCCCGTCGGGACCGATGGGCAGGACTCGTAGCTGGCTGCCCTTGGCCAGTCCTCCAAGGTTCAGCTGCAGGGCTTCGACGCCCTCCGGCACCGCAACCAGGAACGAGGTCGCCTGGGCGCGGTCAAGGGTTCCGGTCCTGCTGACCTGATAGGCCGGGCCGCGCAACTGGTCCGCCGCCAGCACGGTAACCGCTACGAACCGGTCGATGCCGGCCGTCGCCGGATCGTCGATCGTCATGATCGCGCTGTGCACACCGGTGGTCGCCGGAGTGGCGGTCACCGACACGGTGTTCGAGGTGCCGCGCGGCGTCGAGAGGGTCTTCGGTGCCCGGAACGTGCCGTCATTGCCGATCCAGCCGATCCGGCTGCCGGTGTTCCCGGCCTTCCCGTCGGTCCTGGTCACCTTCACCGGGTAGGTCTTGCTGGTCGCGACCGGCTGCCCACCCTTCCAGGGCAGGCACCGGTTGTAGATCCCGGCGCCGGTGTCCGGGGTGGCCAGATTGCCCGACAACGCCGTGCACACCGGGGCGGAGACGTCATAGTTGTCGACCTTCACGCCCTTCGAGAGCTGCTTCCAGGCGGCCGGGATGTCGACCAGTCCGGCGCCCTGGGCGGTGGTCGGCACTCCGTCGATGTGGGTCGCCGTTCCGGTCAGCACCGCGCGCAGCGCCGTGGGACCGGACTCGACGTTCCGGGACTTCGCCGCCGACAGCAGCAGGGCAGCGGCTCCAGCCACCTGAGGTGCCGCCATCGAGGTGCCGTTCGCCATGCCGTAGCCGGCCGGCAGCGGGTAGCCCGCTTCCGGCACGCCCTCGCCTTCCAGCCAGCCGGGGATCGAGGAGACCGCCGATCCGGGGGCACTGACCGCGGGTGCGAGCGCACCGTCCTCGGACGGGCCGTGGGAGGAGAACCCGAACAGTCCCTGCCGTGCCTTGACCGCGGAACCGTAGTTGGCCCACCAGGTTTCCTTGCTCACCGACGCTGCGACAGCCAGCACCGACGAGGAGACCGCCGGAGCGCCGACGGTGTTGGTGCCCGCGCCCTCGTTACCGGCCGCCACCACGATCTGCACGCCGTAGCGGCTGGTCAGCGTGTTGTACAGCTGGGAGATCACATCGGATCCGTCATTGAGCGCCGGCAGTCCGCCGATCGACAGGTTGACCACATCGACGCCGCGATTGACGACCAGGTCGATCATGCCTTCGGTGAGCGCCGCCTCCGTACAACCGCCGCCCCAGGTGCAGGCCCGGGACGAGACGATCTGCGCGCCCGGAGCCACCCCGTGCATCGCGCCGCCGAGCAACGACGTGCCCGCGGTGATTCCCGCGACATGCGTGGCGTGCGACCCCGACGGCAACCCGATGTTCACGTAGTTCGCCACCTTGCCGACGTTGCTGCCGCCCAGCGGCGACAGGTCGACGTTGTCCCGGTAGTCCACGACGTACGGAATCCGCTCGGTGACAGCGGTTTGCGGATCTTCGGTGCCGAAGTGGCCGATCTGCCGCTGCCGGCCGTACGGCAGCATCGCCGGCGCATCGGTGAAGTCGTGGTCGCCGTCGGAATCCACCCATACGCGGTGGGTCTGCGGGTCGTACAGCGCGCCGAACCTGTCGCTGGTGGTGCCGTTGTTGTTGAGATCGCCACCGAAATCGCTCTGGGTGGTTGTCATCTCGTAGAACAGGCCGAGCTGGAACGAACCCTCCGGCGCCGTCCAGTCGGCCCCGGCGTAGGTGAACCGGGGACCGGTCACCTCCTTGCTCATCTTCACCCAGGTTCCGTCGCCGTCCGTCACCGGATCGGTGGCCGTCACCCAGTCGACCACCTTCGGCCGCCCGTCGCTGGTCTTCTGCAGGGCCGGATGATCGAGGTCGACGCCGGTGTCGAGCACACCGACGGTGATCCCGCGCCCGTCCCACTTCTGATGCTCCGCAACGAAGTCGACGGCACCGATGTCGTTGACCGGCATATACGGATTGTCGGCCGGCGTGGTCGCGTTCGGCGCCGCCGGATGAGCAGCCCTCGCCTCGGCTCCGGCCGGGCTGACGGCGTTGCCCAGCCCCGGGCTCGGCACACGGAACGTCTTGTCCAGATCGACGGCCTTCACGACCGGGAGCGCGGCCAGGCTCTGGACCTTGCCCGTCGGGACAGTGGCCCGCACATAGCCGATCTCGGGCAGGACCTTGCCTACGGTGCCGCCGGCCTTGGCGACGGCCGCCGTCACCTCCTTGGTGTCGCCTGACGTGGCGAGCAGCATCACCGGGACGGTCTTGGTCTTGGTGGCCTGCGCCTGCTGCAGCACCTGGGTGTCGTGGGCGCCGAGCTTCTCCGAACTTCTGCCGGCCGGCGCCGTGGCGTCCAGCGGCTGGAACCCCTTGTCGTCCGTGGGCGGCTGATACGGATCGTCGGCCGCCGGCGACGGATCCGTAACGGGCGCCCGCGGGCCGCCCGCCCCCGGGCCGTCCGTCGCTGCCGCGGCGTTGGGCGGCTGGCCGATGATCAGGACCGCAGCGGCCAATACCGCTGCGCCGATCGTAGTGAGTGGTTTGGGTCGCTTACGTCTCACGCTGCTCCCTCTGGTGACGTGTCCCGGCTCGGTCGCGAGCCCGTCCCGGAATCTCGCAGCGGAACCAGCGCGCAGCAATGGGCCGGGTCCGGCGGATGTGTGACATGGCGGCATCCCGCCTGCGTCACCGCATCTGTTGTCGGCACCACAGCGGCACAGCAGGGCAACGAGTTTCAGTCACTGGGGAGTTGATCGGTGGCTTGGACGCGCTGGCGGCGAAGGTGCCGGGTATGCATCGGACCCGGCCCCGGCATCCCGCGTACCCGGAGCGGCCGGGTCGGCCCACGGGCCGCCCACCGGGCCGAAGGGCGTGGCGGGGGGGCGGGGTCTAGCGCCGCAGCGCCGCGAGCGCCGCGTCGAAGGCCGAGTCGCGGTTCTTCGCGAACTCCTCGTCGGTGAAGACTGGTGTGCGGATGTGGGGCGGGATGCCCGCGCCGTCGAAGGTCTGCCCCGAGCGGGTCAGGAACTCCTCGTTCGGCAGCCAGACCGCCATGCCGTTGGGCAGCACGCGGTCCAGGGTGTCCGAGAAGACGCCCTGGGTGGGCTCCCCGATCCGGATGGTCCCGCCGGGCCGGTCGATGAGCGCCTGCGTGAAGGTCTCGCCCGCGCTGAACGTCGTCCCGGCCGTCAGCACCGCGACCGGACCGCCGTAGCGGGGCGTGCCCTCCGTGGGCCGTACGGGGACGGCCTGCGGCCGGGTGTACCGCGTGCGCTTCCGGTAGGCGGTGTACGGGGTGTCCGTCAGGCGCTCCGCGATGTGCACGCCGAGCGCGTCGGAGCCGCCGCCGTTGATCCGGACGTCGATGACGAGCCCGGTGAGCGAAGCCGTGCGCCCGGTGGTGAGGACCGCGTCCAGCGCCTGGTCCAATTCGGCCAGTTGGGCCGCGTACGAGGAGTCCTTCTTGTTGTAGCCGCCGAATCCGGAAATCCGCAGATAGCCCAGCCCGTCCGGCAGATCCGCGTAGCTGATCCGCCCTCCCGCGAACTCCCGCGGCTTCTCGCCCTTGAGGTCGCGCGCCACGATGTGGTTCTTGATCCTGGCGTCCAGCGTGCCACTGGGCATCGCCGTACCCGGGCGCACCCCGGCGAAGTGGCGCTCCCCGTCGAAGACGGCGACATGCGCGTCGTACAGCGGCTTCACCATGTCGCTGAAGAGGGAGAAGAGGACGTCACGGCTCGTGTCCGCGTGCACCTTCGGCCGGTAGGTGTCCCGTACGGCATGCCAGTCGATGCCCTTGGCGGCAAAGAAGGGGTAGTTCTCCTCGAAGGACTGCCAGAAGACGTCGAACGTCGTCACCGGGTCCGTGGCGGTCGGGCGCTCGCACGCCTGCGGCAGCGCCCTGATCCGCTGCAGTTCCCTGCGCCCCGTCGAACCGGACAGCTCCAGCAGCCCGGCGGCCGGCCGCACGGAGAGGATCGTCCCGTCACCGGCGCTGAACGTGCCCCTCCCCGTCTGCTTCGCCGACTCGCCCTTCAGGCAGCTCACCGAGGTCGTCTGATACTCCCGCAACCGTCCGTCCCCGATGCGCAGGACGGTGCCGTAGCCGTTCACCCGCCAGGTGCCGTCCACGGCCGGCGGTTGCGCCGCCGCGGCGGGCACGATCGCCCCGCCAGTGAGTGCCAGTGCCACAAGCGCCGTTGCGGCCTTGGAATTCCTGAGTCGCACAGTCTCCCCATTTCCCCGTACGCGATCCGCGTCAGGGAACCGACGATCGCCGACCGTCGGCCGGGACGACATCCGACGGGCAGGTGTATCGGCGGGGGGATATCCCCTGCACCCTGAGGGCGGACAGCGTCATGCTCCCGACGGAGCGGGGTCCGCGTCCGGGCCCTGGACCTCGAATGCCTGAGCCACCGCGAGGCTGTCCTCGTAGACGTGGTGCCGGGTGACCAGACCGTGTTCGACCGTGAGGTGCAGGGCGAACCGTGCGCGGTAGGCACGTCCGGTGGACCGGGCGGTCTGCCGGATCTCGCCGATCACGACCGCGTCGTCGCCGTCCACGAGGATGCGCTCGATCTCGGTGGCCGCGGACCCGGGCACGTGGTGCTCGGCAAGCTCGCGGAAGTGGGCGGCGGCCTCGGCGCGGGTGGACCGGTGGCGGATCCACGGGGTGGCGGTGCGGCCGTGTTCGGCCTCCGGCCAGTCCAGCTTCCAGTCGACTCGCTCGGCATACACCTCGGCGATGCGCTCGGGGTCACCCTCGCCGATCCGGCGCAGCAACTCCTCAACGGCGGCGCGCGTGGTCGTGGGCGTGACAACTGCCATGGCTGCTCCTCCAGTTCGCGACCCACGCCCTCCGACGTGGACGTCACCATTGTTGCCGGAACGGGCAGCCCAGGGCGATTACCTCACGGGTAAGCGCACACCCCAGCGTTACCGGCTCTCACCCACGCGAACTACGGTGGCAGGGGCCATTGCGTGATCGGTCTGCCCGGGTTCATCCGGGACCCTGGCGCGAGATCCCTGTCGCGCGGCCTCTGATTCGTTCACGCCCTCGGCCCGCAGACGGCCCACTTCGGCCGTGAGTTCTTCCACCCGGCGGGTGAGCGCCTGGACGCACACCAGGAGGACGCCGTTGGCGTCGACCGGGTTGATGGTGGTGTCGTCCTGGTTGAAGCCGAAGGCGGCGTGCCAGTCCTGAGCCATCGGACCGATGTGCCGCACCTCTTCGGGCTCCCAGAGGTAGCGCCAGCTGCTGACGGGCAGCGCGGCCACGGTCTCCAGGACCGCATAGCCGTTGACGGCGCCGGCCGCAGCCACACCGCCGCTCTCCCGCGCCTCAGCCGAAAGCCGAGCCGGGGCACTGCGATCGGGGACCCGGGACCGCCGGCGGAAGACCCGCACCGCTACCGGCTCCAGTCGATCAGGAGCACGTCCCGCTTGAGCTCGCGGTCACTGAAGAGCAGACTTCCGTCGTCTCCCACGGTGATCGCCCCGTGAGCGGAGGCCGGGGTGTGGATGCCGTCCCCGACCAGCACCGCGTTGTAGCCGGTCAGCAGTTCCTGGACCGTGCCGGGGCCGAGATTCTCCGATGCGCTGATCCCGGCGATGCCGTTGTAGTTCGTGTAGGCCGCCCCCAGCAGTCGACCGCCGGTGGTGTAGAACTGCACCTGCGCTCCGCGGATGGGCTGTCCGGTGACAGCGTCGACGGCGGTCGCGGCGAGGTTCTCCAGCTGCATCTGTGTGACGTTCAACGAGCCCTGACTGGCTGACAGGTTGACCGGCTGGAGACTGGGGCACTCCGCCCCGCTGCACGATGGTGCCGACGGGGTCTCCGCCGAAGCGATGGCACCGCTGCCCACGCCCACCGATGCCAACGCCGCGGCCATCACCGCGGCAGCCTTACGACCCAAAGAGGTCATATCTACCCCAAATTGAACTACCCCGCAGGGTCCGAACAGCGCACTGGGCCGGGACGAGCGGGGTGCGCGTGCAACACGCGACGGATGCCGCCCTCTTCCGGACGATGCGACGGATCCTATGGCGCCCAATTCGGTTCAACCGCACCAAAAATGGCAGTTCGCCCGATCTGATGAAGGATGGGGTCCTCGCGCCGCGGGGTTGACCGCGGGGGCGGCGGCTCCGGGCACAGCTTGACGTTCAACGTCGCCGGCCAATCGACCTGCTGAGATATCCGGGATCCGAGAGACCGGTCAGGCAACGGACCCTGCCTGCCGTGACGCGCTTCAAAACCATTGGAACAGCGCCACTGTGCGCGGTTACCGTGCTGCCGAACCACGTCGTCCAGGCAAGGGCCTTCCGTTGTACACCGTTTGAGACCTCCCGAGTGCTGATCTGTCGCGCGTCGCACCTGTGTGCCGTGCTGCTTTTTGCTGCGGACTTCTCACTGAAACCGGTGTACCCCTGTGCTCAACAACTGGGTCGTCATGCCCACTTGCCTTCCACTCGTCCTCCGCCGCTGCCATACGTGCGCGTCCGGGAGCTTCCGGGCGAACGGCAAGTTCCGCGTCAACGCCAACCACAAACTGCTCGATGCCTGGCTCCTCGCCCTCTGCACCACGTGCGGGGAGACCACCAAACTCACGGTCCTGGAACGGGCGCATGTGCGCTCCATACGGCCCGAACTGCTGGACCGGATGCACGACAACGATCCCGGCCTGGCGGCCGAGCTGCTCCAGGACCCGGCCCTACGGCGCCGCAATCGCATCGCCCTCGACTGGGACGGCGCCTGGCGCCTCGACACCGGCGAACCGGATGACCCGGACCGCGAGGTGATCGACGTATCGGTCCGCTTCGCGGCGCGGATTCCGGTCCGTCCGGTGCGGCTGATCGCTGAAGGGTGCGGTCTTCCGCGGGCGGAGGTCGAAAGGCTGATCACGGAGGGGAAGCTCGTTTCGGCTACCCGGCTGAGCGGCAAGACCTCCGGCGACTTCGCGTTCATGCTCAAGCGCTGAGCTGTCCAGGGGAGTTCAGGGCCTGTCCGGCGAGATCCACCGGACAGGCCCTGGTGTCGGCTGACTGGACTTGCCGACTACTGTTCGACTGTGAGAGCCCAACGGACGCCCGAAGGCGCCGACACTCGCACACTGCCCTCAGCGCGAGCTCCTTTGACCCTCATTTCGTTGTAGGTACTGCTGACTTCCCCCTCTACGCATTCCAGAGGGAAAGATGCGCCTACTGGCTCGATGAACACCTTGAGTGTTCCCTTGCCCTGGCAATTCACCTGAATCGCCAGCGGCTCGACTCCGCTTCCGGCCTCAAGCGGCATCTCGGCATTTCCGTGTTTCGACGCCACGGAGAGCAGGACTTTCCCGTCATTTACGGGCTTGGGCGCTACCGTGACTTTCTCTCCGTCAACATGACCAGCCCTGTCGCTGCTCCGGGAAGGAGTGGCGACTGCCGATTTCGAAGCTGACGGGTGCGTTGTTGCGGAGTCCCCATCGCCGCTGCATCCGCTTACCCCCAGAGCGACCGCGACGGTCAGCAGGGCGATGCCGCGGCTGGAACTGGCACCCCGAGAGGCGGTCAGCCTTCGCACGAGTACCAGCCCACCTTCCTCTCGGTCGGCGGCACGGCGTTTACCGTCTCGGGATCTGATCCAGTCTCAATAATGCCCATAAGAACCTCCCCATTGTCCGCATCTCGCTGGAGCGGCCGTGGCCATCTTTACTCACAGGCAAGACAGCGCACACAGTTTTTCGATGCTTATCTGAGCTTAATTTGAGGTCCTCCCTGAATCGCGATCACATCCATGAACCAGCAATAGGGCAAGGATCGGATCCCGGCTCGACGCAGAGGCGGCACATGGCTGACCCAGGCGAGAATTCCCCCGCCTCGGATCGAGGCGCTGCGAAGGACGAGGACGGCTTTCACCATGTCGGTGACCCGGTTGATGGTGCAGCGGAGCGCACGGAGTAATCGATGACGAGCTTTCCCCGTGCGGAGGGGGGCTGGCCCCAGCACCGACCGGCCGGTTGCCCGGATGGTCCAGCAGGACTCGAACAACGAAGCTGAATACATAAAGATCAATCGAACAAAAAGGACCCCTCTGTGTTCAGCTTCGCACCGCCCCGCCGCCGAGCCGCCCGCACCGCTGCCGTCGGCGCTCTCGCCGCCGCGGCCTGCGTCACCGTCATGGCCGGCAACGCGGGAGCCATCGTCAACGGGTCGGACTCCACCGAGAGCTACCCGTTCATGGCGACCATCCCGGAGTCGGCCCCGACACTGGGTCTGCACGACGGGACCTGCGGGGCGTCACTGATCGATGAGCAGTGGGTGCTGACGGCGGCCCACTGCGTGAAGGGCGAAGGCCTTGAGCTGGACGGCATCGTGCGTGTCGGCAGCGACCAACGCAAGTCCGGTGGCACCGTCCGGAAGATCGACCGGACCTTCGTCCACCCCGACTATGTGAACGGCGACGGCAAGGCCGCCAACAAGAACGACATGGCTCTGGTACGCCTGGACCGGCCGGTCACCGAAAAGCCCATCAAGATCGCCGAGCAGGCCGGGCAGCCCGGCACGCCGACCCGGCTCCTGGGCTTCGGCACCACCGCCGACACCGAGTTCAGGTTCCCGGACCGGCTCCAGGAACTGAACACCCGCAGGGCCGCCGAATCCGAGTGCGCGCCCGGCTACGCGGACCGGACCCGGCTGTGCACGATCACCACGGCGCCCAAGGCCATGGCGTGCTTCGGGGACTCCGGCGGACCACAGGTCCAAAAGGGCCGGGACGGCAGCTGGGAGCTGATCGGCGTCACCTCGGGGCCCGGCGCCCCTGAGGTGCCGTGCTCGCAGGGCCCTGGCCTCTACACCAGCGCGCCCGCCTACGCGGGCTGGATCGGCACGACCATGAAGACCCACAGTGCCCCGCCGGCCGCGGCCGAGGACTCCGGCCTCGCCGAGACCGGCACGAACGACAACACCGCGGCGATAGCCGGTGTGGCCGCCACGCTGATCGTCGCCGGTGGCGGCACCGCCGTCGCGGTGCGCCGCCGCAGGACCCGCCGCGCCGCCTGACCGCGACCGGCACCGCCCAAGGGCGGCATCCCCTGCTACCCGAGGGCGGACGGCGTCAGGCCTCCGACGGAGCGAGGTCCGCCGCGCTCGGGCTTCCGCCTCGAAGGAACAACCGGATCCAGCACGAGCACCCCGAAACGGGGTCACACCACCCCTGCTGACCAGCCACTTCAAGATGGCGCAGCCTTGCTGGACCGGATGCACGACAACGGCCCCGGCCCGACGGCCGAACTGCTCCGGGATCCGGTCGTGCGGCGCCGCAATCGCATCGCCCTCGACTGGGACAACGCCTGGCGCCTCGACACCGGCGGACCGGCTCACCCGGACCGCGAGGTGACCGACGTCATCGACGTCTCGGTCCGCTTCGCGGCACGGATTCCTGTCCGGCCGGCACGACTGATCGCTGAAGGGTGCGGTCTTCCGCGGGCGGAGGTCGGGAGACTGATCACGGAGGGGAAACTCGTTTCGGCTACCCGGCTACCCGGCTACCCGGCTGAGCGGCAAGCCATCCGGCGACTTCACCTTCATGCTCAAACGCTGAGCCCACCCCGGGACCAGGCGCCTGTCCGGCAGGATCCCGCCGGACAGGCGCACCGCGGAATGCGGGCGGAGCACTACCCGGGTCCGTGGCCGGGCGGCCAGGGCCCCTGGATACGCAGCCTCGGCCCGGGCCGCGGAAGCGGCGCCCGATGGGCAGACCGGACGCCGCTACCGCTCACCTTCAGGCCGGCAAGGTGACCGTCCGGCCGAAGTGCCGGGCGAAGAACCGGACCGCGCTGTCGGCCTCGAACCTGGGCAGTTCCCCCTGCTTGCCCGCGTTGGCGTGCAACGTCTTCTCCTTGGAGGCGAAGGCGTCGAACAGTGCGAGAGCGGCCTCGCGCGGGATGTGCTCGTCGTCCCACTGCATGGCGAACTCGATGGGGACGGTGATCTGCTTCGCCTTCTCGGCCAGGTCGTCGGGCCAGTGCAGTCCGAAGGCCGCGGCCGTGATCCTGGGCTCGACCGCCACGAGCGGCACTCCGATCGCGGTGCCCATGCGGACGCCGAAGAAGCCGACCGGCCCGTCGGTGCCGATCTCCGGGAGTTCCTGGAGCGCGTCCAGAGTCGCCCGCCACTCGGGCACGGCGAGCTCCGCCACATGTGCGTTGTGGCGCAGGACGATCGGGCCCACCGGTTCGCCCGCGGCCCTCGCCTCGGACAGTGCGAGTTTCTCCCGCTCGTCGCGCGCGGTGCGCGGCCGGTCGCCGTGACCGGGCGCGTCGATGACGGCGACGTGGAAGCCGCAGCCGGTCACGAGACGGTGGGCGCGGCCCGTCATCGCCGGGTGCTTCTTGTGCTTGCCGCCGTCGTGGGCCAACAGGATCAGAGGCGCGCGATCGGTGTCGGAGGCCGACGACCAGAGAACGCCGGGGACCTCGCCCACGGCGAAGTCTCGCTCGACCATGCCGTTCGATGACGACTCGGCGGTGAAACGGAGAGAGTTCATGGCTGTTGCCTTTCGGGAGTGCCTTGTTGTCGAGGCGCTCCCGGCGACGCTTACGTCAATCGCCCGACCGTGACGGCAAGGGGGAGCACCCACATCGCTACTGCGTTCATGGGTCTCACCTCCTCGGGCGGTGTCGCGGTCAAGTGGAAGCTACCACCCCGACGCGATCCCGCCCACTTCTTTTCCCACCACGTGATCACGGCTCCGGACAGGCCCTGACCACGCGGGCGGCCGGCCGAGAGCCGCCGCCGGTCCTCCGTGCCCGGTCCGACAGCAGGGCCCGGACCGCGCGCGTCGCGGTCCGGGCCCTGCCCCGTGCGGTGCCGCCCTGCGGCGGCGGTGGGTCAGCTGATGGGTCAGCTCTGTGCGGTGTCGTCGCCCGTCTGCCCGGCGTCCTCGGCCGCACCCGTCTTCTCGCGCATCTTGCGCACCAGCTCCGCCTTCTGGTCGGCGGCGCCCTGGCGGTCGAGGTTGCGGTGCGGACCGTTGTTCTGCCGCTCGGCGCGGGACAGCCTCTTGCGCTGGCCGCCGCCCATGCCCACGGGGTTGTTGATGTTCTTGCTGACGGTCATGGGTTCTCCCGGAATGATGTGAAGTGATCTACGGATTCATCGGTGGGGGACGGGCGCGGCGACGTCCAGGGACATCAGCAGGGGCCCATCACGCGCTCACTCGTAGATCGGCGTCTGGAAGAACATGCTCACGACGTTACCCGGTTCCGTAAGCCCCGCACACCAAGATTTTCGCCGCCCCGGCGTCGGCCCCGGCTTCGGCCCCGGCTTCGGACGGGCTTCGGAGAGCGCCCGGGGTCAGCCGTCACCGAGTCCGGGAGCGCGCGCCGTCTGCGACGCAGTGGGCGCGGGTGAGAGCCGCCCCCGAGGTGGCCGACTGCCGACGGGTCCTACGGCTGCCGCCCCAGGCTCTCCTGGAAGGCGTCCCACGCGGTGGGGGCGAGGAGGAGGACGGGACCGTCGGGCTGCTTGGAGTCGCGGACGGCGACGGTACGGGGGATGTTGCGGGCCACCTCGACGCACTCCTGGCCTGCGTTGCCGCCGCTGTAGCTGGACTTGACGAACTTGTACCGAGGCACGTGGTCTACAGCTCCTTGAGCATTCCATCGATGAGCCTGGCCGAGTTGTGCTGAGCCAACGCCAGCCGCGCGATGCGGTCGAAGAGCCCGCTGTGCCGGGCCGCATCAGTGTCGCTCTCCAGCCAGAGAGTGGTCGAGGTGGTATCCATGTGGACCACGTCGAGCGCTCCCGGCTCCGCGAACGACACAATGGTGAAGGCACTGGTCATGCCGGGATGCGCACCTGCGAGGTGCGGCACGACCTGCAGCTTCACGTTCGGCTGTCGTGCCGCGTCCAGCAGGTGGCCGAGCTGCTCCCTCATCACCTCGCGGCCTCCGACCAGTTGACGCAACGCGCTCTCATGCACCACCGCCCACAGCTCAATTGGGCGGTCACCCGTCAGCCGCGCTTGCCGGGCCATTCGTGATTCGACAAAGGGCTCGATCTCGCCGGGTTCCTCCCAAGACCCGTTTCCCACGGCAAGCGATCGTGCGTAGTCCGGGGTCTGAAGCAGACCGGGCACGATGGCCAGTTGCCATGTCCGGAGGCTGGTGGCGATGTCCTCCAGCGCCACGTACTCGACCATGGACTGGAGTGCGGGGTACTGGTTCCACCAGCCGCTGGCCTTGCGACGTTCGCGGTCGGTCTTCGCCAGAGCCAGCAGTCTTGCGACAACGGTGGCGTCATCCTCACCGTACAAGTGGCAGAGAGCCCTGATGTCGGGGTCCCTTATCGGCACGAGTCCACGTTCGATCTTCGCGACCTTTGCGACCGACGCCGTCAGCGCCTCCGCCGCATGTGATTGCCGCAAGGAGCGCGCCTCTCGCAAGCGCAACAACTCACCACCGAGACGCCGTCCGAGCACGGTCGAAACCGTGCGCCCCCGGTCCGGGCTGTTTCCTGCCACAACGAACTCCCCTCCGCCTGTCGCATCAGTCTGGAACCCCGTCACATCGAACACCAACTAGGGCAGAGAATTTTCTGCCCGAATCACTTGCTGCCCGATGACCAAGGCCACTACCTTCGGTATCAGGTCGCTCACACAGCGGTACCACCCGGCGGAAGTGCACCGCCCTGCCCTGCGCCGCAACCGGCGCCCCGCAGGCGCGACATCGCCACCGCCCCCTCAGCGAGAGGCACGCGTCCATGACCGCAGCCCAGGAGAAGGCCCCCGTACCCGAGCCCGTCCTCCAGGAGGACCGTCTCGACTACACCCCCACCGCTCGCAGCGTCACCCTCTGCCGGCGGCGAGCCGTGCGGCTGGTCTCCGAGTGGGGCTACCCCAACCACGTCGCGGAAGCCGCCTTGCTGGTCAGCGAGTTGGCGACCAACGCCTTACTGCACGGCTGCATGAGGGGACGGCTCTTCCGCGTCCACCTCATCCTCACGGCCACCACCCTCCGCATCGAGGTCAGCGACCCGCGCGGCGAGCGGCTGCCGACGGTGCGCGAGGCGGAGGACGACGACTGCTACGGGCGCGGGCTGCTGATCGTCACCCGGCTCGCCGACCGCTGGGGCATCGAGCCGCGCACCGTCGGCAAGACGGTCTTCGCCGAACTCAGCCTGCGCAGGCGGGCGGACATGACAGTGGGCCCGCGCACACGTCGCACGGGCCCACCTCACACACCTGCCGCCGGGGCGACTACGCCCAGGTGATCAGGCGCTTGGGCTGTTCCAGGATCGCGGCGACATCCGCGAGGACCTTGGAGCCGAGTTCGCCGTCGACCAGGCGGTGATCGAAGGAGAGCGCCAGGGTGGTGACCTGGCGGGGCTTCACCTTGCCCTTGTGGACCCACGGCTGGAGCTTGATCGCGCCGACCGCGAGGATCGCGGACTCGCCCGGGTTGAGGATCGGCGTACCCGTGTCGACGCCGAAGACGCCGACGTTGGTGATGGTCACCGTGCCGCCCGCCATCGCCGCCGGGGACGTCTTGCCCTCGCGGGCCGTCGATACCAACTCGCCCAGTGATGCGGCAAGTTGCGGGAGCGTCTGCTCGTGCGCGTCCTTGATGTTCGGCACGATCAGTCCGCGCGGGGTCGCGGCCGCGATGCCCAGGTTCACGTAGTGCTTCTGCACGATCTCCTGGTTCGCCTCGTCCCAGGCGGCGTTGACCTCCGGGTGCCGCTTGATCGCGACCAGGAGCGCCTTGGCGATGACCAGGAGCGGATTGACCCGCACCCCGGCCATCTCCTTGTCCTCCTTGAGCTCCGCGACCAGCTTCATCGTGCGGGTCACGTCGACCGTCACGAACTCGGTCACGTGCGGCGCCGTGAACGCGCTGCCGACCATCGCCTGTGCGATGGCCTTCCGCACGCCCTTGACGGGGATACGCGTCTCCCGCACACCCATCGAGGCGACCACGGCCGGAGCCTGCGCCTGCGCCGGCGCCGGGGCCTCGGCCTGCACCGGCGCGGGGGCCGGGACCGGGGCCGGCGTCGCCGCCGCGTGCACGTCGTCGCGGGTGATGACGCCGCCCTCGCCGGTCGGGACGACCGTCGCCAGGTCGATGCCCAGGTCCTTCGCCAGCTTCCGTACCGGAGGCTTCGCGAGCGGCCGGGTCCCGGGTACGGCGGGTGCGGTGCCGTGCCCGTTCATCTCGCCCTGGATCGCGGCGGACGCGGCGGCCGGCGGGCCGGTCTCCGTTCCCTTGCGGGCGCGCCGCTTCGTGGAGGACTCGGCCACGCCGTAGCCGACCAGGACGGGCGTACGGCCCTTCGGCGCCTCGGCCTCCGGCTCGGCGGCGGGCGCGGGGGCCGGCTCAGCCGGAGCCGGAACCGAAGCCGGAGCCTCGTCACCGCTGCCCGGCGCCACGTCCACCGCGATGATCACCTGGCCGACGTCGACGGTCGTGCCCTCGCCGAAGCGCAGCTCGTGCACCACCCCGTCGAACGGGATCGGCAGCTCGACGGCCGCCTTCGCCGTCTCGACCTCGCAGACGACCTGGCCGTCGGTGACGGTGTCGCCCGGCTGGACGAACCACTTGAGGATCTCGGCCTCGGTCAGTCCCTCGCCCACGTCGGGCATCTTGAACTCACGGAAGCGAGCGGCGTTGGAAGTTTCGGTCATGGTTGTCACGCCCCAGTCCTCAGTACGCCAGCGAGCGGTCGACGGCGTCGAGCACACGGTCGAGACCTGGCAGGTACTCGTCCTCCAGCCGGGCCGGCGGGTACGGGACGTGGTAGCCGCCGACCCTCAGCACCGGTGCTTCCAGGTGGTAGAAGCACCGCTCCGTGATGCGAGCGGCGATCTCCGCGCCGGAGCCGTAGAACACCGGCGCCTCGTGCACCACGACCAGCCTGCGGGTCTTCTCGACCGAGGTCTGGATGGCGTCGAAGTCGATCGGGGACATCGAGCGCAGGTCCACGACCTCGATCGACTTGCCCTCCTCCTGGGCGGCCGCGGCGGCCTCCAGGCAGACCTTCACCATCGGGCCGTACGCGACCAGCGTGAGGTCCGTGCCGGTGCGGGCGACGGAGGCGCGGTGCAACTGGCCGGGGATCGACTCGGTGTCGAGCTCGCCCTTGTCCCAGTAGCGGCGCTTCGGCTCGAAGAAGATGACCGGGTCGTCGCTCAGCACGGCCTGCTGCATCATCCAGTAGGCGTCCGACGCGTTGGACGGGGAGACCACCTTCAGGCCCGCGACGTGCGCGAAGAGCGCCTCGGGCGACTCGCTGTGGTGCTCCACGGCGCCGATGCCGCCGCCGTACGGAATCCGCACGACGACCGGCAGCTTGATCTTGCCGAGCGAGCGGGCGTGCATCTTCGCGAGCTGCGTGACGATCTGGTCGTACGCGGGGAAGACGAAGCCGTCGAACTGGATCTCCACGACCGGCCGGTAGCCGCGCAGCGCCAGACCGATCGCCGTACCGACGATGCCGGACTCGGCGAGCGGGGTGTCGATGACCCGGCCCTCGCCGAAGTCCTTCTGGAGGCCGTCGGTGATCCGGAAGACCCCGCCCAGCTTTCCGACGTCCTCACCCATGATGAGGACCTTGGGGTCGGTGTCGAGGGCCTTGCGCAGCGACTCGTTGAGCGCCTTCGCGATGGACATCTTTTGCATGGCCATGGCTACTTGCCCTCCTCGGCGAACGATGCCTGGTAGGCGGCGAACTGGGCGCGCTCCTCGTCGACGAGGGCGCTCCCGTCGGCGTAGGCGTGGTCGAAGATCGCGAGGCGGTCCGGGTCGGGCATGGCCCGTACCGCTTCCCGCACCCGCTTGCCGAGGACCTCGCTCTCCTCGTCGAGGCCGGTGAAGAACGCCTCGTCGGCTGCGCCCTGCTTCTCCAGGTACGTGCGCAGGCGCAGGATCGGGTCCTTCGCCTCCCAGGAGACGCGCTCCTCGTCGGCCCGGTACTTCGTCGGGTCGTCGGAGGTGGTGTGCGCGCCCATCCGGTAGGTGAACGCCTCGACGAGGGTGGGCCCCTCGCCGCGCCGGGCCCGCTCCAGGGCGGACCGGGTGACGGCCAGGCAGGCCAGTACGTCGTTGCCGTCGACCCGGACGCCGGGGAATCCGAAGCCCTGGGCACGCTGGTAGAGCGGCACCCGGGTCTGCTTCTCGGTCGGCTCGGAGATCGCCCACTGGTTGTTCTGGCAGAAGAACACGACCGGGGCGTTGTAGACCGCGGAGAAGGTGAACGACTCGGCGACATCGCCCTGGCTGGAGGCGCCGTCACCGAAGTACGCGATCACGGCCGAGTCCGCGCCGTCCTTGGCGACGCCCATGGCGTAGCCGGTGGCGTGCAGGGTCTGCGAGCCGATGACGATCGTGTACAGGTGGAAGTTGTTGGTGGTCGGGTCCCAGCCGCCGTGGTTCACGCCGCGGAACATCCCGAGCAGATTGGTCGGGTCGACGCCGCGGCACCAGGCCACGCCGTGCTCACGGTAGGTCGGGAAGACGTAGTCGTCGTCGCGCAGGGCCCGGCCGGAGCCGATCTGGGCGGCCTCCTGGCCCAGCAGCGAGGCCCACAGGCCCAGCTCGCCCTGACGCTGGAGGGCGGTGGCCTCGGCGTCGAAGCGGCGGGTCAGGACCATGTCCCGGTACAGGCCGCGCAGCTCTTCCGCGGTCAGGTCGATCGAGTAGTCCGGGTGCTCGACGCGCTCGCCCTCGGGCGTCAGCAGCTGTACGAGCTCGGGTCCGGAACTCTGTGGCGTCTTCGCGGGCGTCTTCGCGGCGCTGGTCCGCTTGCTGCTGCGTCGCGGTTTGCGCGCGGCAGCAGTGCTCTCCACGGTCACGTGCGTGCTCCTCCGTCGGTCCGGCCCCCGGGGTCTGCCGGGAGACCAGTGCGGCTCGCCTGTGTCCGTACCCGTGCACGGGGTGGGTGCCGCTCGGTCCGGGAACAGGCGTGACAGGTGCCCCGGCGAGCGCCCTGCTATTAGGCACGTTACCCAGTGCTTCGTGTAACTGCGAAACCCTATCTGACCTGCGATTTTGCTTGGATATCCAAGTAAATCGAAGAAATCGGGAACTCTCGCTGGTCACAGCACTGGGAACAGCCTTGCAGGCAGCCGGAACAACGGCACGTTATCCCGCCGGACAGCGGCAGGGAAGGGGTGAGTGTGTGAGACTGCGTTTGTGCGCAAAGAAGGAAAAATCACGGTTTTTCTGCTTGATGACCATGAAGTCGTCCGCCGCGGAGTCCACGAGCTCCTCTCGGTGGAGGACGATATCGAGGTGGTCGGCGAGGCCGGTACCGCGGAGGACGCGCTGGTCCGCATCCCCGCGACCCGGCCCGATGTCGCCGTCCTGGACGTACGGCTGCCGGACGGCAGCGGTGTGGAGGTCTGCCGGGAGATCCGGTCGCAGGACGAGTCCATCAAATGCCTGATGCTGACCTCGTACGCCGATGACGAGGCACTTTTCGACGCGATCATGGCGGGCGCCTCCGGATACGTGCTCAAGGCGATCCGGGGCAGCGAGCTGCTGAACGCCGTACGGGACGTGGCGGCCGGAAAGTCGCTGCTCGACCCGGTGGCCACCGCGCGGGTGCTGGAGCGGCTGCGCGACGGCAAGAAGGGCCGCGGCGACGACAAACTCGCGGGTCTCACGGAACAGGAGCGCAAAATCCTGGACCTGATCGGTGAGGGGCTGACGAACCGGGTGATCGGGGAGCGGCTCCATCTCGCCGAGAAGACGATCAAGAATTACGTCTCCAGCCTGCTCTCCAAACTCGGCATGGAGCGCCGCTCGCAGGCCGCCGCCTATGTGGCGCGGCTCCAGGCCGAAAAGCGCTGAACGGTACGCGACCGGGAAGCCGGTCGTACGGAACGGGAAACCGCGAGCGGTACGCGCCCCTGTGCGCCGAATCCGCACGGAGGGGCCGCGGCCCCGGGCAGACTCGGGACTTTGGTCCCCCGACGCCCGGGGCTGCGGCCTCTTATTCCGTCCCTCTCGGTGACGCACAGTGGAAGTCATGTCCACCGAGGAAGAACTCCACGCAATCGACCTGCTCGGCCGGGTCCCCTACGGCAGGCTGGCGACGAGCATGAGGGCTCTTCCGTTCCTGACGGTGGCCCGCCACATCGTGATCGACGGCCGGGTCGTCCTGCGGATGCACAGCGGCCTCGGCTATCACGACGCCTGCAACGGCACGGTCGTCGCGTACGGGGCGGACAACTTCAACGCGGCCACCTCGGCGGGCAGCCGGGACCTGTGGTCCGTGCAGTTCACCGGGCCCGCGGAGACCGTCGAGCCGACCTGCGTCCAGCGCGAACTCTTCGGTCCGGTCCCCGTCGAGGTGAACGGGGAGCCCTTCACCCCGGCCTATCTCCGGCTCGACCCGCACTTCGTCAGCGTGCACACTCTGGACTTCCACGCAACTCGTCACGGTGCGCAACACAGCGTGATCTAACATCTGGCGAGTGTCGCGCTCATCTGTAACCCTCCCGCCTGTTCCCCCGGTCGGCGAGGTGCTCCGCCGCTACCCGCACGCAGGTGATCCACTCACCTGCAAACCCCTGGACCAGGGCCTGCTGAACCACGGATACCGGGTCTCCACCACCCGGGGTTCCTACTTCCTCAAGCACCATCTGGACGACTCCACCGGCGACCGCGCCACGATCGTCCGCCAGCACCGTGCCACCCAGCGGCTCCAGTCACTCGGAGTACCCGTCGCCCCGCCCATCGAGGACACCGAGGGTGGCACCGTCACCGAGATCGGCGGCCGCTGCTACGCCCTGCACCCCTGGGTCGACGGGCTGCACCGGGCCGGCGCCCAGCTCACTGTCGCCCAGTCGGTGCGTCTCGGGGCGCTCCTCGGAGCCGTACACACCGGTCTTGAGCAGGTGATGGAGGCGGGCGCGGGGGCCACGGGCAGACCCCCCGGCCATGCGAGCCCGGACCCTGCCGACACCTTCGCGCTGATCGACGAGCTGCTGGCCGCGGCGCGCGGCCGGCGGCCCCGGGACGCCTTCGACGAACTGGCCGAGCACCGGCTCCTGGAGCGGCGCACCCTGCTGGACCAGCACGCGGACCGCCGGCCGCCCGCGCCCGGAGTTCCGGCGACCGGCTGGGTGCACGGCGACTTCCACCCGCTGAACGTGCTCTACCGGGGCGCCGACCCGGTGGCGATCCTCGACTGGGACCGCCTCGGCGTGCAGCCCCGGGCGGAGGAGGCGGTACGGGCCGCGGCGATCTTCTTCGTCCAGCCGGCCGGTGAGCTGGAGCTGGTGAAGGTGCGGGCTTACGCGCGCGCCTACCGGCGGGCGGCCGGGGCCGGGGCCGCCGAGCTGGCCGCGGCGGTGCACCGGGTGTGGTGGGAGCGGCTCAACGACTTCTGGATACTGCGCTGGCGCTACTGCCTGAACGACCGCAGGGCCGACCCGCAGTTCCCTGCGGTGTCGGCCCTGGCGGTGTGGTGGACCCGTGAGTACGACGCGGTGCGCGAGGCCTTCACGGGCTGAGAGCGGCTGGCTACGGGGTGGTGCCCACCGTCCCCGTGGCGGTGCCGGTGCTGGCGCCCTCCGCGGCGCCGCCCGGCTCTCCGCCCGTTCCGCCGGCCGACGCCGTGCCGCCCTGGTCGCCGTTGGCGCCGCCGTCGGTCGTCGTGCCGCCCGTGTCACTGCCCGTGCTGCTGCCGCCGTCCGTCGCCGTCCCGCCCGAGTCGGTGCTCGCGCCGCCGTCCGTCGTGGTGCCCGGTGCCGTGTCCGTCGGGCTGGGCGTGGGAGGCTCGGCGGTTTCGCTCGGTGTGGTCGAGGGGGAGTACGTGGGCTTGTGCGGCGTCTGCTGCTGATCGCCGCTGGAACTCCCGGGCTGC
Organism: Streptomyces laculatispora; assembly: GCF_017353455.1. Taxonomy (GTDB): domain Bacteria; phylum Actinomycetota; class Actinomycetes; order Streptomycetales; family Streptomycetaceae; genus Streptomyces; species Streptomyces laculatispora. Next base: position 32,553 of record NZ_JAFMPZ010000477.1, read on the forward strand.
TGGGTGTCCTGGGTCTGCTCCTCGGTCGGCGAGGGTGAACTCTTCTTCGGGGAGGGGGAGCTGGACGCCGGCGCCGGATCCTTCGCGGGCGGCCCGCCACCGCCCTTCGTCGCGTTGACCGCGATGGCGACGCCCGCACCGATCGCGATCAGTGCCAGCACGACGAACAGCCACAGCTTGCCGCGGCCACCACCGCCCGGCCGGCGGCCGCTGCCGTCGTATCCGCCGTCGTCGGGGTTCATCGGCGGCAGGATCGGTCCCTGCGAGGTGTCCCCGTGCTGCGGGTGTCCCATCGCATAAGTGGCGCCGGTCATGCCCCCGGGCGGGGTGGCACCGCCCTCGTGCATCACGACCGGGCCGGTGTTCCACGTACCGGTGTGGCCGCCCTGGACCTGGAGCATCTGGAGGCTGTACTGGACGAGCCCGCGCATCTCCTCGGCGCTCTGGAACCGGTCGTCCGGGTCCTTCGCGAGCGAGCGCATGACAAGCCCGTCCAGCTCCGCGGGCACCGCGTCGGAGACCTCCGACGGCGGGACCGGAATGTCCTGAACGTGCTGGTACACAACGGAGAGCGGCGTCTCACCCGTGAACGGGGGCCGCAGTGCGAGGAGTTCGTACAGCAGACAGCCGGTGGCGTACAGGTCGGAGCGGTGATCGACGGCCTTGCCCAGCGCCTGCTCGGGGGAGAGGTACTGCGGCGTGCCCATGACCATGCCGGTCTGGGTCATCGTCGACTGGGCGCCGTGCAGCGCACGGGCGATGCCGAAGTCCATCACCTTGACCGCGCCGGAGTGCGTGATGATCACGTTGGCGGGCTTGATGTCCCGGTGCACGATCCCGTGCTGGTGCGAGTAGGCGAGCGCCTCAAGCACCCCGGAGACAATGATCAGCGCCTGCTCCGGAGGCGGGGCCTCGGCGTTGAGCAGCAGGTCACGGATGGTGTGGCCCTCGACGAGCTCCATCACGATGTACGGGACGGTCTGCCCGGCCACGGTGTCCTCGCCGGAGTCGTACACCGCCACGACCGCATGGTGGTTGAGCCCGGCGACCGACTGGGCCTCGCGCGTGAACCGGGCCTTGGAGACCGGGTCCTCCGCGAGGTCGGAACGCAGCAGCTTCACCGCGACCGTGCGTCCGAGCCGGACGTCCTCGGCCGCGAAGACCTCGGCCATACCGCCCCGGCCGAGCCGGTGGGTCAGCCGGTAACGCCCGTCGCCGACAACACCGCCGATGCCCCAGGAGTCGGTGCCATCCGGAACTCCGCCGCCGTTTGCTTCGGGTTCGGGTGCCATCAGTCCTCGCCGTCGTATCTGTCCGCGCGTCCGCGGGTTCTCACGGTGCCTTGCTGCATTGCCACGTCACGCTACAGCCTTCGTCAGACACACCGATTTCGAGAGGGACCGGCCATCCAACCGGCTGGCAAGCCGCCCGCGCAAATTGCATGCGCTTCCTGTAACGCTTCCGAGACGCTTCTTGTGCGTAGGGTCACGGAACGGGCACCCGGCTTGACGTGTCGTACCCCTCGGGCAGACTTGGCGCGTCATACGGATCTTCGCGTGAGTCGCGCGCCCGAGGGGGAAGTCAAGTCATGAGCCAGGACGGCGCACAAGGGGCCCACGGTCGCTACGCGGGCGGTTCGGTCGCCGGCGGCCGCTACCAGCTGCGTGACCTGCTCGGCGAAGGCGGGATGGCGTCCGTATACCTGGCGTACGACTCCGCGCTCGACCGGCAGGTCGCCATCAAGACGCTCCACACGGAACTCGGGCGCGAGCAGTCCTTCCGCGAGAGGTTCCGGCGCGAGGCCCAGGCGGTCGCCAAGCTCCAGCACACCAACATCGTCTCCGTCTTCGACACCGGCGAGGACGAGCTCGGCGGCGCGCTGATGCCGTACATCGTCATGGAGTACGTCGAGGGGCAGCCGCTCGGCTCCGTGCTCCAGTCGGACATCCGCAGTCACGGTGCGATGCCCGCCGACAAGGCGCTCAAGGTGACGGCCGATGTGCTGGCCGCCCTGGACACCAGCCACGAAATGGGCCTGGTCCACCGCGACATCAAGCCCGGCAACGTCATGGTGACCAAGCGCGGCATCGTGAAGGTCATGGACTTCGGCATCGCCCGCGCCATGCAGTCCGGCGTCACGTCGATGACACAGACCGGCATGGTCGTCGGCACCCCGCAGTACCTCTCCCCCGAACAGGCCCTGGGCCGCGGGGTCGACGCGCGCTCCGACCTGTACTCGGTCGGCATCATGCTCTTCCAGCTGCTGACCGGCCGCATCCCGTTCGACGCGGACTCGCCCCTGGCCATCGCGTACGCGCATGTACAGGAGGAGCCGGTCGCGCCGTCCACCATCAACCGGTCGATCACCCCGGCGATGGACGCGCTGGTCGCCCGCGCGCTGAAGAAGAACCCGAACGAGCGCTTCCCGAGCGCCGCCGCGATGCAGGACGAGATCACCCGGGTGCTGGGCGCGGGCGGCCAGACGGGCGCCCCGGTGATCGTCAGTGGCACCGGCGCACCGGCGAACAGCGGCTCGGGCGTCGGTTCGGCGGTCTTCCCGCCGGTCGACCAGTCCGCCCCGGCGCCGCAGAGCGTCCAGACGCCGTACCAGCCCGGCCCGTACCAGTCGCAGCAGCAGCCCGGCCCGTACGGTCCGCCGACGCCCGCGCAGTCGTACGGCTACCCCCAGTCGGCCCCGGCGTACCAGAGCCAGGCGCCGATGTCGCCGATGCAGCAGCAGACCCCGCAGCCGTACTCGCTCTCGCCCACCCCTTCGGGCGGCGGGTCCAAGCGAAACGTTCCGGTGATCGTGGGCTCGATCGTGGTGGCCCTGATCGCGGTCGGCGGCCTGATCACGGTGCTCTCGATGAAGGACGACCCGGGCAAGGGCACCGACGCCTCGTCGAGCGAGTCCCCGGCCGGTGAGCACCGAGGTCCGGAACGGAACCGGACGATGGACCCCGAGAAGTGCACGGACGCGATAGAGGATTCCGACGACCCGAACAAAGTCGATGCCCCGAGGTTCATCTACAAGGACATCCTTTCGGCGAGGGCGTGCGCGGACGCGGCAGGCTGGACCATCAAGATCATCAAGGAGCCGGGGAACGCCTACGCCGAGGACCAGGTCGTCGACCAGTTCCCGACGTCCGGAACTGCCATCTCGAAGGTCGGAGCACACTTCGAGTTGAAGATTTCCACCGGCGATCCGGCCTGAGAGGCTGTTGGTACCCAACAGCCTCTTACTGTGGGGCTGCCCAAATGAGCCAATCGACAAACGAAGACTGACCAACGCAGTAAAATTCCCCCTGGATTCGAATATTTCCAGAGGGGGATCCATGCGTCTTCGCGGTAAGTCCGTACTCTTCACAGCAGCCTCGGTCGCCTTTTTGTGCGCCGCCTCTACGACTTCAGCATGGGCCGCTCATGGCGCTGTGTTGTCAGCCGAAACCACCGGCGCTTACGGCGATTCCACGATAACGTTCACAAGTCGCACCTACGCAAGCAACATCGAGTTCAGGTCTGTCGATCTCCTGGCCGACGGCCATAACGCCCGCCTGCGCCTCATCACCAAGCGCAGTGACGGCACCGACGCGTACTGGGGATGGCGGAAGAATTACGGCGGCAAGGGTGCCCAGCCCACTTGGACCACGACCCTGAAAGATCCCCAGGGCATCGCGCAAGTACGCCTCCAGGTGTGCCGGGCCGAGGGCGACACCCTGCTCAATTGCGCATACAGTGCGTGGAAGTCCAACTATTACGCGTAATTGAGGCAGTGCATGGATGCCGGCCGGAAAGCGATCAGGAAACCGTCGGCATCCATTGCAGAACACGGACCAGAGATTTACGCCCCGGATGCCTGTAGCGCTCGACTGAATTTCTCGAGTCCAAGCCACTCGTGACCGTTCAGCCAGAAACCCGGAGCTGGGTACAGGGCAGCCATTCCATTGGCAGCGCCACCCAATCAGTCGCCAAGAAAGAATCGGACTCCGATCGTGCGCCCAACCGGCGATGTCCACGGCATCGACGGACAGCTGAAACGAATCATGGGGTACGCCGGACAAGCTGTCGAATCCGGGAAGCTGACGTCAGCCGGCGCAATGAGGCTCGCGATCCGGTAGCGAACGCCCATCACCCGAGATGCCGGACACACCGTCACATGTGACGCTGACCACATGGTTTCAGGACGCCGCCCCTCGCGGCCTTCAAAGTGCGTGGCCTGCCTCGTACTGACGGCAGCCGCGACCCTGGGGGCCATGACGGGCGGCGAGGCGCACGCGGCACCGCGCGCGGCAGCCGGAGGTCCGCGCACGGCAGCCACCGGGGGCCCACCGCCGGTCAGCACCTCCGTGGTGCCGCGTACGGCGGCAAGCACGGAGCCTTCCGCCACCACTCCCTCTTCCGGCGCCGCTTCCGCTTCCGCCACCGCTTCCCCTTCCGCCACCGCGTCCTCTTCCCTCGCCGCACCCAGTCCGGCGCCACTCCCCGTCCGGCTCCCCGGCC
>NZ_JAFMPZ010000077.1 GCF_017353455.1 Streptomyces laculatispora
CCGGGGCCAGCGCGGACCGGCCGGCCGCGGCCGTACGGACCGCTGCGGCCAGTTCCTCGGGCGGGGCGTCTTTCAGCAGATAGCCGGCGGCGCCCGCCTCGACCGCGGCGAGGATGTCGGCGTCCGTGTCGTACGTGGTCAGGATCAGCACCCGGGGCGCGCCCGGCACCGCGGTGATCGCGGCGGTGGCCTCCGAGCCGTGCAGACCCGGCCCGAACTGCAGGTCCATCAGGACGACGTCGAACTCGCCGGTCGCGGCCAGGGCGACGGCCTGTTCGGCGGTGGCGGCCTCCGCGGCGACATGGAAGTCCGGCTCGGTGTCCAGGACGGCCCGCAGTCCAGCCCGGACCACCGGGTGGTCGTCGGCGAGCAGCAGCCTGATCGGCGTGGTCATGCGGAGTCCTGTCCGTTCGGGCCGACGGGGAGAGGCAGGGTGAGAGCGACGGCCGTGCCCTGGCCGGGCGCCGACTCGACGCTCAGCGTGCCGCCCAGGGAGCGGGCCCGGGACCGCATGGCGGGCAGCCCGAAGCCACCGGTCCCGGTGGCGCTGTCCGGCGATGTGTTGTCCGATGCGGCCGGCCGCAGACCCGGCGAGAAGCCGTGGCCGTCGTCGACCACGTCCAGCGACACCGAGGTGTCCATGAAGCTCAGCGTGATCTCGGCCCGCCGCGCCCCGGCGTGCTGCACGGTGTTGGCCAGCGCCGACTGCGCGGTACGCAGCAGCGCCACCTCGTACGGGGTGGGCAGTTCGACCGGGGTGCCGCTGACGGCGAACTGCACCGTGAGCGCGGAGTCCGTCGTACGGGCCGAGAGCCGTTCCAGGGCGGCCGCCAGCGAGCCGTTCTCCAGGTCGGGCGGGGTCAGGGCGCGGACGAAGCGGCGGGCCTCGGCGAGATTGTCCTGGGCGGCCTCGCGGGCCTGGTGAACAAGAGGGGCGGCGGGAGCGTCCGGCTCCAGGGTGCGTTCGGCCGCGCGCAGCAGCAGCTGAATGCTGGAAAGACCCTGTGCGAGCGTGTCGTGGATCTCCCGCGCCAGCCGTTCGCGTTCGGCGAGCGTGCCGGCGGTGCGTTCGGCCGCCGCCAGGTCCGCCCGGGTCGAGACGAGCTCCTCGATGAGTTCGCGGCGCCGCTCGCTCTCCCGGAACAGCGCGTCGTACCCGAACACCGTGGCGACGGCCACCGCCGCGCCGAGCACCGGGCCGATGAAGGTGCCGGGTGTGACCGCCTGTCCGTGCACCAGGAAACTGGTGATGGCGGCGGCCGCGGTCACCACCACGGCGGGCAGCCCCCAGCGCATCGGCAGCAGGTGCAGCTGAAGGAAGTACAGCGGGAAGGCCACCCACAGCCCGTCCGGCGAGAGGGCCAGCAGCACCAGCCAGAGCGCCCCCAGCACGGCGAGCCAGCACGCCCCGGCCCGGGTCCCCGGCTGCACGACGGGGGCGAGCGCGCCGGCCGCGTACACCGCGGCCAGCACGCAGGACACCACGACGACGCCGGCGGAGCGGGAATCCCCGTCGCTCACGGCCTTGACGGCCGCCAGCGCCAGCAGTCCCAGCAGCAGGGCGTGCAGACACAGCCGTAGCGCGGCGGCGACCGGGGGGTGGACACGTGTTTCCATGATTCGTCCAGCGTAGGCGCGGGGTGCCCGGGGCCGGTCAATCGAAAGGTTGATGTCGGGCCCAGCCGGTGGGCGATGTTTCTCCGGCCGCCGGGACCGACGCTGGAGTCATGTTCGTTGCATGGAGAGATCTTCGGTTCGCCAAGGGCCGGTTCGCGCTCATGGGCACGGTCGTGGTGCTGATCACGCTGCTGGTGGGTCTGCTGTCCGGTCTCACGGCCGGGCTGGCCCGGGAGAACACCTCGGCCGTCACGGGCCTGAGCGCCGACCACCTGGCGTTCGCCGCCCCGCCCGACGGCCAGTCGGTGTCCTTCACCAATTCCACCGTCAAGGAGACCGCCTGGCGCAGCTGGGCGCGCCAGCCCGGTGTCGAGAAGGCACAGCCGCTCGGCATCCGCACGCTCAACGCCGCCGCGGTGACGGGGGAGCGGACGGCGGCCGTCTCGGCGTTCGGCGTCGAGCCGGACAGCGGCCTGGCGCCCTCCGGCACTCCGGTGGGACCGGGAAAGGTCGTGCTTTCCGGGCAGGCCGCCGAGGATCTCTCCGCACGGGCCGGTGACCGGCTGCGGCTCGGCGGCGACGAGGTGACCGTCGCCGCGGTCGGCGGCGACGCCTCGTACAGCCATACGCCGGTCGTGTGGACCTCGCTGGCCGACTGGCAGCGGTTCGGGGCCGACGGCGCGGGCGGCGCGGCTCACGCCACCGTGATCGCTCTGACCACCACCGACGACGCCGATCTGGCGGCGGGCGACCGCGCGGCCGGCACCAGCACGCTCAGCCTGGACGGCTCCCTCACCGCCATCGGCTCGTACCAGGCCGAGAACGGTTCGCTCCAGCTGATGCGCGGCTTCCTCTTCGCTATCTCCGCCCTGGTCATCGGTGCCTTCTTCACCGTCTGGACGATCCAGCGCAGCGGCGATGTCGCCGTCCTCAAGGCACTGGGCGCCTCCACGCCCTATCTGCTCCGGGACGCACTCGGGCAGGCCGTGGTGATGCTCGCCATCGGTACGGGGATCGGCACCGCCCTCGCCTCCGGTATCGGTGCCCTGGTCAGCGGCGGGGCCGTGCCCTTCGTCCTGGAGGCGTCGACCGTCCTCGTCCCGGCAGCAGTCATGATCGCCCTCGGCGCCGTCGGGGCGGCCCTGTCCATCCGGCGGATCACCGCCGTAGACCCGCTCACCGCACTCGGGAGTGCCCGATGACCCTCACGCTCACTGATGTCACGCTCACCTACCCCGACGGCGACGGGCGGCTCACCGCCCTGGACAGGGTCGGACTCGACGTGCCCGCGGGCACCCTCACCGCGGTCGTCGGCCCCTCCGGCTCGGGCAAGTCGAGCCTGCTGGCCGTGGCCGCCACGCTGGTCACCCCGGACGAGGGCGCCGTCGTCGTCGCCGGGACGGACACTGTGGGACTCAGCCGCGCGGACAAGGCGGCGCTGCGCCGCGAGCGGATCGGCATCGTCTTCCAGCAGCCCAACCTGCTGCCGTCCCTGACCGCGGCCGAGCAGCTCCAGGTCATGGCGCACCTGTCGGGCGGCGCCGCCCGGACCGCCCGGACCCGGGCGCTGGAACTGCTCGACGCGGTCGGTCTCGCCGACGAGGCGGACCGCAGGCCGCACCAGCTCTCCGGCGGCCAGCGCCAGCGGATCAACATCGCGCGGGCCCTGATGAACGACCCGGCGGTCCTGCTCGTCGACGAACCGACCAGCGCACTGGATCACGAACGGGGTGCGGCCGTACTGGATCTGCTCATCACGCTGACCCGGGAGCGGTCCACGGCGACCGTCATGGTCACCCACGACCGGACCCATCTGAACCGGATGGACATGACGGTCACGATGCAGGACGGCCGGCTGACCGCTCCGGCACTGGCCTGAGGGCTGTCGGACGGACGGGTGGCCCGGAGTTTCCCCCGGCTGAACGAGTTCGTCGAGAGCGGCCTGCTGCTGTTCGAGGTCGAGATCGACCCCTGGCTCTACGGTCGCACGGTCGAGGCGATCTGCTGGCTGGACGTCGAACCGGCCCGGCTGGCCGACGTAGGGAAGCAGCTTGCGACCCACGGCGAAGTCGCCTTCGCCGCCACGACGACCGGGCCGACCAACGTCCTCGCCATCCTCGAACTCACCAGTGCCGAAGCCCTGCACACGTACCTGACAGCCCGTCTGGGAGCACTGGAGGGAATCCGCCACGTCGAGACCGCGCCCACCGGCCGCAGAACCAAACGCGACGGCCCGCTCCTCGTGCGGCGTCGAGGCGCGGGCGCGTGACGAGCCCGCCGGCCCCGGGTGTTCCGAGCTCCGGGAGTTCCGGGCTCCGGCGGGGAGGACGCCCTGCCCGCCGGCCATCTCCGGACGGCCGGATGGCGGCTGCCCGATGAGTGCGGCGAGCAACTCCCTTTCGCGGACGGACCCTTGGGGGAGCCGCAGATGCTTGATGTCGACCCACCTGAAGCCATGCGTCCTCGAACCCTGGAACCTTTGGTCCCCGAAATTGATGAAGGCACTGGCCTCGTGAGTGAGCTGGTTCTCCATAGCGGTCCAGCTTGGAAGCCCGACGGGACACCCCCTGCGGACCCATCGGACAGCCCCTAGGATGCAGGCGTGGCGATCACGTATGAATGGCGGGGCGACTTCGATAACGCATCCCTCGACGCATTGCACGCCGACGGTTTCGGCTCCCCGGTCACTCGGACCGACTGGCGAGCACGACTTGAGCGGCACAGCCTCGGCTGGGTCTGCGCGTGGGAGGACCGCTCTCTGACCGGATTCGTCAACGTGGTCTGGGACGGCGGATCACACGCCTTCATTCTGGATACGGTGGTCGCCCGGCATCTTCGGTCGAGAGGGGTTGGCGCCGCGCTTGTCGCAGTTGCGGCCGAGGAGGCCCGTGCCGCGAAGTGTGAGTGGCTCCACGTCGACTTCGAGGAGCATCTGCGTTCCTTCTACTTCGATGCCTGTGGCTTCCGGGAGACACCGGCGGGACTGATCGCCCTCTGACACCACGGCCCCGCGTCCTCGGCGAAGAAGGGGGCCCGGTCCCGGCAGACAGCCTCGATTCCGGGCCGCTGGGACAGCCACGCGGCCAGGCTCGATGTCTCCCGGTCAGGCAACAAGTCGACCCGTGCGACGGGTTTCGGTCCCGAGTTCGGACAGCGTTCGCACGCCACTCCGGGAGCCGCCTGGCGTGGTCGCTGTTCGATTCCCGGATGAGGGCGAGGGCCGGTGGGCATGTGTCGAGGCCCGCCGACCGAATCTCGGCGGGGCCCCGTCCCGAGGGGTGGGCTGGGTCCGGAAGTCCGAGGGTTCGCCCTGGAAGGTACTGAGTCCGAGGCCGTCCGGATCAGCGGAGTGCGAGTGCCGGCCGGAGCGCGCCTACTCCGGGGGCATCTGCCACGGGTGGACGCACGTCATCAACTCGGGGTGATACAGCGTGCCCGGCCCGCACTGGAAGTCGAAGCGAGTGAAGGTTCCATCGAAGTCCACGCAGCGGTAGAACATGGACTGGTCGTCCGGGTTGGGGAAGAAGCCCTCCTCCGTGCAGGCGGGAGCTGTCGCTGCGGAGGCCTGTGCCGGGACCGGGCAGGCGAAGCCGGCGAGAGCGAGCAGCAGAGCGGCTGCGGCGCGGTGCGTACGATTCATGCCCCGTAAACGATCTTTGTGGCCTCAGGGTGTTCGCCGCAACGGGTGACGGGAGCCCGCCTTCACACAGGCCGTTGCCAGGCCGGCCAGTTCCCGGTACGGGCGAACCGCTCAAGCCTTCCGGTACGGACCAGCGGTGTCGCCGATGATGGTGACGATGCTGCCCTGCGTGCCTGCGTGCCTGCGTGCCTGCTTTGCGCATCCGTGCCACAAGGTGACATGGTCCCCCGGAGTTGGTGCCGGTCGCCGGGCGAACGGTCGGCCGTGCGGTCTCCGTGGATCCGCAAACGCTCGCGCGGGCGACGCTCGGTCCGTCCCGGACTCTGGGCCGCAGTCGCAGGGCCCGTATGCTGCCCGACTTCTTCAGCCGCACGGCCTCTGGCGCCACCTGCGGACATCACGGCAGTTCGGGTCTGCGTCGCGCTGCGCCTGGGGGACCCGCTCGCGGAGGCGCACTCCCGGCGTGGGACGGCGCTCATGCCCGTTCGGTGAGGCGACCGTCGTGGTTCGCTCGAACGGGTTGCCGGGTTGCCGATCGGTCACGGCCGTTCACATTTCACTTGGCGGCTGAATTGGTTCCGAAATCGACCGAAGCGGGGAGTCGCCTCTTCGGGTTCATCGTATTTCCCTAAAGTGTCTGCGTTTCGCCGACGATGCGAGAGGATTTGTCTGATGTGGCGCCGGAAGAAACCACTCCGAGGGGTTGACTGTATTGTCGCGAACGCGAAGGTCTGGGCAAAGGGACTAGCTGTTTGATTTCATGGTATAGTCCTAATGAATTTACAGGACGCCACGAGAAAAAGGGGAATGGCGTGAATACCGAGAAGGTTACGGCTCGACGTCTTACGGCCGGAGAGGCTTCGGGATTGGGCCTCCAGGACAGCATCTTCGTCTCGGCAGAGATGGATGGCCTTCCTCTCGACTGCTACGCCCCGGCTTTTCTTACGGAGCCGGGTGAGAATTTCGAGGGGAAGTCCTTCGCTGCGAAGACGATCTTCGGTGAGGAAATTCGTGTTCTCCCGGACAATGCCGAAGAGCGCGGAATCTGGGTTGCCGACAAAGCAGGGGAAGAAATCGAGGTCCTCCAGAGTGCCGGCGTCCTCCTGAACCTTGCTCTCTTCGTGCCGAATGGGAGCAAGGAATCCCTGGAATCGCTCTACTCCGCGGCGCGCGACGCATTCGGTGCGGGGATCGTTCAGCGGTGGAGCGAGGAAACCGTCGCGGTGCCGGAAGTCAAGGTCGACCTGTACGAGGAGCCGGCCCGGGGGCGGAAGAACACGAACAGCCAGAACCGCGACCGCCGAGCCCTGGACATCTATCCGACCCGAGTGCGGTTCCTGGAGCCCAGTGATGGCTGGAGGTTCATTGTCGAACCGCACAAGGAGGTCATCGACGACACGCCGACGATCTGACCTGATGGCAGGTTAGCCTCGGCCCTTCGCGGGAGCCCGTCAGCTTGCTGACGGGCTCTTCGTCGTTTGCTGGGGCGTGTGGTGTGGGCAGGCCGCTGGGGCCGATTGTCGCGTTCGGCGCTCCCAGGTCCTGTGCGGGCAGACGGGAGATCGCAGTAAGGGCCGTCTGGACAACGAACAAGGCCCAGGTCACTGACCCGGGCCTCATCATGGAGCGGGTGACGAGAGTCGAACTCGCGTCACGGGCTTGGGAGGCTCAGGGTCACCCCTCACCGTCCGTGCAAGACGTCTCAGCCGGACGTCCCGCTGCTGGCCAGTGCCTCGGAGAGCTCCTTGGCGGCCTGCTGGAGGATCGGCACGATCCGCTCGGTGGCCGCCTCGGTCACCCGGCCCGCCGGACCCGAGATCGAGATCGCGGCCGAGGTGGGTGAGTTGGGTACCGAGACCGCGAGGCAGCGGACCCCTATCTCCTGCTCGTTGTCGTCCACCGCGTAGCCGGCCCTGCGGACCTGGTCCAGCGCGTCCAGGAAGCCGTCGGGGGTGGTGATCGTCTTCTCGGTGGCGGCCGGCATCCCGGTGCGCGCGAGCAGCGCCCGTACCTCGTCCGGTGGGGTGTGCGCGAGCAGCGCCTTGCCGACACCGGTGGAGTGCGGCAGCACCCGCCGGCCCACCTCGGTGAACATGCGCATCGAGTGCTTGGACGGCACCTGCGCCACGTACACGATCTCGTCGCCGTCGAGCAGCGCCATGTTCGCGGTCTCGCCGGTCTCCTCGACCAGTCGTGCGAGATACGGGCGGGCCCAGGTGCCGAGCAGCCGTGAGGCGGACTCGCCGAGCCGGATCAGCCGCGGGCCGAGCGCATAGCGCCGGTTGGGCTGCTGGCGTACGTATCCGCAGACCACGAGAGTGCGCATCAGCCGGTGAATGGTGGGCAGCGGGAGTCCGCTGCTCGCGGAGAGCTCACTCAGACCGACCTCGCCCCCCGCATCGGCCATCCGTTCCAGCAGATCGAAGGCGCGCTCAAGGGACTGCACACCACCGCTGGGTCCGGCGGGCTTGGAGTCGGATGTGCTGGCGTGGGACGGCGGCACGTCAACGGTCCTTTCGAAGCGGAAGAGCAAGGCAGCAGCCTACCGGGCACTTCCCGATCGGCCCACTGTTCCAGGGCGGCGTCCTGGCCGGTCAGGGCCCGTTTGTCCGGGTGCCCACAGGCGGACCGGCGGTTCTGCGGCACCGTGTCTGGCCTATTCTACGTTCCGCTCTCCGAAATTAGACTTTTACTTTGTGGAAATCTCCAGTCGACGTCCCGGGTGGTCCGCCGGGTGGCCGACGCGGAGGATGGGGTCTTGACGGGCCGCTTTCGCGAGTGAAGACTCCTTCAACAGTTCGTTGAATTTTTGAAGTGGGGAGCACGGGTGTCCGGTACGGACGTGAAGCTGGTACTGCGCTCGACGCGCGTCGTCACTCCCGGGGGGACACGGCCCGCGGCGGTCGCCGTCGCCGACGGGAAGATCGACGCCGTCCTGGCGTACGACGCGGAGGTGCCCGCGGGTGCCCGGCTGGAGGACTTCGGCGACGATGTCCTGCTGCCCGGCCTGGTGGACACCCATGTCCATGTGAACGACCCCGGGCGCACCGAGTGGGAGGGCTTCCACACCGCCACCCGCGCCGCCGCGGCCGGCGGGATCACCACCCTGCTCGACATGCCGCTCAACTCGCTCCCGCCGACCACCACCGTCGAGCACCTGCGGGTCAAGCAGCGGGTGGCCGCCCC
>NZ_JAFMPZ010000478.1 GCF_017353455.1 Streptomyces laculatispora
CAGGCGGGCGGCGACGACCGCGGTGACGGCCAGGCTCGCCGCGAGTGCCGCGCCGACCGCGTAGATGGGCAGGGAGCGCAGGGCGATGATCTGGAGGACGAAACCGAGGCCGTCCAGGGCGAGCCCGGCGACGTAGCGCCACTGCCGCAGCGCCCGCAGCAGCAGCGCCGGATCGACCCCCGCGCCGCCGGACCCAGGCTCGGCAGCGGCCCGCGCGGCGACGGCCTGAAGGACGGAGGCCGTACCGAAGCAGACCGCGGAACCGAGCGCGCAGATCATCCCCAAGAGCACAACGCGGACTCTACTGGTGACGGCACGGTGGCCCCAAGGCCGAGCGGCCCCGCGCACCCGGGCGGGCGGGGCCGCCCCGGCCGGCCGGGGCGCGGCGGGAAGAGGCGGTCAGCCGCGCAGGACCTCGCGGAGTTGCTCCAGGCCCCAGTCCAGGTCCTCCTTGCTGATCACCAGCGGCGGGGCGATCCGGATCGTCGAACCATGGGTGTCCTTCACCAGCACCCGGCGGTCCATCAGCTTCTCGGAGATCTCCCGGCCCGTGCCGTGGCCCGGATCGATGTCGACGCCCGCCCAGAGCCCGCGCCCCCGCACCGTCTGCACCGCGCCCACGCCCACCAGCAGGCCCAGCTCCTGATGGAGGTGGTCGCCCAACTCCGTTGCCCGCTGCTGGAACTCACCGGTGCGCAGCATCGCGATGACCTCCAGCGCCACCGCGCACGCCAGCGGATTGCCACCGAACGTCGAACCGTGCTCCCCGGGCCGGTACACCCCCAGCACCGCGGCTGACGAGACCACGGCCGACACCGGCACGATGCCGCCGCCCAGCGCCTTGCCGAGCACGTACATGTCCGGCACGACGCCCTCGTGCTCGCACGCGAACGTCTTCCCGGTCCGGCCGAGACCCGACTGGATCTCGTCCGCGATGAACAGCACGTTCCGCTCGCGGGTCAGCTCCCGGACCCCGGGGAGATAGCCGGGCGGCGGCACCAGGACCCCGGCCTCGCCCTGGATCGGCTCCAGCAGCACCGCCACGGTGTTCTCCGTCATCGCGGCCCGCATCGCGGTCAGATCCCCGTACGGCACGATCTCGAACCCCGGCGTGTACGGGCCGAAGTCCGCGCGGGCCTCGTGGTCCGTGGAGAAGCTGATGATCGTCGTCGTCCGGCCGTGGAAGTTGTCCGAAGCGACGATGATCTTCGCCATGCCGTCCGGGACGCCCTTGACCCGGTAGCCCCACTTTCGGGCGGTCTTCACCGCGGTCTCCACCGCCTCCGCGCCGGTGTTCATCGGCAGCACCATCTCCATGCCGCACAAGTCGGCGAGCTGCGTACAGAATTCGGCGAACCGGTCGTGATGGAAGGCCCGCGAGGTGAGGGTCACCCGCTCCAGCTGCGCCTTGGCCGCGTCGATCAGTCGGCGGTTGGCGTGGCCGAAGTTGAGCGCCGAGTAGCCGGCGAGCATGTCGAGATAGCGCCGCCCCTCGACATCGGTCATCCAGGCACCTTCCGCCGTCGCGACGACGACGGGCAGCGGATGGTAGGTGTGCGCGCTGTGCGCCTCGGCGGAGGCGATGGCGTTTTCCGTGGTCGACACGGGATCTCCGTTCGTCGTGCGGCTCGGGTTGGTGTGCCCACTTTGTATCGTCGGTCGGATCACCCACGAGGAAACCTTCGCTTCACGGCGCGGTCCGCGTTTTCCTCTGCCGGGGCCGCCCACCCCGGCGCCGCTGACTGCGCCCGCCGAGTCCGGTAGCGGCGGGCCGGCCTCCCGCGGTCCCGCCCCGCGCCCGGCCGTCGCCCGCGGCCGGACCGGCCGGGCGGACTGTGTTCCTGGTCTCATTCGCGGCGGTCCGCGACAGCCACGGCGTCCTCACAGCTTTCATACACCGGCTGCCCGAGATCGGTTCCGTACCTGAGACAATGATTTCTATGGCCTCTGAACGTCCCCGTGTGCTCTCCGGAATCCAGCCCACCGCAGGCTCGTTCCACCTCGGCAACTACCTCGGCGCGGTCCGCCAGTGGGTGGCCCTGCAGGAGTCCCACGACGCCTTTTACATGGTCGTCGACCTGCACGCGATCACCGTCCCGCAGGACCCCGCGCAACTGCGCGCCAACACCCGGCTCGCCGTCGCCCAGCTGCTCGCCGCCGGGCTCGACCCGGAGCGCTGCACGCTCTTCGTCCAGAGCCATGTCCCCGAGCACGCCCAGCTCGGCTGGGTCATGAACTGCCTGGCCGGTTTCGGCGAGGCGTCCCGGATGACGCAGTTCAAGGACAAGTCCGCCAAGCAGGGTGCCGACCGCACCACCGTCGGGCTCTTCACCTACCCGATGCTGATGGTCGCCGACATCCTGCTCTACCAGGCCGACCAGGTTCCGGTGGGCGAGGACCAGCGCCAGCACCTGGAGCTGACCCGGAATCTCGCCGAGCGGTTCAACGGCACCTACGGCGACACCTTCACCGTGCCGGACCCGTACATCCTCAAGGAGACGGCGAAGATCTACGACCTCCAGGACCCGTCGGCGAAGATGAGCAAGTCGGCGGCCACCCCGAAGGGCCTGATCAACCTCCTCGACGAGCCGAAGGCCACCGCCAAGAAGGTGAAGAGCGCGGTCACCGACACCGACACGGTGATCCGCTTCGACCAGGCCGAGAAGCCGGGTGTCAGCAATCTGCTGACCATCTACTCCACCCTTACCGGCACCTCTGTCCCGGATCTGGAACAGAAGTACGAGGGCAAGGGTTACGGTGCGTTGAAGACCGACCTCGCAGAGGTCATGGTCGAGTTCGTCACACCGTTCCGGACCCGCACCCAGGAATATCTCGACGACACCGAGACGCTGGACTCCATCCTGGCCAAGGGCGCGGAGAAGGCCCGGGCCGTCGCCGCCGAGACCCTGGCTCGGACCTATGACCGAATGGGTCTTCTGCCCGCGAAGCACTGAGTCCAAGGACCCTGGCGGTACCGCCTCCACAGGCGGCACACTGGCGATGTGAAGCTTGCGGCCGGCAGTGGCTGAAAGCAGACCATCGAGGATTGAGGAGAACGATGTGGGGACCGTAACGCTCGGCGTTTCGATCGCGGTCCCGGAGCCCTATGGCAGCCTGCTCCAGGAGCGGCGCGCGAGCTTCGGGGACCCTGCCGCACATGGCATTCCCACCCACGTCACCCTCCTTCCGCCGACCGAGGCGGAGGCGGCCCTCCTGCCCGCGATCGAGGCGCACCTCGCCGGGATCGCGACCGGTGGCCGCCCCTTCCCGATGCGGCTGTCCGGCACGGGCACCTTCCGCCCGCTCTCGCCGGTCGTCTTCGTCCAGCTCGTCGAGGGCGCCTCGGCGTGCTCCTGGCTGCAGAAGCGGGTCCGGGACGCCTCCGGCCCGCTGGTGCGCGAGCTCCAGTTCCCGTACCACCCGCACGTCACCGTGGCGCACGGCATCTCCGAAGAGGCGATGGACCGGGCGTACGCGGAGCTCGGCGACTACGAGGCCGCCTGGACCTGCGGTTCCTTCGCGCTGTACGAGCAGGGCCCGGACAGCGTGTGGCGCAAGATCAACGAGTTCCCGTTCTCGGCGGGCGGCGGCGCCCCCGCTGTCCCCGCGCAGAGCGGCAGCTCCGTGGACGCGCCCTCGCTCCACCCCTGACCTGCCCCCTGGCCCGCCGGCCCGAACCGGCGGGCTCCGGAGCCGCCCGGCCGACCGGCCGGATCAGACCGGCAGGCGCCGGAACAGCGGCCGCGGCACATGCCGCAGCGCCGACATCACGGCCCGCAGCGCCCCCGGCACCCACACCGTCTCCGAGCGCCGCCGCAGACCCGTCACGATCGCGGCCGCGACGGCGTCGGGCGTGGTCACCAGAGGTGCCCGGGTGAACGGGACCGTCGCGAGCGGCGCCCCGGCCGCCGCACCACCCCGCGTATCCGTGCCGGCCGCAGCACCGGACCGGTCCGGACCGGCCGACCGTACGAGGCCGGGGCGTACGACCATCACGTGCACGCCCGTACCGTGCAGCGCGTCCCCCAGCCCCTGGGCGAACGCGTCCAGGCCCGCCTTGCTCGACCCGTAGATGAAGTCCGCACGCCGGGCGCGCTCCCCTGCCACCGATGACAGCACCACCAGCGAGCCGTGCCCCTGTGCCTGGAGTGCGCCGGCGCACACCAGCCCCGCCGAGACGGCACCGGTGTAGTTGGTCTGGGCGACCCGGACCGCGGAGAGCGGTTCCTCCTCGTCGCGTTCCTGGTCGCCGGGGATACCGAAGGCGAGGAGCACCATGTCGATGTCGCCCTCGGTGAAGATCTTGCCGAGGGTGGTCTCGTGGGACTCGGTGTCCAGGGCGTCGAAGTCGACGGTACGGACATAGGCCCCGCGCCCGCGCAGCTCGGCCGCGGCGGACTCCAGGGCGGGGGAGGGGCGCCCGGCCAGCCAGACCGTGCGGGTACGGCAGGCGATCAGGCGGCGTGCGGTGGCGAGCCCGATCTCCGATGTACCGCCGAGAACGAGCAGGGACTGCGGGGCACCGAAGGCATCCTTCACGGAAACGCTCCTTAGGAAAGGCGGAGGGCGGGGGAGCAGGACAGAGCGGCGCCCGGGGCCGCAACCGGAGCGGCGGCCAGGGCGGCGGTCAGAGCGACAGCCGGCGCGAGAGGTCCGACCTGAACGCCCCGTTCGGGTCCAACTCGGCTCGCAGAGAACGGAATTCACCCAGTCGCGGGTACATCGCGGCCAGCGCGTCAGGGAGCAGCCGGGAGTCGTTCGTCAGGCCTACCCGGCCGCCCGCGGCCGCCACCTCCTCGTCCAGGCCGTCGAGGAAGCGGGCCAGCCCCGGCAGGGCGGCCGGCAGGTCGAGGGAGAGGGCCCAGCCGGGCACCGGGAACGACAGCAGGCCGGGACCGCTCTCGCCGAACCGTCTGAGCACGGCGAGGAACGACGGGCAGCGCCGCTGCGAGATCTGCCGGACGATCCGGTGCAGGGTCTCCTCCTGTCCGCGGCCGACGGCGAACTCGTAGTGCACGAAGCCGCCGCGCCCATGAATCCGGTTCCAGTGCGGCACGGCGTCCAGCGGGTGGAAGAAGGCGGGGATCCGCTGCAGTTCGCCGGTGCGGGACCTGGGTGCCCGGCGGTACCGGAGCTCCGCCAGGACGGCTGCGGAGGTACGGCCGGCCGGCCCTGCGGGGACCAGGCCCGGTACGAGCGAGTGGGCGGCGGGCAGTTGGGCGGGGCGGAACGAGAGCGGTGTGCGCCGGGCGTGCGCCGGGAGTGCGTCCAAGGGGGCGTGCTCCCCCCTGGTCAGGACGCCCCGGCCCGTCGCCCGGCCGCGGGCGGTCAGGTCGACCCAGGCGGACTCGTGGCGGTCACGGTCGCCGCCCGCGGTGAGACGGGCCATCAGGTCGTCCAGATCGGCGGCCCGTTCGGTGTCGACCGACATCAGTGACGTCGCGACGGGGCGGAGCCGGAGCGTGGCCGAGAGGATCACCCCGGTCAGGCCCATGCCGCCCGCGGTCGCGTCGAAGAGCGGCGTGCCGGTCCGGACCGTGCGGATATCGCCGTCGGCGGTGAGCAGTTCGAACTCCGTGACGTGGCGGGAGAAGGAGCCCGCGGCGCGGTGGTTGTCGCCGTGGACGTCGGAGCCGATGGCGCCGCCCACCGTGATGTACCGGCTGCCGGGCGTCACCGGCAGGAACCAGCCGAGTGGCAGCAGCACCTCCATCAGCCGGTGCAGGCTCACGCCCGCCTC
This sequence comes from Streptomyces laculatispora, assembly GCF_017353455.1. Classification (GTDB taxonomy): domain Bacteria; phylum Actinomycetota; class Actinomycetes; order Streptomycetales; family Streptomycetaceae; genus Streptomyces; species Streptomyces laculatispora. The sequence goes on from NZ_JAFMPZ010000478.1 coordinate 5,741, forward strand.
GCACACCACCACGCCGGTCCCGGCGTCGAAGGCGAGGATGCGGTTCAGCGCCGTCATGTCGAGGACGGAACCCCCCGCGTTCTGCGCCGCGTCGCCGTGCGCCCGGCCGAGGCCGCGGGCGATCGAGCCACGGGGCCCGCAGCCGCGTACCGTCGCCGCCGCCTCCTCGTGACTACGGGGGCGAAAGCGCAGCGCGGTCGTCGGGGCGGTACGGCCCCAGCCGGTCAGGGACACGGTGTCGACAGACATGAGGGTGACCGTATCGCCCGAGAAAACACCTTTGAGGGATTTGTTACAACACTCACCGAAATGGGTGATTGGGACGGTGTCATCTCCTACGCTCCGCACCGGGCACCGGTTTTCGGTGCCGGGGAGGGTAGTCGTACGTCATGGACTGGCTGAAAAAACTCCCTGTCATCGGGCCGCTCGTCTCCCGGCTGATGGAGACGCACGCCTGGCGCAGTTACGAGACGCTCGAACGGGTCCACTGGGCCAGGCTCGCCGCGGCGATCACGTTCATCAGCTTCCTGGCGCTCTTCCCGCTGATCGCGCTCGGTGCGGCGATCGGCGCGGTGCTGCTCTCCGACAAGCAGCTGGACACGATCGAGAACAAGGTCACCGAGCAGGTCCCCGGCATCTCCGACCAGCTGGGCATCGACAGTCTGGTGGCCCACGCGGGCACGGTCGGGCTGGTGGCCGGTGCGCTGCTGCTCTTCACCGGCATCGGCTGGGTCGGCTCGATGCGGGACTGCCTGCGCGCGGTGTGGGGCATGGACGATCTGGACCGGGGCAATCCGGTCATTCGCAAACTCAAGGACGCCGGGGTGCTGTTCGGCCTGGGCGGTGCGGCCCTGGTGACCCTGGCGATCTCCTCGGTCGGTTCCGTCGCCGTCGGCTGGGTCGCCGATCTGATCAACATCCCGCAGGGCGGTGCGGGCGGTGTGCTGCTCCGGATCGCGGCCCTGGTGGTGGCGGTGTGCGCCGATTTCCTGCTGCTGCTCTACCTGCTGACGCTGCTGCCCGGCGTCGAGCCGCCGCGACGCCGGCTGTTGGTCGCCGCGCTGACCGGCGCGGTCGGCTTCGAGCTGCTGAAGCTGCTGCTCGGCAGCTATATGCAGGGCGTCGCGGCGAAGAGCATGTACGGCGCGTTCGGCGTGCCGATCGCCCTGCTGCTGTGGATCAACTTCACCGCGAAGCTGCTGCTGTTCTGCGCCGCCTGGACGGCGACGCCGAGCAAGGACGCCGAGGAGCCCCTGCCCGCAGCGGACGACAGGGCCCAGGACGACAGGGCCCAGGACGACAGGGCCCAGGGCGACGCGGCCCGGGGCGAGGAAGCCCGGGGCAGGAGCGCCCCGGGCGGCCAGGTCAGCGGCGAGGGCGGCGGCGCACCAGGTCCGGCAGCGGCCAGCGCCGGTTGACCAGGAACGCGGCTCCGGCCAGCAGCACCAGCGCCCCGCCGGCGATGCCCAGCGCGATCCCGGCCCCGCCGGTGCCGCCCGAGGCAGCGGCCTTCGCGGTCTTCGCCGGGCCGTGCTTGCCCTTGGCCGAGGCGGGGCCGTCAGCCTCGGCGCCCTTGCCCGTGCCGTTTCCGGTCACCGCAGACTTCGGGGGGACCAGCTCGCCGACCGGCGTGACCTTGCCGCTGGCGCTGAAGCCCCAGTCGAGCAGGCTCGCCGCCTCTTTGTAGACGGCGTGCGTCTCGTCGGACGACGGGTTCATGACGGTGACGAGCAGCACCTTGCCGTCGCGCTCGGCGACACCGGTGAAGGTGTTGCCCGCGTGCGTCGTGTAGCCGTTCTTGACGCCCGCGATGCCCTTGTACGGAGTGACGCCGTCGGCCCCGGTGAGCAGCCGGTTGGTGTTCTGGATGCCGAAGCTCTCGCGCTTCTCGCCCTTCTTCTTCTCGCCGGGGAACTGCGCCGTGGCGGTCGAGCAGTACTCGCGGAAGTCCGCGTTCTGCAGCCCGCTGCGGGCGAACAGCGTCAGGTCGTACGCGCTGGAGACCTGCTCGGGGGAGTCGTAGCCGTCGGGCGAGACGACAGTGGTGTCCAGGGCCTGCAGCTCCTCGGCGTGTGTCTGCATGTCGCGGACCGTCTTGGGGACACCGCCGTACATCGCAGCCAGCACGTGCACCGCGTCGTTGCCCGAACGCAGGAAGACGCCGAGCCACAGGTCGTGCACCGTGTAGCTGAGGTTCTCCTTGACGCCCACCAGGCTGCTGCCCTCGCCCATGTCGGCGAGGTCCTCGTCCTTCACCGTGTACTCCAGGGTCTTCGGCTGAAGGGCCGGCGCCGGCATCACGGTGTCCGCGAAGAGCATCTTCAGGGTGGAGGCCGGGGGCAGCCGCCAGTGCGGATTGTGCGAGGCGAGCACCTCACCGCTCTCGGCGTCCGAGACCATCCACGATCTGCCGGTCAGGTCCTTGGGCAGGACCGGGGCGCCGGGGCCGAGATTGACCTGGGTGCCGGTCCGGCCGAGCTGGTCGCCCCCGACCTTCGACATTCCGGCGGGCGGCTTCGGCGCGTTGTCGTCGGCGTCCTTGGCGACCGCCGAAGCAGGGCTGACGACAAAAACGGACAGCAGAGCGGCAGAGGTGACCACCAAAGCGGTCTTCTTGAGAGCTGGCACGGTCGAAAACGTACATGCAGGTGATGCGGAAATGGACACCGACGGTATGACCCGCCGTGTGTACCGCCAGGACAGCCCACCCCGGGCGAGCCGGCCCGAGCGAGGCGGAGATACTGAGCCCATGAAGCTCAGCCGCCCCGTCTCCTGGTTCCTGCTCGCCTTCGGGGTGTGGAGCTGGTTCATCTGGATCACTTTCGTCAAGAACCTGTGGAAGGACGGCAGCGGTCTCGCCTTCGACGACGCGGGTGACCCTACTGCGTACTTCTGGGTGCATCTGCTGCTCGCCATCACGTCCTTTCTTCTGGGGACGGCGGTTGGCGTGATCGGGTTCCGTGGCGTCAGGGCGTTGCGCGACCGGACCGCGTAGGACTCGGCACCTCGTACGGACCGGATACGGACAAACAGGGCGGGGCAGAGCACGTGGCAGTCATGGGATTCGCTCTGGTGGCGATCGTCATCCTCGCGCTGCTCGTCGCCGTGCACCGCTACGTGTGGCGCCGCTTCGTCGGTGACACGACGGCGGCGGGCAGCCCGCTGCGCCGGGCGGGCACGGTGGCGGCGTACGTCCTGCCGCTGTTGAGCGTCGGCGCGCTGGTCTCCGGCCGTACGGGGGCACCCTTCTGGCTCCAGCAGGTGCTGGCCTGGCCGGGCTATCTGTGGCTGGCCGCCCTGCTGTACCTGACGCTGGCGCTGCTGGCCGGTGAGGCGGTACGGCCGCTGCTCCGCCGGCTGCTCGCGCGCCGGGCGACGGCGGGGACGGAGGCGGAGGCCGCAGCGGTGCCGGTGCCGACACCGCAGGCCGAGCCCGCCGAAACGGACACCCGTGCCTCCGCGCCGGTGCCCGGAGCGTTGACCGCCGCGTCCGCCGCGTCCGCCGCGTCCGCCGCGTCCGCCGCGTCCGTCGCAGAGACCGGAACGGCCGCTCCGCCCGCCGCGCCACCGGCCCCCGCTCCCGCCGACGACACCCCTTCGCGCCGGCTGTTCGTCGCGCGGGCCGTCGGGGGCGCCGCGGCCGTCGCCGGGCTCGGCACGGTCGGCTACGGCACCTACGGGGTGCTGCGCGGCCCGCGGGTCAAGCGCGTCACCGTCCCGCTGGCCCGGCTGCCCCGCTCCGCGCACGGCTTCCGGATCGCCGTCGTCAGCGATATCCACCTCGGCCCGATCCTGGGCCGGGCGCACACCCAGCGGATCGTCGACACGGTCAACCGGACCCAGCCCGACCTGATCGCGGTCGTCGGGGACCTGGTGGACGGATCGGTCGCCGATCTCGGGCCGGCCGCCGAACCGCTCGCGCGACTGAGCTCCCGGCACGGCGCGTTCTTTGTCACCGGCAACCACGAGTACTACTCCGGCGCGGCCCAATGGGTGGATCATGTACGGGAATTGGGGATGCACCCGCTGGAGAATGCCCGGGTGGAGATCGACGGCTTCGACCTGGCCGGGGTCAATGACATCGGGGGCGAGAGCGAAGGGCAGGGCCCGGACTTCGATCGGGCCCTGGGCGACCGGGACCGGTCCCGGGCCGCCGTCCTCATGGCCCATCAGCCCGTCGTCATCGATGAGGCCGTCGCGCACGGCGTGGACCTGCAGCTCTCCGGCCACACCCACGGCGGCCAGCTCTGGCCGGGCAACTACATCGCGGAACTGTCCAACCCCACGGTCGCCGGGCTCGAACGCTACGGCGACACCCAGCTGTACGTCACGCGCGGCGCGGGCGCCTGGGGCCCGCCGGTGCGGGTCGGTGCCCCCTCGGACATCACCGTCGTCGAACTCGCCTCCAGGCAGGCGTAGGTGTCCCGCAGGGCCTCTCGGGCCCGGCACAGGTGAATTCGGTGACCGGATATCAACCCTCTGTATTCGGCCTATCCGCCCAAGGTTTCAAGTAACGAACAAAAGGCTATGTGTCTCTGATTTCCTCTTCCAGATGTGAAAATCGTGTGATTGGCTGAGCGCGAACGTGCGGTGATCTGCGTATCTGAGCGCGACGCCGAGGTGGGGCTGTTAAGGGAGAGCACGGCAATGCGGTCGATCCGACTACGGATTCTCGCGATTCTCGCGGTTTTGGTCATCGCAGGCGTCGGCGCCTGGCAGTTGCTTCCCTCGGACGGAGCGAAGGAAGACCCGGTCACCGTCGGCACGACCGACGAGGTGACCTCGCTCGACCCGGCCGGAGCCTACGACGCCGGCTCCTGGGCGATGTACAGCAACGTCTACCAGTCCCTGATGACGTTCAAGTCCGGGGCGATCGTCCCCGAACCGGACGCGGCCGAGAGCTGCGGCTTCATCGGCGGGAAGCTCCAGACGTACCAGTGCAAGCTCCGGGACGACCTGACGTTCTCCAACGGCCGGAAGATGACCGCCGAGGACGTCAAGTACTCCTTCGAGCGCATGCGCAGGATCAAGACGGACGTCGGTCCTTCGGTGCTGTTCCCCAGCCTCAAGAACGTGGTCACCGAGGGCCAACTGATCACGTTCAACCTCTCCTCGCGCGACGCGACCTTCCCGCAGAAGCTCGCCACCGGGGCCGGTTCGATCGTCGACCGCGACGACTACCCGGACGGTAAACTCCGCTCGGGTGACTCCGTGACGGGCTCGGGGCCGTACGTGCTCAAGTCGTACCAGCCGGGCGTCAGCGCCGAACTGGTGCCGAACACCAAGTACAAGGGTGCGCTGAAGAAGACCGGCGGGCCGGTCACCGTGCGCTACTACAAGCAGTCGGACGACCTCTTGGCGGCCTTGAAGTCGGGGCGGGTCGATGTCACGCACCGTCAGCTCCCGCCGTCCACGCTCGCCGAGCTGAACCCGGGCGACGCCGACCAGCGCATCACCGAGGCGGACAGTGCCGAGATCCGCAACCTCGTCTTCAACGTCCGCGAGGGGTCCCCGCTCGCCGACAAGCGGGTCCGGCAGGCCATCGCGTCGATCATCGACCGCGCGCCGCTGGTGACCGACGTCTACAAGGGCACCGTCGAACCTCTCTACTCGCTGATCCCACAGGGCTACATCGGGCACAGCACCCCGTTCTTCGACGAGTACCCCGCGCCCGACCCCAAGCGCGCCAAGAAGCTGATGCAGGAAGCGGGCGTGCAGCTGCCGCTCCACATCACCTTCGCCTACCGCGCCGACGACGCGTACACGAAGGAGACCGGGGAGATCCGGCGCCAGCTGGAGGAGGACGGGCTGTTCAAGGTCACGGTGAAGGCCGTGGAGTGGAAGGCGTTCCAGAAGGGGTACGCGGCCGGCGAGTACGACGCGTACACCGTCGGCTGGCTCCCCGACTACCCGGACCCCGACACCTTCAGCCAGCCGCTCGTCGGCCGCGACAACAGCCTCCACAACGGCTACAGCAGCAAGAAGATGGACTCGCTGATCAGCGACACGCTGCAGTTCAGCGACCGCAGCCGCACCTCGGCCGACTTCAAGGAGCTCCAGAAGCTGGTGGGCGAGGACGTGCCGCTCGTGCCGCTGTGGCAGAAGAAGGACTACGTCGTCGCCAAGCCCGACGTATCCGGTTCGCAGTACCTCTCGGACGGCACCGGCATCTGGCGGCTGTGGGAACTCGGCTGGATCTGAGCGGCCGTCACGGATCAGTGACGCAGTACACCGAGGAGCGGCCGTCCCGGCGTCAACGGGGCGGCCGCTCCGCGGTGTACGCCGTCACCACGGCTCCGGGTCAGCCCGGCCGGCCCGCCGCCCGCCCCGCCGCTCCGGGCAGGAACTCCTCCAGCACCTCGTGGACCTGGCGCACGAGCGGCCGCAGCACCCGGAACCGGGACAGGACGATGGCCCGCGCGACGATCGGGGCGGTGCGCTCGACGAGGCGGCGGCTGCGTTCGGCGTTGTCCGTCCGGTCGTACACCCAGTACAGCACCAGGCCCATCTGGTTCAGCCACATCAGCTGCGGCAGCAGCTCGGCCAGCTCCGGGTCGACCTTGGTGCCCGCGCCCGCCAGGCAGCGCTTGTGGACGGAGATCGCCGCGTCGCGGGCCGCGACCGAGTCCTTCGAGAAGGGGCTGAGCGGGCTCTCCGGATCGGCGGCGTTCTTGAAGAACTGGGCGGCGAAGCGGTGGTACGGCTCCGCCACGTCCAGCCAGCTGAGCAGGACCCCGCGGATGCGTACCGCGAGGTCCTTGTCGCCGGCCAGAACCGGCTGGACCGCCGCCTCGTGCTCGGCGGCGATCCGGTCGTAGAAGCCCTGGACGAGGTGTTCCTTGGACGAGAAGTAGTAGTACGCGTTCCCTACGGAGACCCCGGCCTCCTGGGCGATGGCCCGCATCGTCGTCTTGTCGTAACCGCGTTCCTGGAAGAGCCGGAGCGCGGTTTCGAGGATGAGTGTGCGGGTCTGCTCGCTCTTGGGAGCCTTGGCTTCCTTCACGTCCTTCTCTTCCTTCACCACGGTCCCGAGGGTACCGGGGTCACGAGGTGCCGGGCTCCGGGCCCCGCACCGCGCACTCGCCGTCCCCGGCCGCCCGGCAGGGCGCTGCTGTCAGGGAGCGGTACTTTGCGGCGGCGAGGACGGTCGCCCTGGCGAACGGGCGGCCGGCCGGGGTGGTCAGCCAGTGGGACCTGGGCCGGTGCTCGGCCAGCGCCCAGAGGCAGACGATCCACGCGGACGTGCCGCGGTAGATCTGGCCCCCGTCACCGATCACCGTGATCTCCTCCAGGGTCCCGGAGTGGTCGAGACCGGGGAAGCGGCGGTGCGCCTGCGCGGAGTCCGCCGGGACGAGATCGAGCGGGACCAGCTGGCGCTGCTTCATCAGCCACTGCCGCAGATGGACGCAGAGCGAGCACTGCGCGTCGTAGAGCACGGTGAGCCGTTCGACGGACAGCCGTCGCCCACCGGTCCGGGCCGCCATGGCCGGCCCTCACGCCTTGGCGGTGGGCGCGGTCCACGGTCCGGTGCCCGGAGCCGTCCAGCCCTGCGGCGGTACGGGCGGGGTCTGCTCACGATCCATCAGGCCCCGGCGGCGGATCTTGTTCAGCACATAGACGTTGCCCAGATGCATGACCCCGAGGACGAGCAGGACGACACCGACCTTCACCGAGAGTGCGTCGAAGAGCCCGCGGGCGTCGGCGACCGTGTCGGAGTTCTTCAGATAGAGCGTCACGAATCCCAGGTTGACCAGGTAGAAGCCGACCACCAACAGGTGGTTGACGGCGTCGGCGAGCTTCTCGTTCCCGTGCAGCACATCGGCGAGGAAGACCCTGCCGTTGCGGCTGAGCGTGCGGGCCACCCAGATGGTGAGCGCCACGCTGATGAGCAGATAGACGACGTACGCGACAACAGTGAGGTCCATGCCTCACCCTCCTTTGAACGCGTTCAAATGCTGTTGTCATGGACTGTAGACCTGACTTTGAACATGTTCAAGCCGGGGCTTCGGTGGTCCGCGTCACCTGGTCGGCGGGCGCCGCGAAGCGCCGTACGCCCGGTACGGCGGCGGTGGCCAGGCAGGCCGCACCGACCGCCAACCCAGCTGCGGCAAGGGGGACCTCGGTGCCCCAGGCCGAAGCCGCCAGTGGGGCGAGGGCGTAGCCCAGCGGCATCGCGCCGAGGGAGAGCAGCCAGTCGTACGAGGTCACCCGGGCCAGTGCGCGGGCGGGTACGGCGGACTGGACGGCGGTCTGCCAGACCGGGTTGAGGTAGCCGAGTCCGGCCTGGGAGATCCCGTACGCGGCGATGGCGACGACGGCGGGGGCGTGTGCGGCCAGCAGGCAGAGCGGCAGCGCGTACAGGGCGAGGCCCAGATTGGCGATCAGGACCGGGCGGCGCGGCCGGGCCCGGCCGGCCAGCAGCGAGCCGAGCAGCAGGCCGACGGCGCCGGTCTGGAGGAAGGCGAGCCACATGCCCTTGCCGCCCAGGTGGTTGAGGAAGAGCGCCGGGCCCAGCGTCATCAGGACGGCCGCCGCACCGTTCCAGACGGAGTGGGCGATCAGGCTCGTCCAGTACCAGTCGCGGCCGCGGACCTCGCTCCAGCCCTCCTTGAGGTCGCTGAGCATGGAGCTGCGGGCGACGGGGACGTGCCGGACGTCGATCGCGGACAGCAGTGCGGCGCTCACCGCGAAGCTGGCACCGTCCAGCACGAAGGCCCAGCCGGGCCCCGCGGTGAGGACCAGTGCTCCGGCGACCGCGGGGCCGCCGATCCGGGTCGCGCTGCTGACCACCGCCATCAGGGAGTTGGCGCGCAGCAGCCCGGACTCCGCCACGGTGCCGCGGATCAGCGGGGAGACGGTCGGCATCGCGAAGGCCCCGGCGGCGCCGCCGAGTGCCTCGGCCACCGCGATCTGCCACAGCGCCGGTGCGCCGGAGAGGAGTTCGGCGCCGACGAAGAGCTGGCTCACGCACCGGACGAGATCGGTGGTGAGCGCGACCGTACGGGCGTTGAAACGGTCGCCGACAACGCCGCCGAGCGGCAGCAGGAGCAGTTTGGGTACCATCGCGCAGGCGAGCACCAGGGCGAGCGCGCCGGTCGAGCCGGTGGCCAGGTAGACGGCGAGGGTGAGCGCCGCGGGGATCGCCGCGTCGCCGAGCATCGAGAGGCTGCGGCCGATGAAGAGCAGGCGGAAGGAGCGGGTGCGCAGGGGATGAGGCATGGCGCGGAATCTATTTCGCCTTCGAATTATTCGTCAACGAAATATTGCGTACCGAAGGGTAGTTGGGGTCTCGGCGTAGGCTGTGGACCATGGAGCAACGGGACTGGACCGACGGACACGTGGAGCGGTGGAAGCCGGTGCTTCCGGAACTCGACCCGGACGTCGAGGGCGCGGTGACCCGGATGAAGAAGCTCTCCGTCCATCTGCGCCGGGTGCGTGAGCAGTCCCTGGTCGACTTCGCCCTGGACCGCCAGGAGTTCGACACCCTGCACAAGCTCGCCGGCCGCGGCGGCAAGGCGGCCCCGTCCGACCTCGCCGCCGACCTCGACCTCGCGCCCGCCTCCGTCACCGGCCGGCTGGACGCGCTGGAGCGTCGCGGGTTCGCCCGCCGTACGCCCTCCACCACCGACCGGCGGCGGGTGGACGTGGAGCTGACCGACCAGGGCCGTTCGACGTGGCTCGGCGCGATGGACTTCCTCGGCAACGAGGAGGAGCGGCTGCTCGGCGTCCTCGGCAAGGACGAACGCAGACTGCTCAACTCCATGCTGCGGCGCATCATGGTGGTCGCCGAGGACCGGGGCGGCGCGGCCTGGGACTGACGGGCCGCGGCTGCGCGCGGGCAGCCAGGAGGCCCCGCCTCCCGCGGTGTTCGTGCGGAGGACGGGGCCCTGGATGCTACGGGTGCGGCAGGAAGGTCAGAAGCGACGCGTGATCAGCGCGCGCTTGACCTCCTGGATCGCCTTGGTGACCTCGATGCCACGCGGGCAGGCGTCCGTGCAGTTGAAGGTGGTGCGGCAACGCCACACCCCGTCACGGTCGTTGAGGATCTCCAGGCGCTGCTCGCCGCCCTCGTCGCGCGAGTCGAAGATGAAGCGGTGCGCGTTGACGATCGCCGCCGGGCCGAAGTACTGCCCGTCGTTCCAGAACACCGGGCACGAGGACGTGCACGCGGCGCACAGGATGCACTTGGTGGTGTCGTCGAAGCGCTCGCGGTCCTCGGGGGACTGCAGACGCTCGCGGGTCGGCTCGTTCCCCTTGGTGATGAGGAAGGGCATGACGTCGCGGTAGGCCTGGAAGAACGGGTCCATGTCGACCACGAGGTCCTTGAGGACCGTGAGGCCCTTGATGGCCTCGATCGTGATCGGCTTCTCCGGGCTCAGGTCCTTGATCAGCGTCTTGCAGGCGAGCCTGTTCTTGCCGTTGATCCGCATGGCGTCCGAACCGCAGATGCCGTGCGCGCAGGAGCGGCGGAACGTCAGCGTGCCGTCGGTCTCCCACTTGATCTTGTGAAGGGCGTCGAGCACACGCTCCTTCGGGTCGATCTCGATCTGGAAGTCCTGCCACTGGGACTCGTCGGAGACCTCCGGGTTGAACCGCCGGATCCGGAAGGTCGCCGTGATGTACGGCGAGTCGGCGAAACCGGCCTCGGGCTCGGGAGCCTTGTCGGCCTTGTCCAGGGTGGGGGTAGCCATCAGTACTTACGCTCCATCGGCTGGTAGCGGGTCTGGACGACCGGCTTGTAGTCCAGCCGGATCGACTCGGTGCCGTCGTCGGCGACCTCGCGGTACGCCATGGTGTGGCGCATGAAGTTGACGTCGTCGCGGTTCGGGTAGTCCTCGCGGTAGTGACCGCCGCGGGACTCCTTGCGGGCCAGCGCGGAGGTCGCCATGACCTCGGCGAGGTCGAGCAGGTTGCCCAGCTCGACCGCTTCGAGCAGATCCGTGTTGAACCGCTTGCCCTTGTCCTGGATGGACACGTTGAGGTAGCGCACACGCAGCTCCGCGATCTTGTCGACCGCGGTCTTGATGGTCTGCTCGGTGCGGAACACCATCACGTTGGCGTCCATGCACTCCTGCAGCTCCAGACGGATCGCCGAGACCCGCTCGGTGCCGGTGGAGTTGCGCAGCCGCTCGACCTGGTCGACGACCTGCTGCGCCGGGTTCTCGGGAAGCTCGACGTAGTCGTTCTTCGCGGAGTACTCGGCGGCGGCGATGCCCGACCGGCGCCCGAAGACGTTGATGTCGAGCAGCGAGTTGGTGCCGAGGCGGTTGGCGCCGTGCACGGAGACACAGGCGACCTCGCCCGCGGCGTACAGGCCCGGGACGACGGTGGTGTTGTCGGCCAGCACCTCGCCCTGGACGTTGGTCGGGATGCCGCCCATGGCGTAGTGCGCGGTCGGCTGGATCGGGATCGGGTCCGTGTAGGGCTCGATGCCGAGGTACGTACGCGCGAACTCCGTGATGTCCGGGAGCTTGGCGTCCAGCTGCTCCGGCGGCAGGTGCGTCAGGTCCAGGTAGACGTGGTCGCCCTCGGGACCGCAGCCGCGGCCCTCACGGATCTCCGTGTAGATGGAGCGGGACACGACGTCACGGGACGCGAGGTCCTTCATGACGGGCGCGTACTTCTCCATGAAGCGCTCGCCGTCCTTGTTGCGGAGGATGCCGCCCTCACCGCGGGCGCCCTCCGTCAGCAGGATGCCCATGCGCCAGATGCCGGTCGGGTGGAACTGGAAGAACTCCATGTCCTCCAGCGGCAGACCCCGGCGGTAGCAGGCGGCCTGGCCGTCACCGGTCAGGGTGTGCGCGTTCGACGTCACCTTGAAGAACTTGCCGGTGCCGCCCGAGGCATAGATGACCGACTTCGCCCGGAAGACGTGGATCTCGCCGGTGGCCAGCTCGTAGGCGACGACGCCGGCGGACTTCTTGACGCCGTCCTCCTCGACGACCAGCTGGTCCAGGACGTAGAACTCGTTGAAGAATTCCACGCCCTCCTTGACGCAGTTCTGGTACAGCGTCTGGAGGATCATGTGGCCGGTGCGGTCGCCCGAGTAGCAGGCGCGACGGACCGGGGCCTCACCGTGGTTGCGGGAGTGACCGCCGAAGCGGCGCTGGTCGATCTTGCCCTCGGGCGTCCGGCCGAACGGCAGGCCCATCTTCTCCAGGTCGAGAACGGCGTCGATGGCCTCCTTCGCCAGGATCTCGGCGGCGTCCTGGTCGACCAGGTAGTCGCCGCCCTTGATCGTGTCGAAGGTGTGCCACTCCCAGTTGTCCTCCTCCACGTTGGCGAGCGCGGCGGCCATACCGCCCTGCGCGGCGCCCGTGTGGGAGCGGGTGGGGTAGAGCTTGGTCAGCACGGCGGTGCGGCTGCGCTTGGTCGACTCGATGGCCGCGCGCATGCCGGCGCCGCCGGCGCCGACGATGACGGTGTCGTACATGTGGATCTGCATGGTTTACCTCTGGTCCTTCGGGCCCGGCGCCTAGCGGATGTTCGGGTCGAAGGTGAAGATCACCAGCGTGCCCAGCAGGACGGTGAACACCGTGGCGGTGTACAGCAGCATCTTCAGCCAGAAGCGGGTGTTGTCCCGTTCGGCGTAGTCGTTGATGACCGTACGGAGGCCGTTGGCGCCGTGCAGCATGGCGAGCCACAGCATCGCCAGGTCCCACATCTGCCAGAACGGCGAGGCCCAGCGGCCCGCCACGAAGGCGAAGCCGACCTTCGAGACGCCGCCGTCCAGCACCAGCTGGATCAGCAGGTGGCCGACGACCAGGACGACCAGGACGACACCCGACAGGCGCATGAAGAGCCAGGCGTACATCTCGAAGTTGGTGCGCGAGCCCTTGGGCGTCTTGCCGGTCCGCGTACGCGGGGGCTCGATCACGGGGGCCGGGTTGTCGACGTCGTACAGGCTGACGCCTTCGACTGCGCCGATCGCGGAAGTCTCGGTGGACATGGGCCTCAGCTCCCGAAGATGGAACGGACGGCGTGGCCGAGGACGGGGTACAGGGCCCCGACCATGAGCACGATCCAGATGCCCAGCACGGTCCAGAGCATCTGCTTCTGGAGGCGCGGGCCCTTGGCCCAGAAGTCCACGGCGATGATGCGGAGACCGTTCAGCGCGTGGAAGAGAATCGCGGCCACGAGGCCGTATTCAAGGAACGCGACAGGCCATGTCTTGTATGTGGCCACGACGTCGTCGTAGGCCTCGGGGGAGACACGGACGAGAGCGGTGTCCAGGACGTGTACGAACAGGAAGAAGAAAATGAGGACACCGGTGACTCGATGAGCCACCCAGGACCACATGCCTTCCCGGCCGCGGTACAGCGTTCCAGCCGGCACGGAAGAACCCTCCGGGAGCGGGGATTGGGGTCGGCCGGCTTGACTGTCGGTCTGACCCGGCCAGGTACGGTCCACCGGCCCCGGCCATCGTAGCGACGGTTTGTCGGTTCGTTCGCGCCGGGGCCTCTGGTGTGATCAAAGTGGCAATCAAACAGGCACGGACGGGCTAGCCCGGGGCCTGTTCCCGGGCCGGGCCGTCCCTGGCCCGCGGCAAGCCGTTACTGACTCGATACCAGCCCGATGATGCGGCCCCGGGCGATTCGCCGCATCTCGTCCGCCGTCACCACCCGCTCCTGGTCGGGGTCGTGGCCCAGCCGGGCCCGGATGCCCGCCAGGACGTGGTCGGGGTGCTCGGCGGGCCGGACACCGTCGAGGCAGATGACGAAGACATGGCCGAAGCGGCTCTCGTACGCGGCGTGCGCGGCGGCCAGCGCGAGGTGGGCGGAGGGTGCCGCGTCGGGCGGCAGCGCCGGGGAGACCTCGGCGGCGAGCGCCTCGGCGCGGTCGGTGAGGGAGAGGTCGTAGCCTGCCTCCTCGGCGGCGGCGAGCAGCGCGTCGAGGTCCGGGTAGGGGCGGTGGGCGGCCAGCCGCTGGGCCCAGCGGCGGCTGCCGAAGCAGTCCAGCAGGGCCGCCTCGACGTCGGCGGCGGCCGCGGCGTTGAAACGGCGCAGGCCGAAGCCGTGCGGAACGGTCCGGCCGGGTACGGGTCCGCAGCCCTGGAGAGGCACGGCGGTCCGTCCGGCGGGCCGGTGCGGTTGCTCAGGGAGGCCGGCGTGGGACTCGCTGGACCTGGACAGCGTGGGCTCCTCGAATCAGCGGCATCTGTGAACCTGGAGTGGAGAGGGATCGAAGAGACCAGGTGGATGCAGAGTGAAGGGAGAGACGAATGTGCCTCAAAGCTAGCGAGGCCGGGCAACGGCCGTCCGACGAATGCGCGAATTTCACCCGGACGGGAGAGTTTCGGGATGACTGATGGACGAAACAGCGAGGAGAATGCCCGGCTATCTCCTCACTTCTGCCCCCTTTTCCACTGAAAACCGGAGGTTTCTTACCGATGTCGCCCTCACGCGGCGCCCTCACGGCCGGAGCGGCCGTCACCGCGGCGGCCGCGGTGACGCTCACCGTCGTCCTGTGGCCCGACAGCTCCGACACCGCGCGCGAGGCCGGGGCCACGGCCTCGCCCCGGGCCTCGTCCGCCGCCCCCACGCCCTCCCCGACCCGGAGCTATCCGCTGTCGAGGACGCCCCGCACCATCCCCGCCGTACGCGAACACATCCCCGCCCACGGTCCCGGCTGGCGGCCGGGCAAGGGCAGCGCGGTGGTGATCGCCGACGGCAGCAAGGGGCTCGACGACGAGGGGCGGCTGCTCGCGGGCGAGCTGAAGATCGGCTACCGGGGTGAGACGCCGGCCCGGGCCGGCG
>NZ_JAFMPZ010000078.1 GCF_017353455.1 Streptomyces laculatispora
CGACGGGGTGATCGCCTCGTCCATGGCCGCCGACGCGCTGGGCGCCCTGCACGGGGCCGATCTGCCCCTGGTCATGCTCGACAGCGATCCCTCGGCTCCGGGTCCGGCGGCCCGGGTCAACCTCGATGTCGCCGACGGGATGCGCCAGGTGACGGAGCACCTGCTCGCTCTCGGCCACCGCCGTTTCATCCACCTCGCCTCGGCCATCGACACCTGGACGTTCGCGGTCCGCGCCGGAGCCGTCCACGACGCCCTGCGCGGCGTGCCCGGCACCGATGTGCGCACCGTGCCGGCGGCGCTGGACGTACGGGCCGGCCGCGAGGCCGCGGAACGCGCGCTGGCCCTTCCCGGGCCCCGCCCCACCGCCATCGTCTGCGACGACGACATCCTGGCCGCAGGCGCCTGCAAGGCCGCCCGCCGGCTCGGGCTGCGGGTGCCGGACGACCTCTCGGTGACGGGCTTCGACGATCTGGCCCTGGCCACGGCCGTGGAGCCGGAACTCACTACCGTGCGGCTGCCGGCCGAGCAGGTCGGCGAGCGCGGCATGAGCGCCCTGCTGGCCGTTCTGGAGGGACGCACGGCCGAAACCGGCAGCCTGCCGGTGCACCTGGTCGTCCGAGGCTCGTCCGCTCCCCCGCCCACGGGCCGGCGCTCATGACAGAGCCCCGGCCCGCCGGAGCGGCGGACCGGGGCTCGGACACACAGCGGAACGTGCTACTCCACGTCCCCACCGGAATCCTTGGAGTCGGTGGAGTCCTTGGAGTCGGTGGAGTCGGTGGAATCGGTGGAGTCGGTGGCGGCTTTCTTCTCGCCCGACTTGCCGCTCGGCTTACCGGCGCCCGTCGTCGCCGCGGCGGTGTCGTCGCCGTCCTCCGTGTCCGAGGGGGCGTCCGTCGGCGTCGAGCCGGCGCCGTCCGCCTCCAGCAGCCGGGCCAGCTGCCGGCCGACGATCCGCTTGAACTTGCGCTGCTGCGGCCTCGTGCGGTCCAGGACCGCGACCTCCAGCCGCTCCGCGGGGATCTCCCGCTCACTGCCGTTGGGATCGCGGGACAGCGCCTGCACCGCCAGCTTCAGCGCCTCGGCGAGCGACATCCCGTCACGGTGCCGCTGGTCCAGGAAGGTGCTGATCTGCTCCGCGTTCCCACCGACGGCGACCGAGCCGTGCTCGTCCACGATCGAACCGTCGTGCGGCAGCCGGTAGATCTGGTCGCCGTCCGCCGCCGCGCCCACCTCCGCGACCACCAGCTCCACCTCGTACGGCTTCTCGGCCGCACTGGAGAAGATGGTGCCGAGCGTCTGCGCGTAGACATTCGCCAGTCCACGGGCCGTCACGTCGTCACGGTCATAGGTGTATCCGCGCAGATCGGCATAGCGCACACCGCCGATGCGGAGATTCTCGTACTCGTTGTACTTACCGGCGGCGGCGAAACCGATCCGGTCATAGATCTCGCTGAACTTGTGCAGCGCACGGGACGGGTTCTCGCCGACGAACACAATGCCGTCGGTGTACTGCAGCACAACCAGGCTGCGACCACGGGCGATGCCCTTCCGGGCGTATTCCGCCCGGTCGGCCATGGCCTGCTGAGGTGAGACATAGAACGGCGTCGACACCGGCTATCCGTCCCTTTCTGTCAGTGGCAAGAGCATCGAAGAAGCCTCGGAACGAGCGGTCAGAGCAGCTCGGCGCGCGGGCCGTCGGGCTCTACGAGCCGTCGTTCCAGAATCGAGCGGGCGATCTCGGAGGATTCCGTCTCGGTCAGCTTCCGGAAACCCTCGTCGGTGATGACGGTGATGATCGGATAGATACGCCGGGCCACGTCGGGACCGCCGGTCGCCGAATCGTCGTCCGCCGCGTCGTACAAGGCCTGTACGACCAGAGTGAGTGTCTGCTCCTCCGTCAGGTCCTCGCGGTAGAGCTTCTTCATGGAGGTGCGGGCAAAGATCGACCCGGAGCCGGTGGACGCGTACCCCTGCTCCTCGGAACGGCCTCCGGTGACGTCGTACGAGAAGATCCGGCCCCGCTCACGGTCGACGTCGTAGCCGGCGAAGAGCGGCACCACGGCGAGACCCTGCATGGCCATCGCCAGATTGCTCCGGATCATCGTGGAGAGCCGGTTCGCCTTGCCCTCCAGGGAGAGCTGGGCGCCCTCGACCTTCTCGAAGTGCTCCAGCTCCAGCTGGAAGAGCTTGACCATCTCCACGGCCAGACCGGCGGTACCGGCGATACCGACCGCCGAGTACTCGTCGGCCGGGAACACCTTCTCGATGTTGCGCTGCGCGATCATGCTGCCCATGGTCGCCCGCCGGTCACCGGCCAGAACCACGCCGCCGGGGAACGACGCCGCGACGATGGTGGTCCCGTGCGGAGCCTCGATGGCCCCCTTCATGGGCGGCAGCTGCCGATTGCCCGGCAGCATCCCGGGCGACTGGTCGGTCAGGAAGTCCATGAAGGAAGAGGACCCGGGCGTCAGGAAGGCAGCTGGTAGACGCCCGGTGCTACGAGTGTTGGCTTCCACGCGTTTCCCTCCAGGTAAGCGATGGCCCTGCGCAAGGTGTCAGGATCATCTCCCAACTTGCCTACGGCCGAATTGCAGTTGAAGCACCGTATGCCACGGACCCTACCCGTCCGACGGCAGTGATCCACATGTGTGGCGGAGGCATCCGGACCGATCGCGCGGCCCCTGCCCGGGGCGTGCGGTGCGGGCATCCGCCCGCACCGCACGCCGGTCGCCGGTCCCGGCGCCGAGCCGGTTACTCGCCACCCTTTTGCACGAATGAGCGAACGAAATCCTCTGCGTTCTCCTCGAGAACGTCGTCGATCTCGTCGAGAACGTCGTCGACGTCGTCGCTCAGCTTCTCCTGTCGCTCCTTGAGGTCCTCGGATGCCTGCGCTTCCTGCGCCTGCTCCTCGGCCCCTTCGGTGGAACGCGTCGCCTTCTGCTGTCCGCCGCCGGTGTCCTTGGTCGCCATATAGCTCACCCCGCTCGGTTCGAAGCACTTGATCAGACCCTACCTACGGGGTCCGACATTGGCCCGGTACTTGTCTCAACGTCCGGAGGTCATCGGAATGATTCCCAGCCGACGGCCCTTTCAGCCGCCCGACAGCACCCGGACCAGCTCTTCCGCGGTACGACAGCGGTCCAGGAGGTCCTTGACATGCTCACGGGTGCCCCGGAGCGGTTCCATGGTGGGCACCCGCTGCAACGAGTCGTGACCCGGAAGATCGAAGATGACCGAATCCCAGGAGGCCGCCGCGACGTCGTCCGCGTACTGGTCCAGGCAGCGGCCGCGGAAATACGCCCTGGTGTCCTCCGGAGGCGCTGTACGGGCCTGCTCGACCTCGTTCTCGTCCAGCAGGCGCTTCATCCTGCCGCGGGCCGCCAGACGGTTGTAGAGGCCCTTCTCGGCCCGTACGTCGGCGTACTGGAGGTCCACCAGATGCAGGCGGGCCGCGTCCCAGTCGAGGTTGTCGCGCTGGCGGTAGCCCTCCATGAGCTTCCGCTTGGCGACCCAGTCCAGCTCGCCCGACAGGCTCATCGGATCGTTCTCCAGCCGGTTGAGCGTGTCCTCCCAGCGGATCAGGATGTCCCTGGTCTGCTCGTCGGCGTCCGCCCCGTACCGCTCCTCGACGTACTTGCGGCCGAGCTCGAAGTACTCCATCTGGAGCTGCACAGCGGTGAGTGTCCGCCCGCTGCGCAGAGTGATCAGCTGCTGGAGATCCGGGTCGTGGGAGACCTGGTGCAGCGTGCGCACCGGCTGGTCCACGGCCAGGTCGACGTTGATGAAGCCGTCCTCGATCATGGAGAGGACCAGCGAGGTGGTGCCCAGCTTGAGATAGGTGGAGATCTCCGAGAGATTCGCGTCGCCGATGATCACATGCAGCCGGCGGTACTTCTCGGCGTCCGAGTGGGGCTCGTCGCGGGTGTTGATGATCGGGCGCTTGAGCGTGGTCTCCAGGCCGACCTCGACCTCGAAGTAGTCGGCGCGCTGGCTGATCTGGAAGCCGTGCTCGTGGCCGTCCTGGCCGATTCCGACCCGTCCCGCTCCGGTGACGACCTGGCGCGAGACGAAGAACGGGGTCAGATGGCGCACGATGTCAGAGAACGGGGTCTCCCGCTTCATCAGATAGTTCTCGTGCGTCCCGTACGAGGCGCCCTTGTTGTCGGTGTTGTTCTTGTAGAGGTGGATCGGCTGGGCGCCGGGCAGCTGGGCCGCGCGTTCGGCGGCCTCGGCCATGATGCGCTCGCCGGCCTTGTCCCAGAGGACGGCGTCCCTGGGGTTGGTGATCTCCGGGGAGCTGTACTCGGGGTGCGCGTGGTCGACGTAGAGCCGTGCCCCGTTGGTGAGGATGACATTGGCCAGGCCGATGTCCTCGTCCGTGAGCTGGCTGGAGTCGGCGGTCTCGCGGGCGAGGTCGAAGCCTCGCGCGTCACGCAGCGGGTTCTCCTCCTCGAAGTCCCAGCGGGCGCGGCGCGCCCGGTGCATCGCCGCCGCGTAGGCGTTGACGATCTGGGACGAGGTGAGCATGGCATTGGCGTTGGGGTGGCCGGGCACGGAGATCCCGTACTCGGTCTCGATGCCCATTACTCGCCGTACGGTCATGCGGCCCTCCTTGCCCGGCGGCGCTCCCTTCCGGGAGCGGCGCTCAAGTACCGCTGCTTGTCCGGTGCGTGCGCGGTTTGCCCGTACCCGCACTGCGCGACCGGGCGGTACGCAAGAGCCTAGAGCGCCTCTGTGCTGGTGGGGAGATCAATTACGTCATTGCTGCGGTGTCGTCGGAGCTGTCCGGAAAGCAACCGGCTGCGGATGCCCGGCCGGGCATCCGCAGCCGGTCTGCGTTCTACAGGTACTGCCCGGTGTTTGCCACCGTGTCGATGGACCGCCCGGTGTCCGCGCCCTGCTTTCCGGTGACGAGTGTGCGGATGAAGACGATCCGCTCACCCTTCTTGCCGGAGATCCTGGCCCAGTCGTCCGGGTTGGTGGTGTTCGGCAGGTCCTCGTTCTCCTTGAACTCGTCCACACAGGCCTGGAGGAGATGGGAGACGCGAAGGCCCTTCTGGCCCTGGTCGAGGAAGGCCTTGATGGCCATCTTCTTGGCCCGGTCGACGATGTTCTGGATCATCGCGCCGGAGTTGAAGTCCTTGAAGTACAGGACCTCCTTGTCGCCGTTGGCGTACGTGACCTCGAGGAAGCGGTTCTCCTCGGACTCGGTGTACATCCGCTCGACGACCGACTGGATCATGGCGTGCGCGGCGGCTTCCTTGGAGCCGGTGTGCTCGGCGAGATCGTCCGCGTGCAGGGGCAGCGAAGGCGTGAGGTACTTCGCGAAGATGTCCTTCGCGGCCTCCGCGTCCGGACGCTCGATCTTGATCTTCACATCGAGACGGCCCGGTCGCAGGATCGCGGGGTCGATCATGTCCTCGCGGTTGGAGGCGCCGATGACGATGACGTTCTCCAGGCCCTCGACACCGTCGATCTCGGCGAGCAGCTGGGGGACGATGGTGTTCTCCACGTCCGAGCTGACGCCGGATCCCCGGGTACGGAAGAGGGACTCCATCTCGTCGAAGAAGACGATGACGGGGGTGCCCTCACTCGCCTTCTCGCGGGCACGCTGGAAGACCAGGCGGATGTGGCGCTCGGTCTCACCGACGTACTTGTTGAGGAGCTCGGGACCCTTGATGTTGAGGAAGTAGCTCTTGCCGGTGGGCTGACCGGTGACTTCCGCGACCTTCTTCGCCAGGGAGTTGGCGACGGCCTTGGCAATGAGTGTCTTGCCGCAGCCGGGCGGGCCGTAGAGCAGGATGCCCTTCGGCGGCCGCAGCTCGTGCTCCCTGAAGAGGTCTGGGTGCAGATAGGGGAGCTCGACCGCGTCGCGGATCAGCTCGATCTGGTCGCCCAGTCCGCCGATCTTGTCGTAGTCGATGTCCGGGACTTCTTCGAGGACGAGCTCTTCGACCTCGCTCTTGGGAACGACTTCGTAGACGTAGCCGGACCTGGGTTCGAGCAGCAGGGCGTCGCCGGGCCGGATGGTGATGTCCAGCAACGGCTCGGCGAGCCGCACCACCCGTTCCTCGTCGGTGTGCCCGACCACCAGGGCTCGTTCGCCGTCCTCAAGGATCTCCTTGAGGGTGACGATGTCCCCGGCGCGCTCGAATTCCATGGCGTCGACCACGTTGAGCGCTTCGTTGAGCATGACTTCCTGGCCGCGCCGGAGGTCATCGAGCTCGACGCTGGGACTGATGTTCACCCGGAGCTTGCGGCCCCCGGTGAAGATGTCGCAGGTACCGTCCTCGTTGCCTTGCAGGAACACACCGAAACCGGCCGGTGGCTGTGCCAGCCGGTCGACCTCTTCCTTGAGGGCCACGATCTGGTCGCGGGCCTCGCGGAGTGTGTTGGCGAGCCGCTCGTTCTGAGCGGACACGCCTGCGAGGTTGGTCTGGAACTCGACGATCCGCTCTTCGAGAATCCTCGTATGGCGCGGAGAGTCGGCGAGCTTACGTCGCAGGACGGCGATTTCCTGCTCGAGATAGGCGACCTGGCCGGCTGGGTCATCGGACCCCCGCCCGGGCCGGATGCCGCGGTTGATGTCGTCGTCGTGGGCTGCCACGGTCCTCACCTCCTCCAAGGGGAGCTGGACGCTTCCTGACCCTACCTGGGTGGGTGATGATTGAAACCCCTAGATCACAAAGACTGTGGGGTGTGTCCGATCTTCACCCTTGCGCTCTCCCTCGTGTCAGGGGAATACCCACCCTTCAACATCGGAAAGCGGCCGGTTGTATCGTCGAAGTGTTCAACACCCGTCAGGGCTGGCTTTTTTTGGTTCGGATACGCAGGAAACGGCAGGCGAAATGACCGTGCAGCAGGACGCTCCCACCGGCAGCGAGACGCAGGACCTGGAGGTCTGGATCGACCAGGACCTCTGCACGGGGGACGGCATCTGCGTGCAGTACGCGCCCGAGGTCTTCGAGCTGGACATCGACGGACTCGCCTATGTGAAGAGCGACGGCGACGAGCTGCTGCAGGACAAGGGGGCGACCACCCCGGTGCCGCTGCCACTCCTCCAGGACGTGGTCGACTCGGCCAAGGAGTGCCCGGGCGACTGCATTCACGTACGACGCGTTTCGGACAGGGTCGAGGTCTTCGGTCCCGAGGCCGCCTGACCCGCCGGCCCCCGGGCCGGCGGCTGCGCGGAGTGACCGGTCAGGCGCTGCCGTCGGCGGAGTCGCCGGACAGGCTGCTCCGTACGAAGGCCCCGTTCTGCCATTGCCAGGTGACCTTCTCCTGCTGGTCGGGGCAGCAGGACGGGATCGCGGGCGAGGAATAGCCGAGGAGCGTGGCGGAGACGACGCCGTCACGCACCGTGAAGTCGCCGACGCTCATCTTCTGGGCGGGGTCCACCAGGGTCGCGACGATCCTGGGTGCGGCCCCGCTTCCCTGTGTGAGGACGTAGACGCCACTGGGCGGGGTACCGGATCCGGCCGCGCAGTGGACCACCGCGACGGTTTCCGGACGGCCGTCGCCGTCGAGGTCGCCGGGAACCTGTTTGGCGACCGTGTTGCCGACGCCGCCGCATTCCAGTGGGAACACCGCGCGGGCCGGATCGGGCGGGGGGACGGCCGCCGCGCCGTGCTGCACCGCGGTGCGGCGGGGCGTGGTGGAGGCCGAGGCGGCCGTGTCGGGCTGGAGCAGGCCGGCTGCCGCGACAACGGCGGCCATGGCCGCCGCGGTGGCGAGCCAGTGCATCGTCGTCGTCTCGGTGTGCGCGAGGTCCGGGAGCGCGGAGGTCTGCACGCGGGATGTCTCCTGTGGTTCCTTTGGTGCGGAATGCCTGAGAGGGCAGTGCCGTCGGCGGCCGGGTGGGGGGTGGCCAGCATCGTGCCACACCTCACACATCAGCGGAACGGTGGGGTCCTTGCGGATTGTGTGCCCGGTGCGCGGGCAACGGGTACAACGAAAAGGCGCCGCAGCCGAGTTCCCGGGTCTGTCCGGGAACTCGGCCGCGGCGCCGGTGCGTTGCGCGGGTCAGTCGCGGGCGGGGCCGCTCTTGCTGCCCGGGCCGTCGTAGTCGTCGCCGTAGGCCCCCTTGGAGGGGCGGCGGCGGCGCGGCGGGGCCTGGACCCCGTCGGCCAGCCGGCGGGCGGTGACGAGGAAGCCGGTGTGTCCGATCATCCGGTGGTCCGGGCGGACGGCGAGACCCTCGACGTGCCAGTTGCGGATCATCGACTCCCAGGGCTGCGGTTCCGCGAAGCAGCCGATCTCACGGATGGACTCGACCGTCCGGGAGAGCTGGGTGGTGGTCGCCACGTACGCGCAGAGGATGCCGCCGGGGACGAGCGCCTTGGAGACGGCGTCCAGGCACTCCCAGGGCGCGAGCATGTCCAGGACGACGCGGTCGACGTCGGTGTCCGTCAGGTTGTCCTGGAGGTCGCCGACGGTGAGCTCCCAGGCGGGGTGCGGACTGCCGAAGTAGCGCTCGACGTTCTGTGTGGCGATCTCGGCGAAGTCCTCGCGGCGCTCGTAGGAGTGCAGCATCCCCTGCTCGCCGATGGCGCGGAGCAGGAAGGTGGAGAGGGCGCCGGATCCCACGCCGGCCTCCACGACACGGGCGCCGGGGAAGATGTCGCCGAAGGCCAGGATCTGCCCCGCGTCCTTGGGGTAGACCACGGCGGCGCCGCGGGGCATGGACAGGACGTAGTCGGGGAGCAGGGGGCGCAGCGCGAGATAGACGACGTTCCCCGTGGTACGGACAACACTGCCCTCGGGAGCACCGATCAGCTCGTCGTGCGAGAAAGAACCCTTGTGGGTGTGGAAGTTCTTTCCGGCTTCGAGCGTGAAGGTGTAGTGGCGTCCCTTGGGATCGGTGAGCTGGACCTGGTCCCCGACCTTGAAGGGCCCACGTCGGCGGGCGGCACCGGTCGGTTCAGACATGTGACCAGCGTACCGGTGTTTCCGTGCGCTCCGACCGCCTGTACGCACACGGCCCAGGGGCTCAGGCGGCGGGCCGGGCCATGGCGGCGACGAACGCCCGTTCCACGTCGGCCGTGGACAGCACCCCGTAGATCTCGCCGGTGTCCTCGACGACGAGGTACTCGGTGGCGGGGCTGGCCTTGAGCCGGTCCAGGAGGGCTTCGCCGGCCAGTTCGGCGGAGACCTTCATGCCGTCGGTGAGGTCCTGGGCGAGGCCGCCGACGGCGACCCAGGGGCGGCGGTGTTCGGGGACGGAGACGATGGCGGCCTCGCGGACGACGGCCTTGGGTTCGCCGTTTCCGTCGACGACGACGAGGGCGCGGGCGCCCGCCTCGTTGGCCCGGCGCAGCGCCTCGGAGAGCGGGGTGGCCGCCTCGACCGGTACCGCGCGCCGGGTGAGGGCGCGGGCGCGCAGGTCGGGGAGGTGCTCGCGCAGCCGGGCCATGCGCAGGCTGTTGCCCGCGCCGGTCCAGATGATGGCGGCGAGGACCGCGGCGAGCAGGGCGTCGATGACCGTGTCCATGCCGCCGAGGTCGTCGGGGTTGTTCCCGAACGACCCGGTCCGGGTGAGGAGGGGAAGGCCGATGAGGGTGGTGACGGCGAGGGCGCGGCCGACCCAGGCGGCGGCGACGGTGCCGCTCATCGGGCGGCCGGTGATCTTCCAGACGACGGCGCGGAGCATCCGCCCGCCGTCGAGCGGGAGGCCGGGCAGCAGGTTGAAGACGGCGACGATGAGGTTGGAGATCATCAGCCCGCCGAGCAGCACACCGGGGACGGTGCCGCGCTCGACGAAGTTCAGCGGGATGTAGAAGACGCCGGCCAGGACGAGGGAGAGCAGCGGGCCTACGAAGGCGAGGAGGAATTCGCGGCCGGGGGTCTCGGATTCCTTCTCGATCTCGGAGACGCCGCCGAAGAACTGGAGCTGGATGCGGCGCACCGGGAGCTTGTAGTGCAGCGCGACCACCGTGTGCGCGAGTTCATGGACGAGCACGGAGGCGTAGAACGCGATGGCGAAGAAGAGGGCGACGAGGTAGCGTGCCGCGCCGAGGCCGGGCAGGACCCGGTCGAGCTGGCCGCCGAAGACCCAGGTGATCAGGGCCGCGACGAGGAACCAGCTCGGGGCGACGTAGACCGGCACCCCGAAGGGGCGGCCCATGAGGATGCCGCCGCCGGGCTCGTCGCGGCGCCCCGGTTTGCCCTTGTCGGGGCCGGCGCCGGGGTCCGTTCCCCCTGCGCCGGGCTGCGGCCGCCCGCTGTTGCCGCTCTCGTCCACGAGGTCCCTTCGGTCGGTGCCGTCCGGCACGATCATGCAGTGTTCGGGGGTCTGTGGTCGATGGTATGCCGGTTGTTGTCAGTAGCGGGTCGTAGGGTCTTCGTCATGACCTCAGTGCCGCGGCTGCCTCAGCCGCCCTCGTCCCTTTCCCCGTCGCGGGCGAGCGACTTCATGCAGTGTCCCCTGCTGTACCGATTCCGGGTCATCGACAAACTGCCCCAGAAGCCCAGTGAGGCGGCTACCCGGGGGACGCTGGTCCATGCGGTGCTGGAGCGGCTCTTCGACAACCCGGCGACGGAGCGGACGCCCGGCCGGGCCACGGCGCTGATCCCGGCGCAGTGGGACCGGCTGCTGGAGTCCAGGCCGGAGCTGTCGGAGCTGTTCGCCGAGGATCCGCAGGGCGAGCGGCTCTCGCGCTGGCTGTCGGAGGCGGAGCGGCTCGTGGAGCGCTGGTTCTCGCTGGAGGATCCGACGCGGCTGGAGCCCGCCGAGCGGGAGCTGTTCGTCGAGACGGAGCTGGATTCGGGGCTGCGGCTGCGCGGGGTGATCGACCGGATCGACGTGACGCCGACGGGCGATGTCCGGATCGTCGACTACAAGACGGGGAAGGCGCCGCGTCCGGAGTACGCGGAGGGTGCCCTCTTCCAGATGAAGTTCTACGCGCTGGTCATCTGGCGGCTGAAGGGCGTGGTGCCGCGCCGGCTCCAGCTGGTCTATCTCGGCAGCGGGGACGTGATGACGTACGACCCGGTGGTGGCGGACCTGGAGCGGGTGGAGCGCAAGCTGCTGGCCCTCTGGGAGGCGATCTCGCTGGCCACGGAGACCGGCGAGTGGCGGCCGCGGCCGACGAAGCTGTGCGGCTGGTGCGACCATCAGGCGCTCTGTCCCGAATTCGGTGGCACTCCCCCGGTCTATCCGCTGTCGGTACGCCCGGCGGAACCGGGGCAGGACGCCCAGGGCAGAATGGACCCGGTCCGTGCTGAGGCCGGCCGGCCTGTGGCCCTCGAAGGACCTTAAGGAGAACCGTGGCAATCCGCGTCCTACTGGTCGATGACCAACCGCTGCTGCGCACCGGCTTCCGGATGATTCTGGAGGCGGAGGGTGATCTCGCGGTGGTGGGCGAGGCCGGTGACGGTCTCCAGGCTCTCGACCAGGTGCGGGCGCTGCAGCCCGATGTGGTGCTGATGGACATCCGGATGCCGCGGATGGACGGTGTCGAGGCGACGCGTCAGATCACCGGTCCCGGCCGGGACGGTCCGGCGAAGGTGCTGGTGCTCACCACGTTCGATCTCGACGAGTACGTGGTGGAGGCGCTGCGCGCCGGTGCCAGCGGCTTCCTGCTGAAGGACGCCCCGGCCAATGAGCTGGTGCAGGCGATCCGGGTGGTCGCGGGCGGCGAGGCGATGCTGGCTCCGAGTATCACGCGCCGGCTGCTGGACAAGTACGCGGACCATCTGCCGTCCGGCGAGGAGCCGGTGCCGGACGCGCTGAACACGCTGACGGACCGCGAGGTGGAGGTCCTGAAGCTGGTGGCGCGCGGGCTGTCGAATGCGGAGATCGCCGCCGATCTCTTCGTCAGCGAGACGACGGTCAAGACGCATGTGGGCCATGTCCTGACGAAGCTCGGGCTGCGCGACCGGGTGCAGGCGGCCGTCTACGCCTACGAGAGCGGGCTGGTGCGCCCCGGCGCCCAGTGACCCGGCCGGGTTCCGGGGCCGGGTCAGCGGTGGCCGGCCGGCGCCGCTGACCGAGCTGTTGCCGCGTCCGGCGCTCAGCTTGCGCCGTGGCCGAGCTCCCAGAGCTGGAGGTCGGCGGAGGAGTTGACCGCCCACTCCACGCCGGTGAGGCTTTCGCGGGAGGCGACGTACTGCTTGCCCTGCCAGACCGGGAGCACCGGCACGTCCTGCGCGACGATGTCCTGGAGCTGCTTGAAGGTCCTGGCCGCGACGCTGCGGTCGGCCTCGCGGCGGGACCGCGGGATGAGCGTCTCCTGGGCGGCGGACGACTCGTAGGGCGAGTTGAGGAAGTTGTTACTGCCGAGGAACGGCGCCGTGTAGTTGTCCGGGTCCGGGAAGTCGGGGAACCAGCCCATGCCGTAGACGGCGTACTCGCCGCGCAGTTCGGCCGGGCGGTACTTCGCCCAGGGAGTGCCCTGGACGGTCACGTCGAACAGGCCCGTGTCGTTGAGCTGCTTGCGCAGTGTCCTGAACTCGGTCGCGGTCGCGTCGCCGTAGTGGTCGCTCGTGTAGTGCAGCGTGAACTTCACCGGGGTGCGGATCCCTGCGTCCTTCAGTGTCGCGGCGGCCTTGGCCGTGCTGGGCTCGCCGTACTTGTTGAAGAACGAGTTGGTGTGCCCGGCGATGCTGGACGGGATCAGTGAGTACAGCGGTTCGGCCGTGGTGCCGTACACCTCGCTCGCGATCTGGCCCCGGTCGATGACCTGGGCCATGGCCTGGCGGACCGCCTTGTTCTTCACGGCGGGGTCGTTGGTGTCGAATCCGAGGTAGCTGATGGCGAGGCCGGGCATCTCGGTCAGCTTGATGCCGTCCCGGGGGTGCTCCAGCATCTCCTGCGACTGCTTCGGCGACATGGTGCGGGTCATCATGTCGATCTTCTTCTTGTCGAGCGCCTTGCCCATGGCGGTGGCGTCCGGGAAGAGATCCAGTTCGACCTTGTCGTTCAGCACCTTGAGATCCCCCTTGTAATGGGGATTCCTCGTGAAGACGACTTTCACGACCTGATCGTTCTTCACTTCCGGCTTCATCGTGTACGGACCGGAGCCGTCCACCTGGAATCCGTTGCGCGGGGAGGTCGCCGGGTATGTGCCCGGCTGGATTATTCCGGCGGGCGGGGTGGCGAGCTTGTAGGGGAAGGTCGCGTCCGAGGTCCGGAGGTGGAATACGACCTCGCGGTCGCCCTTGGTCTCGACGGTGTCGATGTTGTCGAGCAGGGCGACGGGCCCATTGGTGGACTTGATCCGGATGACGCGGTCGATGGAGTACTTGACGTCCTCGGCGGTGACCGCGCTGCCGTCGGCGAATTCCAGGCCGCTGCGCAGCTTGCAGCGGTAGCTCTCGTTCGCCGTGTCCGTGAAGGCGCAGCTCTCGGCGGCCTCGGGCACCGGCTCGCCGCCGCCGCGCGGGACGTGCATCAGCGTCTGCACGGTCTGCCGCAGTACGTTCCAGACGCCCGCCTCGTAGCCGATGGCGGGGTCGAGCGGTGCGGGAGCGTCCTTCGAGGCGACGAACTGGTCCGTGGTGCCGACAACGATGGCGTCGCTGCCGTCGCTCCCACCGTCCGACGCACCGCAGGCGGCGAGTACGGGCGCGAGCAGGCCGACGACGGCCGGCAGCACCAGTGTCTTGCGGTTCATCCTGGACGTTCTCCCTCATCCGGTCATGGAGAAAACGACATTAGTAGGCCCCATCGGCATGGCCGGACCCGTGGAGCCCGGTGCGTAATCGGATGGCGACGGGAATGCATGACGAGCCCATTCCGAGATACCGGAATTATTCGTACAGGGATTCATGAACCGGGACACTTGGGTACGCCAAAACGGACAGCCCGGCGAATCCCGCGAACATATTGGCGACCAAACGGGTGATGAAGGTCACTCAATAACGTCTCGGTGAACACTTTCAGGTATTGACATGCACCCGACTCGCTTACACATGAGCGCGACAGAATAAGCACGGTCCGACGCCGAGAGTTTTTCTGTTCATTCACAGCAGCACTCTCGGTGTGCGGCTCAATGCATTCCCGTGACCAGACCCCTGAGAAATGCGAGATCGACTTCTTCGAGGGAACTCACGACGACCCGGCCGGCGGCGGGCGCGATCGGTGACACCGACGGCACGGCGACCACCCGGCATCCGGCCGCCTCCGCCGCGGCCACCCCGGTCGCGGTGTCC
The DNA here is from genome assembly GCF_017353455.1 of Streptomyces laculatispora. Taxonomy (GTDB): domain Bacteria; phylum Actinomycetota; class Actinomycetes; order Streptomycetales; family Streptomycetaceae; genus Streptomyces; species Streptomyces laculatispora. Next base: position 14,152 of record NZ_JAFMPZ010000078.1, read on the forward strand.
TCGATGACCGCACAGAGCCGCGGGTCGGCCCCGAAGCCGCTCGCCGCGGTGAGATACGGCTCCGGGTGCGGCTTCGTCCGGGTGACCTCGTCGCCCGCGACGGTCAGCGCGAAATGGTGGTGGCCCACGGAGTCCAGCACCCGGTCGATGATCCGCCGGTGCGAGGCCGAGACCAGAGCGGTGGGGATCTCGTGCCTGCCCAGTTCGGCGAGCAGCCGGGCCACGCCCGGCATCAGCGGCACACCAAGGCCGATGCGCTTCTCGAAGCGGTCGTTGAGCAGCACGGTCAGCTCGGGGAGCGTGATGTCGGCACCGGTGGAGTCGATCAGGTACCCGGCGCTGCGGGTCATCGGGCCGCCGACCACCACGTCCCGCCACGCCTCGTCCAGCCGGTGCCCGAGGTCCGCGAAGACCTCCACCTCGACGTCCCACCAGAACCCCTCGGTGTCCACCAGGGTGCCGTCCATGTCGAGAAACACGGCCTGCAGGGCCGCACCCTCGGCCGTACGGGTCAGGGACGCGGAAATCGTACTGGTCATCCGGCACACCTTTCATGAGGGGCGAGAAGGCCGGCCACCGCTCCCCGGAGGGAGGGCGACCGGCCTGCACTGGACCGACCAGTGTACGACTCGTCCCGCTACCGCGCGTTGAACGGCGTCTTACCGCGCGTTGAAGTACTTCGCTTCGGGGTGGTGGATGACGATCGCGTCGGTGGACTGCTCGGGGTGGAGCTGGAACTCCTCGGAGAGGTGCACCCCGATCCGCTCGGGCTGGAGCAGGTCGGCGATCTTCGCCCGGTCCTCCAGATCCGGGCAGGCGCCGTAGCCCAGGGAGAAGCGCGCGCCCCGGTACTTCAGCGCGAACATGTCCTCGACCTCGGCCGGGTCCTCGCCGGCGAAGCCCAGCTCCGAGCGGACGCGGGCGTGCCAGTACTCGGCGAGCGCCTCGGCCAGCTGGACGGAGAGCCCGTGCAGCTCCAGGTAGTCGCGGTAGGCGTTGGCCTCGAAGAGCTTGGCGGTCTCGCCGCCGATCTTCGAGCCGACGGTGACGACCTGGAGGCCGATCACGTCCGTCTCGCCGGACTCCTCCGGACGGAAGAAGTCCGCGAGGCACAGGCGGCGGCCGCGGCGCTGGCGCGGGAAGGTGAAGCGGGTGCGCTCCGAGCCGTCCTCGTGCAGCAGGATCAGGTCGTCGCCCTTGGAGACGCAGGGGAAGTAGCCGTAGACGACGGCGGCCTCCAGCAGGTTCTCCGTGTGCAGCTTGTCCAGCCAGCCACGCAGGTGCGGGCGGCCCTCGGTCTCGGCCAGTTCCTCGTACGTCGGTCCGTCACCGGCGCGGGCCTGCTTGAGGCCCCATTGGCCCTTGAAGAGGGCTCCTTCGTCGAGCCAGGAGGCGTACTCCTTGAGCTGGATGCCCTTGACGACCCGGGTGCCCCAGAACGGCGGGGTGGGGACCGGGTTGTCGACGGCCACGTCGGAGCGGACGCCCTCCTGGGTCTCCTCGGCCTCAGGTGCGGGCGTGTCGCGCTTGGGCACCCGGCGCTGCTTGAGTTCGGGGAGGGTGGCGCCCGGGACGCCGCGCTTGACCGCGATGAGCGCGTCCATCAGCCGCAGGCCCTCGAAGGCGTCGCGGGCGTAGCGGACCTCGCCCTCGTAGATCTCGTGCAGGTCCTGCTCCACGTAGGCACGGGTGAGGGCGGCGCCGCCGAGGATCACCGGGTAGTCGGCGGCCAGCTTGCGCTGGTTCAGCTCCTGGAGGTTCTCCTTCATGATCACGGTGGACTTGACCAGGAGGCCGGACATGCCGATGACGTCGGCCCGGTGTTCCTCGGCGGCGTCCAGGATCGCGGAGACGGGCTGCTTGATGCCGATGTTGACGACGTTGAACCCGTTGTTCGACAGGATGATGTCGACGAGGTTCTTGCCGATGTCGTGGACGTCGCCGCGGACGGTGGCCAGCACGATGGTGCCCTTGCCCTCGGCGTCCGACTTCTCCATGTGCGGTTCCAGGTGGGCCACCGCGGTCTTCATGACCTCGGCGGACTGGAGCACGAACGGCAGCTGCATCTGGCCCGAACCGAAGAGTTCACCGACGACCTTCATGCCCTCCAGCAGGGTGTCGTTGACGATGTCGAGGGCCGGGCGGCTCCGGAGCGCCTCGTCGAGGTCGGCCTCCAGGCCGTTCTTCTCGCCGTCGATGATGCGGCGCTGGAGGCGCTCGTCGAGCGGCAGTGCGAGGAGTTCCTCGGCCCTGCCCGCCTTCATCGACTTCATGTTGACGCCCTCGAAGAGCGCCATGAGCTTCTGCAGGGGGTCGTAGCCCTCGGAGCGGCGGTCGTAGATCAGGTCGAGGGCGACCTTCGCCTGCTCCTCCTCCAGCCGGGCGATCGGCAGGATCTTCGACGCGTGCACGATCGCGGAGTCGAGTCCGGCCTTGACGCACTCGTCGAGGAAGACCGAGTTGAGCACGACGCGGGCGGCCGGATTGAGCCCGAAGGAGATGTTCGACAGCCCGAGCGTGGTCTGGACGTCGGGGTGGCGCTTCTTCAGCTCGCGGATCGCCCCGATCGTCGCGATGCCATCGCCCCGCGACTCCTCCTGGCCGGTGCAGATGGTGAAGGTGAGGCAGTCGATGAGAATGTCCGACTCCTGGATGCCCCAGTTGCCGGTCAGGTCCGCGATGAGGCGCTCCGCGATGGCGACCTTGTGCTCGACGGTGCGGGCCTGGCCCTCCTCGTCGATGGTCAGCGCGATCAGGGCCGCGCCGTGCTCGGCGGCGAGCCGGGTGACCTGGCCGAAGCGCGACTCGGGTCCGTCGCCGTCCTCGTAGTTGACCGAGTTGAGGACCGCGCGCCCGCCGAGCTTCTCCAGGCCGGCCCGCAGCACCGGCAGCTCGGTGGAGTCGAGCACGATCGGCAGGGTGGAGGCGGTGGCGAACCGGCCCGCCAGCTCCTCCATGTCCGCGACCCCGTCACGGCCCACGTAGTCGACGCAGAGGTCGAGCATGTGCGCACCCTCACGGATCTGGTCGCGCGCCATCTCCACACAGTCGTCCCAGCGCGCCTCCAGCATCGCCTCACGGAACTTCTTCGACCCGTTGGCGTTCGTACGCTCACCGATCGCGAGGTACGAGGTGTCCTGGCGGAACGGGACGGTCTGGTAAAGCGACGCGGCGCCGGGCTCCGGGCGCGGGTCCCGGGCGGTCAGGGCCGAGCCGCGGACCCGGTCGACGACCTGACGCAGATGCTCCGGGGTCGTACCGCAGCAGCCTCCGACCAGCGAGAGCCCGTACTCCTGGACGAACGTCTCCTGGGCGTCGGCGAGACCCTCGGGGCCGAGCGGGAAGTGCGCGCCGTCCTTGGTCAGGACCGGCAGTCCGGCGTTGGGCATACAGAGCAGCGGGATACGGGAGTGGCGCGTGAGGTAGCGCAGGTGCTCGCTCATCTCGGCCGGCCCGGTCGAGCAGTTCAGGCCGATCATGTCGACGCCGAGCGGCTCCAGGGCCGTCAGGGCAGCACCGATCTCCGAGCCGAGCAGCATCGTCCCGGTCGTCTCGAAGGCCAGCGAGACCAGCAGCGGCAGGTCGCTGCCCAGGGCCTCCAGCGCGCGCCGCGCGCCCAGGATGCCGGCCTTGGTCTGCAGCAGGTCCTGGGTCGTCTCGACGATGAGCGCGTCCGCGCCGCCCGCGATCAGCCCCTCCGCGTTCTGCTGGAATCCGTCACGGAGCTTCACGTACGGAGCGTGGCCGAGTGTCGGCAGCTTCGTCCCGGGGCCCATGGAGCCGAGTACCCAGCGCTGCTGTCCGGTGGAGGCGGTGAACTCGTCGGCGACCTCGCGGGCGATACGCGCGCCGGACTCGGACAGCTCGTGGACCCGCTCGGGAATGTCGTACTCGCCCAACGCCGCGGTGTTGGCACCGAAGGTGTTCGTCTCCACGCAGTCCACACCGACCGCGAAGTACTCCTCGTGCACGGAACGCACGATGTCGGGGCGGGTGAGGTTCAGGATCTCGTTGCAGCCTTCGAGATTCTCGAAGTCCTCGAGCGTGGGGTCCTGCGCCTGGAGCATGGTGCCCATCGCACCATCGGCCACCACCACCCGGGTGGCGAGCGCCTCGCGGAGGGCTGCGGATCGGGTCCGGCTGTCGGCGGAAGGGGTCGGCGACGAGGCCATGGATGTACTCCCTGGGATGCGACGGCTGTCGGCTTTGCGGCTTCGGCGGAAGGCGCACCTGGCCAGGGTAGCCGGGCTGCGTCCCGGGCCGTCACTCTGTCCCACGAATCGGACTGCATGCTGTTCAGGGGGCCGACGGGACCGGCGGGGTGCCGCGGAATTCCCCTGCGATCGAGCACGGGTCGGCATGGACCGATACTGTTCAGCATTGTCGAACCACAGTGGAGGAGTACGGCGCGATGGCCAAGAACATCCAGTCGCTCGAGCGGGCGGCCGCGATGCTGCGGCTGCTGGCGGGCGGCGAGCGGCGACTGGGACTCTCCGACATCGCCTCCTCGCTGGGCCTGGCCAAGGGCACCGCACACGGCATCCTGCGCACGCTCCAGCACGAGGGTTTCGTCGAGCAGGACGCCGCCTCCGGCCGCTATCAGCTCGGCGCCGAGCTGCTGCGGCTGGGCAACAGCTATCTGGACGTCCACGAGCTGCGGGCCCGCGCGCTGGTCTGGACGGACGACCTGGCCCGCTCCAGCGGCGAGAGCGTCCATCTGGGCGTCCTGCACCAGCGGGGCGTCCTCATCGTCCATCACGTCTTCCGGCCCGACGACAGCCGGCAGGTCCTGGAGGTCGGGGCCATGCAGCCACTGCACTCAACGGCCCTGGGCAAGGTACTGGCGGCCTACGACCCGGTGGCGCACACGGAGGCCATGGAGGGCGAGCGGCAGTCCTTCACGCCCCGCACCGTCACCGATCCGGAGGAGTTCGAGTCGATGCTCGACCTGATCCGCGCGCGCGGCTGGGCGGCCGACATGGAGGAGACCTGGGAGGGGGTGGCCGCGGTGGCCGCCCCGATCCACGACCGGCGCCGGATGCCGGTCGGCGCCGTGGCCGTGACCGGCGCGGTGGAGCGGGTCCGCACGGACGGCGAGCTGCGGCCCGACCTGATAGCGGCGGTACGGGACTGCGCCCGTGCGGTCTCCCGGGACCTGGGCGCCAGGCGCTTCTGAGTCCCCCGCGGAATCACCGGTGACGAGCGGCTCAATCGAGTTGTAGGCCACAGACCCCTTGACGGCTCATTCACCTGGGAGAAACACTGCCGTTCATCGGTCGGCATTGCCGAACACTTAACGGAAACAAGAGTTAGGGTGTGACAGTGCCAAGGGCCGGTATCGCCCTCACCTGAGGGCGCGGACCACCGGAGGGACCCGGGGTTCGGCTTCCTGGACGAAGGACAAAGGAGTCGCGGGTGTCCAGCTCCGACATCTTCATCGGCGAGACCATCGGTACCGCCGTACTCATCCTGCTCGGCGCCGGTGTCTGTGCCGCCGTCACGCTGAAGCACTCGAAGGCGCAGAACGCCGGCTGGCTCGCGATCACTTTCGGTTGGGGTTTCGCGGTCCTGACCGGCGCATATATGGCCGGCGGCGTTTCCGGCGCGCATCTCAACCCGGCCGTCACCATCGGTCTCGCGATCGAGGGCGGCACCAAGTGGAGCGACGTACCGCTCTACCTCGCCTCCCAGCTTCTCGGCGCGATGATCGGCGCGGTCCTGGTCTGGCTGACCTACTACGGACAGTTCCGGGCGCATCTGACGGATCCGAAGGTCCTGAGCGACCACAAGAGTGAAGAGGGCATGGTCGACCCGGCGGCGGCCCCCAAGGCCGGACCGGTGCTCGGCGTCTTCTCGACGGGCCCCGAGATCCGCAACGTCGTGCAGAACGTCGTCACCGAGGTCATCGCCACGGTCGTGCTGGTCCTGGCGATCCTCACCCAGGGCCTCAACGACAACGGCAACGGCCTCGGCACGCTCGGCGCCCTGATCACCGCCCTGGTCGTCGTCGCCATCGGCCTCTCGCTCGGCGGCCCGACGGGCTACGCGATCAACCCGGTCCGCGACCTCGGTCCGCGGATCGTGCACGCGCTGCTTCCGCTGCCGAACAAGGGCGGTTCCGACTGGGGCTACGCCTGGATCCCGGTCGTCGGCCCCCTCATCGGCGGCGCGCTCGCGGGCGGGCTCTACAACCTCGCCTTCGCCTGAACCACAGAGCCCAGAGCCGTAACCCCAAGACCTCACAGACCTCCGGGAGCACACCGTGACCGACGCACCTACCACCGGCACCCACGGAACCGGGCCGTTCATCGCGGCCATCGACCAGGGCACCACCTCCAGCCGCTGCATCGTCTTCGACAAGGACGGCCGGATCGTCTCCGTCGACCAGAAGGAGCACGAGCAGATCTTCCCGAAGCCGGGCTGGGTCGAGCACAACGCGACCGAGATCTGGGAGAACGTCCAGGAGGTCGTGGCGAGCGCCATCGTCAAGGCGGGCATCACCGCCGCCGACGTGAAGGCGATCGGCATCACCAACCAGCGCGAGACCACTCTTATGTGGGACAAGAACACCGGTGAGCCCGTCCACAACGCCCTCGTCTGGCAGGACACCCGCACCGACGCGCTCTGCAAGGAACTCGGCCGCAATGTGGGCCAGGACCGCTTCCGCCGCGAGACCGGACTGCCGCTCGCCTCGTACTTCGCCGGGCCCAAGGTCCGCTGGCTGCTCGACAACGTCGAGGGTCTGCGCGAGCGCGCCGAGCGCGGCGACATCCTCTTCGGCACCATGGACTCCTGGGTCATCTGGAACCTGACCGGCGGCACCGAGGGCGGCGTGCACGTCACCGACGTCACCAACGCCTCGCGCACACTCCTGATGAACCTGCACAAGATGGCCTGGGACGACAAGATCCTCGCGTCCATCGGCATTCCGGCCGCGGTGCTGCCCGAGATCCGGTCCTCGGCCGAGGTGTACGGCCATGCCAAGGGCGGCGTGCTCGACGGGGTGCCGGTCGCCTCCGCGCTCGGTGACCAGCAGGCCGCGCTGTTCGGCCAGACGTGTTTCGCCGAGGGCGAGGCCAAGTCCACGTACGGCACCGGCACCTTCATGCTGCTGAACACCGGCGAGACGCCCGTCAACTCCTACAACGGGCTGCTGACCACGGTCGGCTACCAGATCGGCGACCAGAAGCCGGTGTACGCCCTGGAGGGGTCGATCGCCGTCACCGGTTCGCTGGTGCAGTGGATGCGCGACCAGATGGGCCTGATCCAGTCCGCCGCCGAGATCGAGACCCTGGCCTCGTCGGTCGAGGACAACGGCGGCGCGTACTTCGTGCCCGCCTTCTCCGGCCTGTTCGCCCCGTACTGGCGCCCCGACGCCCGCGGCGTCATCGCCGGCCTCACCCGCTACGTCACCAAGGCGCACATCGCCCGTGCCGTGCTGGAGGCCACCGCCTGGCAGACCCGCGAGATCAGCGACGCCATGACCAAGGACTCCGGCGTCGAGCTGACCGCGCTCAAGGTCGACGGCGGCATGACCTCCAACAACCTGCTGATGCAGACGCTCGCCGACTTCCTGGACGCACCCGTGGTGCGGCCCATGGTCGCCGAGACCACCTGCCTCGGCGCCGCCTACGCCGCCGGCCTGGCCGTCGGCTTCTGGCCGGACACCGACGCGCTGCGCGCCAACTGGCGCCGGGCCGCCGAGTGGACCCCCCGCATGGACGCGGACACCCGCGACCGCGAGTACAAGAGCTGGCTCAAGGCCGTGGAACGGACCATGGGCTGGCTCGAAGACGAGGAGTAGAGAACATGACCACCCTGCAGAGCGTCCCCGCCCTCGGGACGCATCCGGCCTCCGGCTCCCTCCCGAGCCGCGCCGAGACCCGGGAGCAGCTTTCCAAGGCGACGTACGACCTCCTGGTGATCGGCGGCGGCATCCTGGGCATCTCCACCGCCTGGCACGCCGCGCAGTCCGGGCTGCGGGTGGCTCTGGTGGACGCCGGTGACTTCGCCGGCGCCACCTCCTCCGCCTCCTCCAAGCTGCTCCACGGCGGCCTGCGCTACCTGCAGACCGGCGCGGTGAAGCTGGTGGCGGAGAACCACTTCGAGCGGCGTGCGGTGTCCCGTCAGGTCGCACCGCACCTCGCCAACCCGCTCACCTTCTACCTGCCGGTCTACAAGGGCGGACCGCACGGCGCCGCCAAGCTCGGCGCGGGCGTGTTCGCGTACTCGGCGCTCTCCGCGTTCGGTGACGGCGTCGGCCATGTGATCAGCCCGGCGAAGGCGCAGCGCGATGTGCCGGAGCTGCGCACCGACAACCTGAAGGCCGTCGCGGTCTACGGCGACGACCAGATGAACGACGCGCGGATGGCGCTGATGACGGTCCGCGCGGCCGTCGAGGCGGGCGCCGCCGTACTCAACCATGCCGCCGTGACCGGGCTCCGCTTCACCAGGGGCCGGGTGACCGGTGCCGAGCTGCGGGATTCCGTGGACGGCACGGAGTTCGGGATCAACGCCCGTCTGGTGCTCAACGCCACCGGGCCGTGGGTCGACCACCTGCGGAAGATGGAGAACCCGGACGCGGCGCCCTCCATACGTCTCTCCAAGGGCGCGCACCTCGTGCTCAGGCGCACCCGCCCGTGGAAGGCCGCGCTCGCCACCCCGATCGACAAGTACCGGATCACGTTCGCCCTGCCGTGGGAGGACATGCTGCTGCTCGGCACGACGGACGAGGAGTACGAGGGCGATCCGGCGGATGTCGCGGTCACCGAGAAGGACACCGCGCAGATCCTGGACGAGGCGGCGTTCTCGGTCCGGGACCAGCAGCTGTCACGCGATCTGATCACGTACTCCTTCGCGGGTCTGCGGGTACTGCCCGGAGGTCCCGGCGGCACCGCCAAGGCCAAGCGCGAGACCGTCGTGACGGAGGGCCGCGGCGGGATGCTGTCGGTGGCCGGCGGCAAGTGGACGACGTTCCGCCACATCGGCCGTACGGTGATGAACAAGCTGGCCGCGCTCCCCGGGCACCCGCTGGCCGAGGACATGGAGCCGATGGCCCGGCTGCCGAAGAAGCTCCCGCTGCCCGGTATCGCCAACCCGAACGCGGTCGCGCACCGGCTGCTGGTCGACGGCGGCACCCCGGGACCGCGGATGTCCGCCGACACGGCACGGCACCTGGCCACGCACTACGGTTCGCTGTCCTTCGACATCGCCCGGATGGCCAACGAGAACCCGGTGCTCGCCGAGCGCATCCATCCGGACGCGCCGGAGATCTGGGCGCAGGTCGCCTACGCGCGCGACCACGAGTGGGCCGAGACGGCGGACGACGTGCTGCGGCGCCGGACGACGCTGACGATCCGGGGTCTGGCCACGGACGAGATCCGGGCCGGCGTCGAGTCCGTGCTCGGCGACCGCAGGAGCTGACGCGCCGGGAGGGGGCGGTGTCCATCCATGGACGCCGCCCCCTCCCGTACGTGCCCGCCGCCGGCGGACGCTTTCGGACTCCGCCGTACGGAACCGGCCGAAACGCCCCGCACCGCGGGAGCGCTGTCGCACAGGTTGCCCCGAAGGGCGCACCGGCCGCCCCCGGGGACGCATAATAGGGCGATACATCGGATGTCTGGAGGTCGCCCATGGCTGTCACTGACGAGGCCATCGAGAAGATCAAGGGAATGATCGTCTCGGGTGCGCTACGGCCCGGCGATCGTCTCCCCAAGGAGAGCGAACTCGCCGCGGAGCTCGGTCTGTCCCGCAACTCGCTGCGGGAGGCGGTGCGCGCCCTGTCGCTGATCCGCATTCTCGACGTGCGCCAGGGCGACGGCACGTATGTCACCAGCCTGGATCCGCAGTTGCTGCTGGAGGCGCTGAGCTTCGTGGTGGACTTCCACCGCGACGACACGGTGCTGGAGTTCCTGGCGGTCCGCCGGATCCTGGAGCCGGCCGCGACCGCCATGGCGGCGAGCCGGATCACCGAGGAGCAGCTGGATCTGCTGAGCTCCCAGCTGGACGCCCTGGGCAGCCGCCCCTCGGTCGAGGAGCTGGTGGCCTGCGATCTGGAGTTCCACCGCGGCATCGTGCAGTCGTCGGGCAACTCGGTGCTCTGCTCGCTGCTCGACGGTCTTTCGGGGCCGACGACGCGGGCCCGGGTCTGGCGCGGTCTGACCCAGGAGGACGCGGTGAGCCGCACCCTGCATGAGCACCGGGCGATCGTGTCGGCGCTGCGGGACCGGGACGCGGAGGCCGCTCGGGCCTGGGCGACGGTGCATGTGGCGAGCGTGGAGCAGTGGCTGCGCTCGACGCTGTAGCACCGGCCGCGGGGTTCGGGGCTTCGTCCCGGGCCCCGCGCCCGAAACGCCGGCGGGGCTGAAGGGATCAGCCCCGCCGGCGTTTCCTGAGGGTGTACCGCTCAGCGGCTCAGTCCTGCTTCTCGCCGCTCGCGAAGCGGGAGATGACCAGCGCCACGATGATGATCGCGCCGTTGAGGAACTGGTTCCAGAGGGCCGGGACGCCGCCGAGGGTCATCACGTTGACCACCAGCTGAAGCGTCAGGACGCCGGTCAGCGCACCGAACAGGGTGCCGCGCCCGCCCTTGAGGCTGATACCGCCGATCACCGCCGCGGCGAACACCTGGAAGATCCAGCCGTTGCCCTGCGTCGCGGCGACCGCGCCGTAGTGGCCGGTGTAGAGGATGCCCGCGAAGGCAGCCAGCAGACCGCCGATGGCGAGCACGATCCAGGTGACCCGGTCGACCCGGATACCCGCGGCGCGCGCCGCTTCCGGGTTGCCGCCGATCGCGTACAGCGAGCGTCCGTGCCGCAGCCAGGCCAGCGCCGCGCCGCCGATCGCGAAGAGCACCAGGCAGATCCAGACCGCGGCCGGAACACCGAACCACTGGCTCTTGCCCAGGTAGCGGAAGGACTCCGGGACGTCGGTGATGGACTTGCCCTCGGTGATGCCGATGTGGAGTCCGCGCAGCATGGTCAGCATGCCGAGCGTGGCGATGAAGCCGTTGACCCGCAGCTTCAGCATCAGGAAGCCGTTGATCGCGCCGATGACGAGGCCGACCAGCAGGCAGAGCGGAATCGCCATCCAGGTGGGGAGCACGCCCAGGCCGGCGAAGCGGCCGTCGTCGCCGGGCAGCACCAGCCACATGGCGACGACGGGCGCGATGCCGATCGTCGACTCCAGCGACAGGTCCATCCGCCCGCAGATCAGGATCAGTGCCTGGCCCAGGACCAGCAGGCTGAGCTCGGAGGACTGCTGGACGACGCTGATCAGGTTGTCCGAGGTGAGGAAGACCGGCGAGACGATGAAGCCGATCACCATCAGCACCAGGATCACCGGCACCAGCGAGAAGTCGCTCCACCGGATCAGCTTGAGCCGGCTCAGCGGGCTGTCGCCGAGACCGCCCTTCGGTCCCCCGTTGACGTCGTCGGCCGTGGACGGCCGTATCGTGCCGGTCATTCCCTTTCCCCCACACCTTCCATGGCGGCGACGAGTTCCCCGTCGGTCCACCCGCTTGCGAACGTGGCGACCACTCGCCCGTGGAACAGGGCGAGCACCCGGTCGCAGACCCGCAGATCGTCCAGCTCGTCCGAGACGACGACCGCGGCATTGCCCTCGTCGGCGACCCGCCGGACGACTCCGAGGAGCGAGTCCTTGGACTTGACGTCCACACCCGCGGTGGGCCGGACCGCCACCAGCACGCTGGGCTTGCGGGCCAGCGCGCGGGCGACCACCACCTTCTGCTGGTTGCCGCCGGAGAGCCCGGAGACGGGCTGCTCGGGGCCCTGGGTCTTGATGTCCAGCGAGTCGATCATGCCCCGGGCGAACTCCCGCGTACGGGAGGGCAGTACGGTCCCCCACGGGCCGAGCTGGTCGGTGACCGTGAGGGTGGCGTTCTCCGCGACGCTGCGCTGCAGGACGAGGCCCTGGTCGTGCCGGTCCTCGGGGATGTAGCCGATCCCGGCGGCCAGCGCGTGCGGCACGCTGCCCGAGCGCACGGCCTCGCCGTGCACCCGGACCGTGCCGCCGCCCGCCTTGCGCATACCCGCCAGGACCTCGCCCAGCGCGGTGTTGCCGCTGGCCGCCGAGCCGGCCAGGCCGAGCACCTCGCCGGGGCGCACCTGGAGGTCCAGCGGTTCGAACCGGCCCTCCACGGTGAGCCCCTCGGTGCGCAGGACGGGCTCCGCCGACGCGTCGGGCGGTGTGGTGGTACCGGCCGCGTGCCAGGCGACGGCGCCGCCGGACTTCTCGCCCGTCATCGCCGCCACCAGATCCGTCTTCGCCACGTCCGCCACGGGGGCGGTCAGGACGTGGCGGGCGTCGCGGTAGACGGTGACCGCCGTGCAGAGCTCGTACACCTCCTGCAGATGGTGGGAGATGAAGAGGAACGCCACTCCCTGGCTCTGCAGTTCCCGGAGCTTGTCGAAGAGCCGCCCGATGCCCCGGGCGTCGAGCTGGGCGGTCGGCTCGTCGAGGATGATCAGCCGCGCGCCGAAGGACAGCGCGCGGGCGATCTCGACGAACTGCCGCTGCTCGACGGCGAGATCGCGCGCCCGGGTGTTCGGGTCGACCTGGACTCCGTAGTCGGCGAGGAGCTGCTCCGCGCGCTTGCGCAGCCGCCCCCAGCTGATCCAGCGGGCGTTGTCGTCGAACCGGTTGAGGAAGAGGTTCTCCGCGACGGTCAGGTCGGGGACGACCATGGACTTCTGGTAGACGCAGGCGACCTTCGACTGCCAGGCCGCGGTGTCCCCGAAGGCGGGCGCGGGCTCCCCGCCGAAGGTGACCGTGCCCGCCTCCGCCTTGTGGAGTCCGGTCAACACGCTGACCAGGGTCGACTTGCCCGCGCCGTTGCGGCCGACGAGGGCGTGCGACTCACCGGGCTGCACGGTGAGCTTCACCCCGTCGAGCGCGACGGTCGGTCCGAAGCGTTTGACAACGCCTTCCGCCTGTACGGCAGGTGGTGGTGCCTGGTCCATGGCTAGCTCTTCTTCTCCAGCTGGTTGGCCCACAGCTTCGGGTCGTCGACGTTGTCCTTGGTCACCAGCGGCGCGGGGAGCTGGTCCTCCAGGCCGTTCGGGATCTTGATGATGTTGGAGTCGTGGTCGGTCGGACCCTCCTTGAAGGTCTTCCCGTCCAGAGCCGCCTTGGCGTAGTACAGCGCGTACTTCGCGTACAGGTCGGCGGGCTGGGAGATCGTCGCGTCGATCTTCCCGGCCTTGATGGCGTCGAACTCCTCCGGGATGCCGTCGTTGGAGATGATGGTGATGTGGCCCGGCGAACCGGCCGGCTTCAGCAGCTTCTTCTGCTCCAGGAGCGCGAGGGTCGGCTGCAGGAAGACACCGCCGGCCTGCATGTAGATGCCGTTGATGTCGGGGTGGGCGGCCAGCGTCGACTGCAGCTTCGCGGAGGCGACGTCGCCCTTCCAGTCGGTGGCGAGCTCGAACACCTTGATGTCCGGGAAGTCCTTGTCCATACAGGTCTTGAAGGCCTCGGAGCGGTCGCGGCCGTTGATCGAGGACAGGTCGCCCTGGAACTCGACGACCTTGCCCTTGCCCTTCAGCTGCTGGCCGAGGTACTTGCAGGCGTTGGTCCCGTACGCCTTGTTGTCGGCCCGCACCACCATGTAGATGTCGCCCTTGTCGGGGCGGGTGTCGACGCTGATGACCGGGATCTTCTTCTCGTTCAGGGTGCTGAGCGACTCGGCGATGGCGCCCGTGTCCTGCGGAGCCATCACCACGGCCTTCGCGCCCTGGTCGGTGAAGGTCTGGACGTTGGCGACCAGCTTGCCGATGTCGTTCTGCGAGTTGGTCAGCGGCAGCGCCTTGACCTCGCCGCCCTTGACCCCCTTCTGGATGTAGTTCTGGTACGAGTTCCAGAAGTCGCTGTCGCTGCGCGGCAGGTCGATACCGACCTTCCCGCCACCCGCACCGTCGTCCGATGATTCGCGGTTGCAGCCCGCGAGGGCAGTGACGGCCAGCAGTACGGCGCAGGCCGCCGCACTCGTCGTACGCACTCTCATTGGTGTCCCGTTCCTTTGTGGAGTACCGGCTCGGAGATCAGATGGCATTGCTGGGGTGCGTGGTGCAGGTGGCGCGAGGTGTACGGCCCCCTGATCCGGCTCGGGCCGCCCACCCTCCGGTCAGCTGTCGGCGGGGCGCAGGCGCAGGCCCTGCATTCCACCGTCGACGGCCAGTGCGGTACCCGTCACGGAGGCCGCGGCGGGGCTGGCGAGGTAGAGGATCGCGGCGGCCACCTCGTCGGCGGAGACCAGCCGGCCCAGCGGCTGCCGGGCGTTGAGCGCCGCGCGTTCGGCGGCCGGGTCGCCGGCCTGGCCGAGCAGCCGGCCGATCCACGGGGTGTCCGCGGTGCCGGGGTTGACGCAGTTGACCCGGACGCCCTCGCGGACGTGGTCGGCGGCCATCGCGAGGGTCAGCGAGAGGACCGCGCCCTTGCTCGCGCTGTACAGGGCGCGCTGCGGCAGCCCGGCGGTCGCCGCGATCGAACAGGTCTGGGTGATCGAGACGGCGCCGGGGCGCTCGGCGGCGGCGCGCCGCAGGTGCGGCAGGGCGTGCCGGGCGGTGCGGACCATGCCGAGGACGTTGATGTCCAGGACCCGGGTCCACTCGTCGTCGTCGTTGTCCTCGACGGAGCCGATGGAGCCGATGCCCGCGTTCGACACGAGCGTGTGCAGGGAGCCCAGTTCGGCCGCCGCCCGGTCGACCGCCTCGCGCACGGCCGCGTCGTCGGTGACGTCCGCCTTGACGGCGAGGGTGCCCTCGGGGGCGCCCGCGGTCTCCCGGTCCAGGACCGCTACGCGGGCCCCGCGCTCCAGGAGCATGGTCGCGACGGCGGCCCCGATACCGGAGGCACCGCCCGTCACCAGAGCGTTCATCCCCTCGAAGTCGCGTGTGCCGGTCATCGGCTGTCCTCCTCAGTGGTGCGGCGGGCCTGCCATACGGGGCCCTCCGGATAGCGGTGTGCGGCGATCGACCCGGGGAGCATCCGGGCGGAGAAGCCCGGGGACGCGGGCGCCCGGTAGCGGCCCGAGTCGATCACGGTGGGGTCGGCGAAGTGCTCGTGCAGATGATCGACGTATTCGATCACTCGGTCCTCCCAGGTGCCGGAGACCGCCACATAGTCGAACATCGAGAGGTGCTGCACCAGCTCGCACAGGCCGACGCCGCCCGCGTGCGGGCAGACCGGAACGCCGTACTTGGCGGCGAGCAGCAGGATCGCCAGGTTCTCGTTGACACCCGCGACCCGCGCGGCGTCGATCTGGACGAAGTCGACCGCACCGGCCTGGAGCAGCTGCTTGAACACGACCCGGTTGGCGACGTGTTCGCCGGTGGCGACCTTGACCGGCTGTCCGGCGCGCACGGCGGCGTGGCCGAGGATGTCGTCGGGGCTGGTCGGCTCCTCGATCCAGTGCGGGTCGTACGGCGCGAGCGCGGTCATCCACTCCACCGCATCGGCGACGTCCCAGCGCTGGTTGGCGTCGACCGCGATCCGTACGTCGGCGCCGACGGCCTCACGGGCGAGCCCGAGCCTGCGGACGTCGTCGTCTAGGTCGCCGCCGACCTTCAGCTTGATCTGGGTGAAGCCGTCGGCGACGGCCTCCTTCGCCAGCCTGACCAGCTTGTCGTCGGAGTAACCGAGCCAGCCGGGCGAGGTGGTGTAGGCGGGGTACCCCTCGGCACGCAGCCGCTCGGCCCGCTCGGCCCGGCCCGGTTCGGCGGCGCGCAGGATCGCGAGCGCCTCCTCGGGGGTGAGTGCGTCGCTGAGGTAGCGGAAGTCGACGAGGGAGACGAGCTCCTCGGGCGTCATCTCGGCCAGGAACTGCCAGACGGGTCTGCCGGCCCGCTTCGCCGCCAGGTCCCAGGCGGCGTTGACGACCGCGCCGGCCGCCATGTGCATCACGCCCTTCTCGGGCCCCAGCCAGCGCAGTTGGGAGTCGTGGGTGAGGTCCCGGTACAGCGCGCCGAGGTCGGCCGCGGTGCGGGGCACGGGACGCCCGACCACATAGGGGGCCAACGCCTGGATGGCGGCTGCCATCACCTCGTTGCCGCGCCCGATGGTGAAACAGAAGCCATGTCCCTCGACACCGTCACCAGCACTGTCCGCGGCGTCGGTACGCAGTACGACATAGGCAGCCGAGTAGTCGGGATCGGGGTTCATGGCGTCCGAGCCGTCCAGTTGTTCCGAGGTCGGAAAACGGATGTCGTGAACCTCGAAATCCGTGACGGTCTGACTCATGTGCGCCCCCAGGGGAAATAACATCGGACCTCTGCTCTGGTCATCCGATGTATAGCGCCCCCAGGGCTCCAACGTCCAGGGTTGAGGCGAAATTGCCCCCACACAGCTCGGATGTATGGCGGGCTTGATGCCCTGATTCGGCCGGTGATGCACCCCAGTGGCCCGGGTTCACCCGGCCGCGCACAGGGGCTGCGGCGCGGGTGGCCGGAAGCCGTAAGGTTGTTCCGTACGCAAGGGAACTTCGGAAGGAGGCCTGGGTGATCGAGCTCGAGGGGGTTCCCGAGCTGATCGACCCGGTCATGGTGGCCGCGTTCGAGGGGTGGAACGACGCAGGTGACGCCGCTTCCACAGCGGTCGCGCACCTGGACCGGGAGTGGAAGGGCGAGGTGTTCGCGGCGCTGGACGCCGAGGACTACTACGACTTCCAGGTAAACCGCCCGACGGTGTGGCTGGACGGCGGGGTGCGCAAGATCACCTGGCCGACGACCCGGCTCTCCGTGGTCCGCATCGGCGGGGACAAGCCCCGTGATCTCGTCCTGGTCCGGGGCATCGAGCCGTCGATGCGCTGGCGCTCGTTCTGCAACGAGATCCTGGGCTTCGCCCATGAGCTGGGCGTCGAGATGGTGGTGGTGCTCGGTGCGCTGCTCGGCGACACCCCGCACACCCGTCCGGTACCGGTCAGCGGCGTCACGTCCGATCCGGACCTGGCGCGCACCATGGACCTGGAGGAGACCAGGTACGAGGGGCCGACCGGCATCGTCGGCATCCTCCAGGAGGCGTGCACCCACGCGGGTGTGCCCGCCGTGAGCCTGTGGGCGGCGGTGCCGCACTACGTGTCGCAGCCGCCCAACCCGAAGGCCACCCTGGCGCTGCTGAACCGCCTGGAGGATCTCATCGGGCTGCGCATCCCGCTGGGTGAACTGGCCGAGGACGCGCGCGCCTGGCAGCTCGGGGTCGACCAACTGGCCGCCGAGGACAGCGAGGTGGCGGAGTACGTTCAGACGCTGGAGGAGGCCCGGGACACCGCGGAGCTTCCCGAGGCGAGCGGCGAGGCCATCGCCCGGGAGTTCGAGCGCTATCTGCGGCGCCGGGACCCCGGTCCGGGTTCCGGACCGGGCGGACACGCGACGGAGAGCGGCGACGGCTCGTATCTGCGGGACACGTCGACCGGCCGGACCAGGCCGCCGAAGCCGGCCCGGCCGGAGACCGGACCGGGGCCGGTGAGCGGGTCCGGAAGCGGGTCCCCGACCGGTCCCGCGACGGGCCCGGCGTCGGCCGACGGCGGGGAGGACCGCAGCGACGCCGGCGACCCGCAGCAGCCGCCGGGCGAACGGCCGGAGGACGCCTCCTCGGGAAGTGCCCCGGGAGACGCCTCGCAGGATCCGCCGGAGGACTCGCCGGAGAATTCGTCGGAGGACTGATCCGGGCAGCCGGGAGCCGGGCGGGTGGACACCCGCCCGGCTCCCTCGCTTCACTGCGGACATTCAGGAGCAGGTGAAGCGCGCGGCGCCCCAGTCGCCGTGGTCGCCGGTCTTGGACCCATTGGTGTCCGTGACCTTCAGACGCACATGGCGCGCGTCGTCGAGCGGCACGTCGACCGGTACGGTCGCCGACGCCCCGGTCACCTTCGGCGAGGTCCAGAGCACCTTGCCGTCGGCCTCGACGGAGAACGCCACCTCGCCGTATCCGGCGATCTCGTCGTCGATCCCCGCGTCCGCGGTGAACTTCGAGCACTGTCCGCCGAGATAGACCTCGATGTCGGAGTCGGCATGGGTGCCGATCCCCTTCTCGTACACCTTCCCGGCCAGTGTGAGCGGGCCGCCGTCGGCCGCGCCCGATTCGCCGTTGCTGCGGTCGCGCTCCGCCGGACCGTAGCCGTTGACCGAACTCAGCCACTCCAGATCGCTCGCCCACACCTCACCGGTGGGCGGCGGCGGCATCACCGCGGCGGCGATCCGCTGGACCGCCGTACGGGATTCGCCCGCCGACCGGTAGCGGGCGAGCGCGGTGATCCGTGCCTCCCCCGCCGCGGCGTCCTTCGCCGGGGTGACCGACACCTCGACCCGCCGGGTGGTGCCCGCCGGGATCCGCTGCACGGCCTTGGCCAAAGTGGCCTGCCAGCCCTTGGGGACGTCCAGGGAGACCACGGCGTCCGTGACATCGGCCTTGCCGGCGGTGACGTCGACGGCGACGGTGGCCGGGGCGCCCGCGCCGACCTCCTGGCCCTGCGGCGCGG
>NZ_JAFMPZ010000079.1 GCF_017353455.1 Streptomyces laculatispora
ACCGCCAGCTCCGGGGCGTCCAGCGAACTGATCCGGCGGATCAGCGGATTGAGATGGTTCAGTACGAGCCGGGCCCGAGGCGCACTCCCGCGCAGGGAACCGAGAATCCCCGTCCACAGGTCGTCCGCCTGCTCCTCGGCCTCGGCACGGGCCTGTTCGTGGCGGGCCGAACGGTCGTCCAGATGCAGGGCGGGCACGGTCAGCGGGTGGAAGGCGCGCAGCACCACATCGCACCCCAGCGGATCCAGCCCGGCGCGGGCCGCCGCGAGGAAGGGGCCGAGCGCCAGCTCCTCCCGCGGGTCCACGGAGTCCAGATGCGCGGTGACCGTATCGGCGTCCAGCTCCGCGACCACCGTCCCGGGCCTTGCCGCGGGCAGCCGCTCGACCAGCTCGGTGTCGTAGGTGTAACCGCCGTTGATCACCCCGATCCCCTGCGCGGAGGCGATCGGGGCGACCTGCCGGAACTCCTCCACGGTCCGGGTGAAGTGCACCACCGGATNNTACAGCGCCTCGCGCGAGGCGGTGGGCCGCAGGCTGTCCGTGTCGATGACGCACCGCACGAAGAACGCCCAGTCGGGCAGCAGTTCATCGGCCCGGTCCGTCAGCAGCATGCCCTTCAGATGCACCCGGTGGCCCGCGCGCTGCGCCGGACTGACCGCCGAGGGCAGCACATGGGCGACCCCGCGGATGCCGGCGAGCGGCAGATCGAGATCGATCGTGTCGAGCGGCGAGAAGCCGAACTGCTCGTGGCAGTGGCGGGCGAGCGCCACCCGCCGCCCCGCAGGACTCGGGTACGCGCGGTCCCACGGCGCCGGCAGACCGGTGACGGCCGTGTCCCCGACCCGTACGTCGTACGGCAGCAGCGAGCCGAAATCGCGGGCGAGCGCGAGCACCCGCTCCTCGGCCAGCCACTCCGTGCTGCCGGGGCGGGCGGTCAGCAGCACGGTGGTGCCGGGCTCCGGCCGGGCACTGTCGGGGAGCGTGCGCACGGTGTACGAACCGTCGTCACGGGCACACCACTCCACCGGCGGAGCGCCGGGCGTGCGCGCGGAGCGGCTCACCACCCGGATCTCGGCCGCGACGACGAAGCAGGCCAGCAGCCCGATGCCGAACTGGCCCAGGAACTCCGCACGCGCCGAGGCGAGCCCCTGCGCACCGTCCCGTTTGGAACTGCGGCCGATCGTGGCGAGCAGGCTGTGCACATCGGTCTCGGTCAGACCGATGCCGCTGTCCTCGACCCGCAGCCGGCCGTCCTCGGCGTACAGCCGTACCCGGGCGGGCGCGTCCGGCTGCTCGGCGCGCCGGGCGGTGATGGCGTCCACCGCGTTCTGCAGCAGCTCACGCAGGTAGACGCGGGGAGAGGAGTAGAGGTGATGGGAGAGGAGGTCGACCAGCCCGCGCAGATCCACCTGGAAGGTGTGCGGCGACTGGGCGGCGGACTCGGGGGACGCGGAATTCGCTGAGGTCTCAGATGTCATCGTCGCAGCGCAGGTGGGGGGACCCATGCCTCACCGGACGAGGCACTTGCGACAGCGCGGGGGTCGGGCGATCCCTTGGCAGGTGATCGCGAGCGAGAAGCGTGGGAGCCGATCCTAGGGTTGCGGACGCGATTCTGACCAGGAGTTATCACGGCCCGTGCCGCGATCGCGACCAGGACTTGTCCCGGCCCGGTGGTGCCCGGCGGACAACTGTCGGTGGTGTGGTGTGCAATGGATCGCGTGTCTGCGTTCGACGAACCCCTCAAGAAGCTGCTCGGTGGCGCCACCGCGAAGGTGATGGCCGAGCACCTCGGCCTGCACACGGTCGGCGATCTGCTGCATCACTACCCGCGGCGGTACGAGGAGCGCGGCCGCCTCACGGCGCTGACCGACCTCCCGCTGGACGAGCATGTGACGGTCGTCGCCCAGGTCGCCGACGCCCGCGTCATGGTGTTCAACAACGGCCGGGGCAAGCGCCTCGAAGTGACCCTCACCGACGGCCACGGCAGGCTCCAGCTGGTCTTCTTCGGCCACGGCGTCCACAAGCCGCACAAGGATCTGCTGCCGGGCCGGCGCGCCATGTTCGCCGGCAAGGTCTCCGTCTTCAACCGCAAGATGCAGCTGGCCCACCCCACGTACCAACTGCTCGACGCGGAGTCCACCGACGAGGCCGGGGCGACCGAGGCCGTGGACGCCTTCGCCGGCCGGCTGCTGCCGATCTACCCGGCCTGCAAGCAGCTCGACTCCTGGCGGATCGCCAAGGCGGTCGACGCGGTGCTGCCGAGCGCCCAGGAAGCCGTCGACCCGCTGCCGCCCGCGCTGCGCGAGGGCCGCGGGTTCACCGCGCTGCCCGAGGCGCTGCTGAAGATCCACCGGCCGCAGACCAAGGCCGATGTCGCGGCGGCCAGGGACCGGCTCAAGTGGGACGAGGCCTTCGTCCTCCAGGTCGCGCTGGCCCGCCGCAGGTACGCGGACACCCAGCTGCCCGCCGTCGCCCGCCGGCCCGTCCCCGGCGGGCTGCTCGACGCCTTCGACGCCACACTGCCCTTCACCCTCACCGACGGCCAGCTCAAGGTCTCCAAGGAGATCTTCGATGATCTGGCGACCGAGCACCCGATGCACCGGCTGCTCCAGGGCGAGGTCGGCAGCGGGAAGACCATGGTCGCGCTGCGCGCCATGCTCACCACCGTCGACGCCGGCGGGCAGGCCGCCATGCTCGCGCCCACCGAGGTGCTCGCCCAGCAGCACCACCGGTCGATCACCGAGATGATGGGGGAGCTGGCCGAGGGCGGAATGCTCGGCGGGTCCGAGCGGGGGACCAAGGTGGTCCTGCTCACCGGTTCCATGGGCATGGCCGCCCGCCGCCAGGCGCTCCTGGACCTGGTCACCGGCGAGGCCGGGATCGTGATCGGCACCCATGCGCTGATCGAGGACAAGGTGAAGTTCCACGAGCTGGGGCTGGTCGTCGTCGACGAGCAGCACCGCTTCGGGGTCGAGCAGCGCGACGCCCTGCGCTCCAAGGGGAAGCAGCCGCCGCATCTGCTCGTCATGACCGCCACCCCCATCCCCCGCACGGTCGCCATGACCGTCTTCGGCGACCTGGAGACCTCCGTCCTGGATCAGCTGCCGGCCGGCCGTTCGCCGATCGCCAGCCATGTCGTCCCCGCCAAGGACAAACCGCACTTCCTCAGCCGCGCCTGGGAACGGGTCCGCGAGGAGGCGGAGAACGGGCACCAGGCGTACGTGGTCTGCCCCCGGATCGGTGACGACGAGGACGAGGCGGCCGGGAAGAAGGGGAAGAAGGCAGCCGAGGACGAGGCGGACAAGCGCCCGCCGCTCGCCGTCCTGGACATCGCCGAACAACTGGCCAAGGGGCCGCTGACCGGTCTGCGCATCGAGGTGCTGCACGGCAGGATGCACCCCGACGACAAGGACGACGTGATGCGCCGCTTCGCCGCCGGCCAGGTCGACGTCCTGGTGGCCACCACGGTCATCGAGGTCGGGGTCAACGTCCCCAACGCCACCGCGATGGTGATCATGGACGCCGACCGGTTCGGCGTCTCCCAGCTCCACCAGCTGCGCGGCCGGGTCGGCCGCGGCTCCGCCCCCGGACTCTGCCTGCTGGTCAGCGAGGCCCACGAGGCGAGCCCCGCCCGCGCCCGGCTCTCCGCCGTCGCCTCCACCCTCGACGGATTCGAGCTGTCCCGGATCGACCTGGAGGAGCGCCGCGAGGGCGACGTCCTGGGCCAGGCCCAGTCCGGGGTCCGCTCCTCGCTGCGAGTGCTCAGCGTCATCGACGACGAGGAGGTCATCGCGGCCGCCCGCGAGGAGGCCGTCACGGTCGTCGCCGCGGACCCGGACCTGGAGCACCTGCCGGAGCTGCGCCTCGTGCTGGACGCGCTGCTCGACAAGGAGCGCGAGGAGTACCTCGACAAGGGGTGAGGCACGGGGTGCGGGCACTGCGGGAGCCCCGGTCCCCCCGACGCCATATCGTGGGTGGCACGGCGCCCGCAGCACCCTGCGCGCCGCCCCGACCCGAGGATCAGACACCCATGACCCGCGTGATCGCCGGCTCGGCCGGCGGACGCCGCCTGGCCGTCCCGCCCGGAACCGGCACCCGCCCCACCTCCGACCGCGCGCGCGAGGGCCTGTTCTCCACCTGGCAGGCGCTTCTCGGCACCCTCGACGGCATCCGGATCGCCGATCTGTACGCGGGCTCGGGAGCCGTCGGCCTCGAAGCGCTCTCCCGGGGCGCGGTCCACGCCCTGCTCGTCGAGGCCGATGCCAAGGCCGTCCGGACCGTCCGGGACAACGTCCGCACCCTGGGCCTGCCGGGCGCCGAGGTCCGGGCAGGCAAAGCCGAACAGATCGTGACGGGACCGGCGCCCGCGGAGCCGTACGACGTGGTGTTCCTGGACCCGCCGTACGCCGTCACCGACGACGATCTTGGCGAGATTCTGCTCACACTCCGTGCCCAGGGGTGGCTCTCGGCCGATGCGCTCGTCACCGTGGAGCGCAGCACCAGAGGCGGAGAATTCAGCTGGCCCAAGGGTTTCGAGCCATTGCGGGCCCGTCGCTACGGCGAGGGAACGCTTTGGTACGGTCGCGCCGCCGCTACGTGCGAAGACGCACGATGACCGGACCGGAGAGCGAGGGAATCAAGTTGCGCCGCGCCGTCTGCCCGGGGTCGTTCGACCCCATCACCAATGGACATCTCGACATCATCGGCCGCGCCTCGAAACTGTACGACGTCGTACATGTCGCGGTGATGATCAACCAGTCCAAGAAGGGTCTGTTCACGGTCGACGAGCGGATCGAGATGATCCGCCAGGTCACCGCGGACTTCGGCAACGTCCAGGTCGAGGCCTTCCACGGGCTGCTGGTCGACTTCTGCAAGCAGCGCGACATCCCGGCGATCGTGAAGGGCCTGCGGGCCGTCAGCGACTTCGACTACGAACTTCAGATGGCCCAGATGAACAACGGGCTCTCAGGTGTCGAAACGCTCTTCGTGCCGACCAATCCGACCTACAGTTTCCTGTCGTCCTCCCTGGTCAAGGAGGTGGCGACCTGGGGCGGCGACGTCTCGCACCTGCTGCCGCCACTGGTCCAGGAGGCCCTGACGGAGCGCCTCACCCAGCGGTGAGGCACTGACAGCCCGTCACCAGGTGTCGGGCGGGCGCCGACTGGCCGTACAGTCGTCCCGTCCGTCTCCAATCGGCAGTAGAGAGTGGCGAGCACACGGTGGACGTGCAGAAGAAGCTCGACGAGATCGTCGAAGCGGTCGGGAGCGCCCGGTCGATGCCCATGTCGGCGTCCTGCGTGGTCAACCGCGCCGAACTGCTCGCGATGCTCGAAGAGGTGCGCCAGGCCCTGCCCGGCTCCCTGGCGCACGCGCAGGAGCTCATCGGCGGCCGGGAGCAGCTCGTCGAGCAGGCCCGACAGGAGGCCGGGCGGATCATCGAGACCGCCCACGCCGAGCGCGGCTCGCTGATCTCCGACACCGAGATCGCCCGCCGGTCCCAGGCCGAGGCCGACCGGATCCTCGGTGAGGCCCGCAAGGACGCCGAGGAGATCCGGGGCGAGGCCGACGAGTACGTCGACAGTAAACTCGCCAACTTCGAGGTCGTCCTCACCAAGACCATCGGTTCCGTCGACCGGGGCCGCGAGAAGCTCCTCGGCCGCGGCGAGGGCTTCGACGAGCAGGGCTACGAGGACCCGGACTTCGCCGAGGCCCCCGAGCGCAGCGCCGACCCGGCCACGCTCCAGCGCCGGGCCGACGAGTACGTGGACACCAAGCTCGGTGCCTTCGAGGCGGTGCTCGCCAAGACCCTGGAGGCGGTGGGCCGGGGCCGGCAGAAACTGCACGGCCGGGTCGCCACCGACGACCTCGGTGCGCACATGGCCGCCCAGGACGCCGCGGGCAGCCAGGGCCACACCAGCGACGAGGACCACTGGGCGGGACTGGCCGAGACGGCCGCGCCGCAACCGCAGCAGGTGCCCCGGCAGCTGCCCCCGCAGGTTGATCCGCACTTCCCCGCACAGGCGGAGCCGCAGTACGCGCAGACGTACGCGTACCAGGACCAGCCGCAGCAGGACGTGTACGGCTACCAGCAGCAGCCGGACCCCTACGCCGGGTACCAGCAGCAGGCCTACGACCAGAATCAGGTCCAGCAGCCCGCCCAGGGCTACGACGCCTGGCAGCAGCAGCCCGTCCAGGCCCAGCAGCCCCTCCAGCAGCAGGGTGAGGGCGCCTTGGACGAGACCAGCCTGTTCGACACGAGCATGATCGACCTGGAGCAGCTCCGCCGGTACGAACAGGAGCGCTGACCGGCCGGGGGCCGGTCGGGGAGCCGCTCAGGGGGCGGATCAGGGCCGGATTGGGAGCTGGGCGGCGCGTCAAGTATCCTGGTTCTTCGGTCGCGCGTATTCCGCGATCCAGGCTGCCCGCTTCGACTCCGGAGCCGGTCGGCCCTCTCCACCACACGTGATGCGCATGATTTCGAAAGCAGGAAAAGCCCTGAACGGCCACCTCGACCACCGAAACCCTCTCGTGTTCGATACGCACGAGCTGGGTCGGCGTCCAGGTGCCCTGAAGCGGCTGACCCGCTCGGTGGACGCCCCCAAGGACTTCGGTATCGACGGAGTCGTCGGTGTGCCGGAAGGCGCACCCGTGGAGCTGGATGTCCGCCTCGAATCGGTCATGGAAGGTGTGCTTGTCACAGGCACCGCCCGTGCATCGGCCGAGGGGGAGTGCGTAAGGTGTCTGGAGCCGCTGAGCCTTGAGGTCGAGGCGGACTTCCAGGAGATGTTCTCGTACCCTGACGCCGATGACCGGAACCGCAGCAAGACGGCGGACCCGGTCGACGACGCCGAGGACGACGAGGACAGGTTCTTCCTTGAGGACGGCTTGTTCGACCTCGAGTCAGTGCTGCGTGATGCGGTGGTGCTCGCACTGCCGATGCAGCCGGTGTGCCGGGAGACCTGCGCCGGTCTGTGCTCCGAATGCGGAGTCAGGCTGGACGAGAACCCCGGTCACCACCACGAAGCCCTCGACATTCGTTGGGCGGCATTGCAGGGACTCGCCGAGACCGTTCAGGACGGCGAGAAGGACAACATGGGCGGCGCCGAACCTGGCGTCGACGAGAAGCAGGAGAAGTAGCCGTGGCTGTTCCGAAGCGGAAGATGTCGCGCAGCAACACGCGCCACCGCCGGTCGCAGTGGAAGGCTGCGGTCCCCACCCTGGTTTCGTGCGAGCGTTGCCAGGAGCCGAAGCTGCAGCACATTGCGTGCCCCAGCTGCGGCACGTACAACAAGCGCCAGGTCCTCGAGGTCTGAGCGGCTGGTGAGAGGCCCGATGTCTGAGTTGTCCCACGCCAAGAAGCAGGCAGACAACGTCAACACAGCCTCGTCCCACACGCTTCTGGAAGGGCGGCTCGGGTACCACCTCGAGTCCGCCCTTCTGGTGCGTGCGCTGACCCATCGTTCGTACGCGTACGAGAACGGCGGTCTGCCCACCAACGAGCGGCTCGAATTCCTCGGGGATTCGGTGCTCGGACTGGTGGTCACGGACACGCTGTACCGCACTCACCCCGACCTGCCTGAAGGCCAGCTGGCCAAATTGCGGGCCGCGGTGGTCAACTCGCGTGCGCTTGCGGAAGTGGGCCGCGGCCTCGAACTCGGCTCCTTCATCCGGCTCGGCCGCGGTGAAGAGGGCACGGGTGGCCGGGACAAGGCGTCCATCCTCGCCGACACCCTGGAAGCGGTGCTCGGTGCGGTCTATCTCGATCAGGGCCTCGGCGCGGCCTCGGAGCTGGTCCACCGGCTCTTCGACCCGCTGATCGACAGGTCCTCCAACCTCGGCGCCGGCCTGGACTGGAAGACCAGTCTCCAGGAGCTCACCGCGAGCGAGAGCCTCGGGGTTCCCGAGTACCTCGTCACGGAGACCGGCCCGGATCACGAGAAGACCTTTACTGCTGCTGCTCGCGTCGGTGGTGTCTCGTACGGCACCGGCACCGGCCGTAGCAAGAAGGAAGCGGAGCAACAGGCGGCAGAATCCGCCTGGCGCGAGATCAGCGCCGCCGCGGAGGCGCGGGAGGCTGTGGCCAAGGAGGCCGCCGCCGACGGAGGGGCCGCCGACACCCCTGCCGACCCGCCGCCGTCCACGGACGTCGCTCCTGCCTGACCCGAGAACCCCCCCGGTGCACAGGGCACCGGGGGGGTTCTCGGGTCAGGCAGGAGCGACGTCCGTGGACGGCGGCGGGTCGGCAGGGGTGTCGGCGGCCCCTCCGTCGGCGGCGGCCTCCTTGGCCACAGCCTCCCGCGCCTCCGCGGCGGCGCTGATCTCGCGCCAGGCGGATTCTGCCGCCTGTTGCTCCGCTTCCTTCTTGCTACGCCCGGTGCCGGTGCCGTACGAGACACCACCGACGCGAGCAGCAGCAGTAAAGGTCTTCTCGTGATCCGGGCCGGTCTC
>NZ_JAFMPZ010000080.1 GCF_017353455.1 Streptomyces laculatispora
GCCCACCCCGTGTACCAGGAAGGTGTCCACCACCGTGGAAACCGTAAGCGCCGCCGCCCGGACCGCCCCGGCCGCAGTGATCGTCGCCATCGACGGGCCCTCCGGCACCGGCAAGTCCAGCACGTCCAAGGCCGTCGCCACCCAGCTCGGCCTGAGCTATCTGGACACCGGTGCCCAGTACCGGGCGATCACCTGGTGGATGCTGAACAACGGCATCGACGTGCAGGACGCGATGGAGGTGGCCACCGCGGCCGCCAAGCCCGTCATCGTCTCCGGCACCGACCCCACCGGCCCGACGATCACCGTCGACGGTGAGGACGCCTCCGGCCCGATCCGTACGCAGGAGGTCACCTCCAAGGTCAGCGCCGTCAGCGCCGTCCCCGAGGTGCGCACCCGGATCACCGAGCTGCAGCGCACCATCGCCGAGAGCGCGGAGAAGGGCATCGTGGTCGAGGGCCGGGACATCGGCACGACCGTGCTGCCCGACGCCGACATCAAGATCTTCCTGACCGCTTCGCCGGAGGCGCGTGCCGCCCGCCGCAGCGGAGAGGTGAAGGGCTCCGATCTCGCCGCCACCAAGGAGGCGCTGATCAAGCGCGACGCCGCGGACTCCGGCCGCAAGACCTCTCCGCTCGCCAAGGCGGACGACGCCGTGGAGGTGGACACCACCGAGCTGACCCTCCAGCAGGTCATCGAGTGCGTCGTCACCCTCGTCGGGGAGAAGCAGGCCGCGAAGTGAGCCCAGCCACGGGCGCGCCCACCCTGCGCGGAGCGGCGGTCGGGCGCGGCATCGGGATCGGGCTGATGTACGGGCTGTTCAGGCCCCGAGTGCTCGGCGCGTGGCGGGTCCCCGCCTCGGGACCCGTCATACTCGCGGTGAACCACTCGCACAACGTCGACGGTCCGATGCTGATGGGCACCGCGCCCCGGCCCGTCCACTTCCTGATCAAGAAAGAGGCGTTCGTCGGCCCCCTCGACCCGTTCCTGCGCGGAATCGGACAGCTGAAGGTGGACCGGACGACCGCCGACCGCACCGCCATCACCCACGCCCTCGGCGTGCTGGGGGACGGTGGGGTGCTCGGGATCTTCCCCGAGGGCACCAGGGGCGAAGGAGACTTCGCCTCGCTGCGCGCCGGGCTCGCGTACTTCGCGGTACGCAGCGGGGCGCCGATCGTGCCCGTGGCGGTCCTGGGAAGCACCGAGCGGCGCGGACGGCTGATATCGGCTCTGCCGCCGCTGCGCAGCCGCGTCGATGTCGTCTTCGGGGAGGCGTTCGAAGCGCAAGAAGGTGCGCGGAGCTCGGACAGGGGCGGCAGCGTACGACGCACGCGCAAGGCGCTGGACGAGGCGACGTTGCGCATCCAGGGACGGCTGACCGGCCACCTGGAGCAGGCCAGACGCCTCACCGGGCGTGCTGAGTAAGACTTGAGTAGTGGACCGCGTGCTGCGTGGTCCATCGATGATGATGCAAAGAGGAACGGACTTCATGAACGACCAGATTCACTCCGGCGGCTCGGACCACGAGCACGGAGCGCTTGGCGATGCCGAGTACGCGGAGTTCATGGAGCTCGCCGCGCAGGAGGGGTTCGACCCCGAGGACGTCGAGGGCGCCATCGGTGAGGCCGGTCACGGACCGCTTCCCGCTCTCGCCGTCGTCGGCCGCCCCAACGTCGGCAAGTCGACGCTGGTGAACCGGATCATCGGCCGTCGTGAGGCCGTCGTCCAGGACAAGCCCGGCGTCACCCGTGACCGCGTCAGCTACGAGGCCGAATGGGCGGGCCGCCGCTTCAAGGTCGTCGACACCGGCGGCTGGGAGCAGGACGTGCTGGGGCTGGACGCCTCCGTCGCCGCACAGGCCGAGTACGCGATCGAGATGGCCGACGCGGTCGTCTTCGTCGTCGACTCCACCGTCGGTGCCACCGACACCGACGAGGCCGTCGTCAAGCTGCTGCGCCGGTCCGGCAAGCCCGTCGTGCTCTGCGCCAACAAGGTCGACGGACAGAGCGGCGAGGCGGACGCCACCGCGCTCTGGTCGCTCGGCCTCGGCCAGCCGCACCCGGTCTCCTCGCTGCACGGCCGCGGCACCGGCGACATGCTGGACGCTGTCCTGGAGGCGCTCCCCGAGGCGCCCGCGCAGTCGTTCGGCACCGCCGTCGGCGGCCCGCGCCGCATCGCGCTGATCGGCCGTCCCAACGTCGGCAAGTCCTCGCTGCTGAACAAGGTGGCCAACGAGGACCGGGTCGTCGTCAACGAGCAGGCCGGCACCACCCGTGACCCGGTCGACGAGCTGATCACGCTCGGCGGCATCACCTGGAAGTTCATCGACACGGCCGGTATCCGGCGCCGGGTCCACCTCCAGGAGGGCGCGGACTACTACGCCTCGCTGCGTACCGCGGCCGCCGTGGAGAAGGCCGAGGTCGCCGTGATCCTGATCGACTCCAGTGAGTCGATCAGCGTCCAGGACCAGCGCATCGTGACCATGGCCGTCGAGGCCGGCCGTGCGATCGTCGTCGCCTTCAACAAGTGGGACACCCTCGACGAAGAGCGCCGCTACTACCTGGAGCGCGAGATCGAGACGGAGCTGGCGCAGGTCGCGTGGGCCCCGCGGGTCAATGTCTCGGCCCTCACCGGCCGCCACATGGAGAAGCTGGTCCCGGCGATCGAGACCGCGCTGGACGGCTGGGAGACCCGTGTTCCGACGGGCCGGCTGAACGCGTTCCTCGGCGAGATCGTCGCCTCCCACCCGCACCCGATCCGCGGCGGCAAGCAGCCCCGTATCCTCTTCGGCACCCAGGCGGGCACCAAGCCGCCGCGGTTCGTGCTCTTCGCCTCGGGCTTCCTGGAGCACGGCTACCGGCGCTTCGTCGAGCGCCGGCTGCGCGAGGAGTTCGGCTTCGAGGGCACTCCGATCCACATCTCGGTGCGGGTCCGCGAGAAGCGCGGCCGCAACAAGTAGGCAGCAGATGACGCGGTCCCGGCGCACGAGCGCCCGGACCGCGCTCCGGGCTTCACGGAGCCCCGGACACGACGGAGCCCCGGACCACTCGGAGAACGAGTGGTCCGGGGCTCCGTCGTGCGGTCAGGCTCCGCGGGAGCCCGGCGGCAGCGCGGCCTGGACCCGGCCCGCGTGCCGCCCCACCCGCTTCCAGGAGCCGAGACTCCCGGTGTGCGTACCGGGGCTGCCGCTGCCGTGCCCGGCGGCCCCGCCCGTTCCACCGGACGCACCCGCTCCGCCGTGAGCCGAGTGGCCGCTCAGCGGGGCGCGGGAGCCGAAGAACCCGCTGCCGAAACTCGGAAGCCCCAGGCTCTCCTCCCCGCTCCGGTCACCCGGCAACGCCCTGAACGACCGGCGGTACTCGGAGTACAGCGCGTCGTAGATCGGGGTGCGGGACGGGCCACCCGATGGGTCCTGCGCGGGACGCATGGCAGGGATCGGGCTCGGACGCTGGTGGGAGGGGTCGTATGAGTGCACGTATGTGCCAACGACCCCACCGCCCGTCGGATGCGGGCCCGCCGGAGAAATAGCTGTTCGCCAAGGGAGCCCGGGGTGCGCGGACACGATCAGGTACCGGCCAGCGGCATCGCCGCCGCGACCAGGATTCCGCCCGCCGAGGCCTTCTCCAGCGCATCGCGCAGCAGGTCCTCGCGGGGCTGCTGGCCGATCGAACCGGCCGGGGCGGCGTAGAGGAGCACGGTCTGCGACTTGTTGGCCGCGGTCCGCCAGCCCTCGGTCACCTGGAGGGGCGCGTGGGCCTGCCACCAGGCCACCGGGGCGCCACCGCCGGTGCCCGGCTGGAGCACCGCGTGCAGCTGTCCCATGGCGAGCAGGATCGACCAGCCGTGCAGCACCTCGGGGACCTGATCCATCCGCTGGACCGGGTGGAAGCCCTGCTCCAGCAGCAGCTGCAGGAACTCGTCGCCGCCGCTGCCGTCCGTGCCGGGCCGGGCGATCGGCCCGGTCGGTTCGACGACCAGGGCCGGGTGGAGCTCGTCGTCGATCAGGACGAGACCGCTGGTGATCCCCAGCACGGCCTGCTCGGGGCCCAGCCGGTCCTCGGCCTCCTGTTCGTTTCCGGTGATGCTGCGCACGGCTCCCTGCAACTGCTCCTCGGCGACCTGGACGACCTGGGAGGGGATGCAGGTCGCGTGGGCGAAGGCGAGGACCGCGGTCTCGTCGCCGACGAACAGCACCGTGCTGGTGCGTTCCAGCTCGGAGTCGCCGGGGGTGCGGCAGGAGGTGCAGTCGTAGCTGCCGGGGGCGTTGTCGCCGACGAGCAGCCGGTCGGCTTCGGCGTCGCCGATCTCGGCGCGTACGTCCTCGCTGACGTCGAGCATGCGCGGCACGGGTGGCTCCTCGAACTCGGTACGTGCGCCGGGCGGTTCCCGGCTCATGAAGAAGACAACGGGTGAGCTGCTGCCGGGGTCACGCGAGAAGGCGAACGGAATCGAACCGGGGAGCCGGCCGGTTCGGCGATACACGGACAAGTCAGGAAATCGCGGAGCGTGGGATGCGGCCGTTGCCGGTGGACGAAGCGGCGCCCGCAGGGGGGCAACGGCGCCCGTGCCGTCCTCGGGTGGCGGTGCCGGCAGCGGCTGCTCCGATGCCGGAAAGCGGGTGATTCGGGTCGTCCGCTATACGGGCAGAACCGTACGGACGAGCCGGTCCGATGGTGTGGATATTGTGAGCATGAGATAAGGGTGCGATAAGGAAGGATGAATTCCCGACGGTCCTCTTGCTTACGGGAGGATATTCCGGAGGGAAATCGATGCCGCCCGGCAGCGAATATCCGACCCGCTTTCCGGCCCTCCCTGTTGATCATTTTCGGACCAGTGCGATTACTGTGCGTCCGGTTGTGAATCGCCCGTTCGGGTGAGGGAGCGCAGCCGGAACACGTGTGGTGATCCTGTGACACAAGCGTGACCGGTGAGGGACGTGAGGATGCCGTGCGACCGGTCGGCGCCCCGGCTACCACCGTCGTCCGGGGCCGCCTACGGTGAGAGGCATGGCACCCATACCGACTCCTTCCGCCCAGCCCGACGACTCACCCGGCACGTATGTCGGCCTCACTGCCGAGACCGCCGAACAGCGGGCCCGCAAGCGTGGCTGGACCACGGTCAGAGCCCTGCCGCCGGGCACCGTCATCACCATGGAGTTCCGGGGCGGCCGGATCAACTTCGAGGTCGACGGCGGCGCCGTGAAGCGCTGCTGGATCGGCTGAGGCCCCGGTACGGCCCCGTACGGCCCGGTGCCGGCCCTGGGTGAGGCCCCGGCCCGCCCCGGACCGGCGCGGACGCTTCCCGGCCGCATGGGTGAAGGCCCCGACCGGAGTCGGGGCCTTCACCCGTGCGGGGGAGTGGCTGTGCGTACGGCCCCGCCACTCGTAGGGGTCAGCCGCCCGCCACCGGCCGGGCCGGCGCCGTGCCGCCGCGCGGTGTGCGGTCCGCGTGCGGCGGGCGGCGGCTGCCGGCCGGGGTGACCGGGGTGCGTTCCGAGCGCACCGCGTGGACCTGGTGCGCGGGAGGTGCGGTGTGGGCGCGCGGACGGCTGCCCGCGGCCGTGGCCACCGCCGCCTGGCGGCTGCCCGCGCCGACCGGTTCGCGGACCGGGCTCTGGGCCGCGGTCCCGCCCATGGCCGGCTGCCCGGCCGGGACCGGCCGGGGACCGCCCGCTGCGACGGGCGGGGCAGGTACGAGCCTGCTGTGGGCACTCAGCCGCTCGCGGGCGGCGAAGATCCAGTCCTCGGCCCGGGTGATCAGCGGCTCGACCCACGGCAGGCCGAGCAGGATCAGCAGACCCGCCGCCCAGCCGAGCACCACATCGCTGAGCCAGTGCGTACCCAGGTAGACGGTCGTCAGGCCGACCCCGAGCGACACGACAGCGGACATCGCCGACAGATAGCGCCTGGCTCGCGGGGTGGCGGCCAGGTAGGCAAGGATTCCCCAGGTCACAACCGCGTTGGCGGTGTGCCCGGACGGAAATATATCGCCGCCGGCGAAGAGTTCGGCCGAGCCGATCTGCGTCGCGTAGTGCGGGCCGAGCCGGCCGAGGCCGTACTTGACCGCCCCCACCGTCGCGTTGAGCAGCAGCAGTGAGGCGCCCAGCGTCAGCAGCGGGCGCAGGGTGTGCTGCCGCCAGGAGCGCCAGCCGAGCCAGCAGGCGACCATGACGGCCGTGGGCCCGCGCTGACCGAGTACGACGTAGTAGTCGAGGAAGGCATGGATCCCGGGCCACTGCTGGTACGGCCGGAAGAGCATGACCTTCCAGTCCAGGGTCACCAGCCAGGACGACATGAGCACGGCAATGACGATGGCGAGATAGAACGCCAACGTCCCGCCGAAGAGAGCGATGCGGTGACGGCTCATCCGCGGTGTCTCTATCTTCGGCGGTTCCGGCTCCCGGTCCAGGCGGGCAAAGATGTCGGTACGCACCCAATCGACGTTACAGCGAGTGAGTGGGTGACTTGGTCGATCCGGCCGCTTTGTGATGACGATGTGATGTGGACTATGTCTCAGCGCGGCTGGATTTCCTGAGCCTCCGAAGAATCCCGGATTCCTTCCGTTCTCTTTCTTCGGCGGTTGTGTCGGAAGGGTTTTTGGATATTGACGGAAAAGCGCACGGGATGCCGAAGTGCATTTAACGGGAGCTTTCGGGGAGTCGAACGGACGGTGCCCGTCCGGTTACTCGACGACTTCACCCGCCGTCCGGCGAGCGGTCCGCGACGCCCCCGGAGCCCGGCGTACGCGCCGCCGAACGGTCGGTCTCCGCAGGTCATCAGGGGTCTCCGGGCGGGCCCTGCCGACGGGAAGCAGTGGCGTACACCACACTCGGAGGCTGTCGGCGGTATGAGATGGGCCACGTGTAGCCCTGCCGAACTCGCGTACGCTGACGCATCACTCGCCCGTCGATGCCGGGCCCGGAGGGACAGCGGACGCTGAATCCCCGGGGGGCCTGCCGAGCGCGAGGGACCTTTTGGGAGGTAGATGCATGTCCGGGACGACCGCAGCCCGAACCCGCCTGCGCGCAGCCGCCGACGGTGCCAATCGATGGGTCGTCCTGGTCGTCCTCTGCCTCAGTCTGCTGCTCGTGGCACTCGACGCGACCGTGCTGCACGTCGCCGTCCCCGCCGTCACCGAGGACCTGCGGCCCAGCGCCGTCGGCCTGCTGTGGATCGTGGACGCGTATCCGCTGGTCTGCGCCTCACTGCTGATCCTCTTCGGCACTCTCGGTGACCGGGTCGGGCGGCGGCGCATCCTGCTGCTCGGCTACGCGCTCTTCGGGGTCGCCTCCGCCGTCGCCGCCATGGCCGACAGCGCGGGCGTGCTCATCGCGGCCCGGGCCCTGCTCGGCGTCGGCGGCGCGATGATCATGCCGGCCACCCTGTCGATCCTGCGCCAGGTCTTCCCGGACCGGCGCGAGCGGGCCGTGGCGATCGGCGTGTGGTCCGCGGTCGCCGCGGTCGGCGCCGCCACCGGACCGGTCATCGGCGGCTTCCTCGTCGAGCACTTCTGGTGGGGCTCGGTCTTCCTGATCAACATCCCGCTGATGGCCCTGATCCTTCCGATCGGCCGGCTGCTGCTCCCGGAGTCCCGGGGCAGCAACGACGGCCCCTGGGACGTGCTCGGCGCGCTGATGGCCGCGGCCGGTGTGCTCGGTGTGGTCCTGGGCGTGAAGCGGGCGGGCACCGGTGAGGGACTCCTCGGACCGGCCACGCTCGCGCCCCTGCTGATCGGGGCCGCACTCCTCGTCGCGTTCGTCCGCCGCCAGAAGCGGCGCACGCACCCGCTGATCGACATGGGGATGTTCGCCAGGCCGGCCTTCTCCACCGCCGTGGGCTGCATCGTCCTCGCCATGCTGGCCCTGGTCGGCCTGGAGCTGATCGCCGTCCAGTACCTCCAGCTCGTCCTGGGCCTCAGCCCCCTGGAGACCGGCCTGCGCCTGCTGCCGCTCACGTTCGCCGCGATGGCGGCGGGCGCCACCGGCTCGCACACCCTGCGCCGGATCGGGCCGCGCCGGATGGTCGGCTGGGGCTTCGTGCTGACGGCCGCCGCGGTGCTGATGCTGACCGCGATGGGGCAGCACGACCGGCCCGGCCTGCTGACAGTGTCCTTCGTCGCCCTCGGCTTCGGCCTCCAGTCCACCCTCTTCGGCGCGTACGAGTCGATGCTCAGCGAGGCCCCCGCGGACCGGGCCGGCGGGGCGGCCGCGATCGGTGAGACCTCGTACCAGCTGGGCGCCGGCATGGGGATCGCGCTGCTCGGCAGTGTCATGAACGCCGCGTACGCCCCGGGCCTCGCGCGGCTCCCCGAAGCGGGCGTCCCCGCCTCGGCCGGTGCCGCCGCCTCCCACTCGCTCGGCGAGGCGTATCAGGTGGCCGCGCAGCTGGGCGGCCCGCTCGGCCAGGTGCTGCGCTCCACGGCCCGGCACGCCTTCATCGACGGGCTGCACATCACGCTGCTGGTCAGCGCCGCTCTGCTGCTGCTCGGGGGGCTCGCCGCGCTGCGGCTGCCGCGGGTGATGGAGTGCCCGCCGGCGCTCAGCGAACCCCGCGAATCCATGGACGGCCGCCAGGCCGCCGAGGCCCGGGAGGACGAGGATCCCCGCGGTCACCGGGGCCACGAAGCGCCGGTGGCGGACCGGCCCAAGGTGCTGCTTCCGCTCCCCGCCGCGCGGCGGCCCGCCGAGGCGACCGGCTCTGGACGCGCGGCACACTGAGTCGTAACGTCAGCACGGCGCCGTAACTACCAGTGCTAGTTTTCGGCGTTCCCGTACCGACCTCAGTACCGTGCGAGCCGCCGGAGGCACATCCTCATGTCCACCGCTCCGTCCTCGAAACTCCCGCCCTTCGACCCCCGCGACCCGATCGGCATCGACGACCTCCTGGCCGCCGAGGATCTCGCGATCCGCGACACCGTCCGGGCCTGGGCCGCCGACCGGGTCCTGCCGCACATCGCCCAGTGGTACGAGAACGGCGAGCTGCCCGGCATCCGCGAACTGGCCCGCGAACTCGGTTCGCTCGGGGCCCTTGGCATGTCCCTGGAGGGCTACGGCTGTGCGGGCGCCACCGCCGTGCAGTACGGGCTGGCCTGCCTGGAGCTCGAAGCCGCCGACTCCGGAATCCGCTCGCTCGTCTCCGTGCAGGGCTCCCTCGCCATGTACGCCATCCACCGCTTCGGCTCCGAGGAGCAGAGGCGGCAGTGGCTGCCCGGCATGGCGGCCGGCGAGATCATCGGCTGCTTCGGCCTCACCGAGCCGGACCACGGCTCCGACCCGGCCGGGATGCGGACCTACGCCAGGCGTGACGGCGAGGACTGGGTGCTCAGCGGCCGCAAGATGTGGATCACCAACGGCTCGGTCGCCGGGGTCGCCGTCGTCTGGGCGCAGACCGACGAGGGCACCGCGGGCGCCGGTATCCGCGGTTTCGTCGTGCCGGCCGGTGCCCCGGGATTCTCCGCACCCGAGATCAGGCACAAATGGTCCCTGCGCGCCTCGGTCACCAGTGAGCTGGTCCTCGACGAGGTGCGGCTGCCGGCCGATGCCGTGCTGCCCGGCGTCACCGGTCTGCGCGGGCCGCTCAGCTGTCTCAGCCATGCCCGCTACGGCATCGTCTGGGGAGCCATGGGCGCCGCCCGGGCCAGCTTCGAGGCGGCCGTCGACTACGCGCGGACCCGTGAGCAGTTCGGGAAGCCGATCGGCGGCTTCCAGCTCACCCAGGCCAAGCTCGCCGACATGGCCGTCGAACTCCACAAGGGCATCCTGCTCGCCCACCACCTGGGCCGCCGGATGGACGCGGGCAGTCTCCGTCCGGAACAGGTCAGCTTCGGAAAGCTGAACAACGTGCGGGAGGCCATCGAGATCTGCCGCACCTCGCGCACGATCCTCGGCGCCAACGGGATCTCGCTGGAGTACCCGGTGATGCGGCACGCGACGAATCTGGAGTCGGTGCTCACCTACGAAGGAACCGTGGAGATGCACCAGCTGGTGCTGGGCAAGGCGCTCACCGGCCTGGACGCGTTCCGGTGAAGGACGGCGGCCGGACCGATCCGGTGAGCGCCCCGCTCAGCTCTGGTTGAAGAAGCCGTCGGCCTGCCGGCCGGCGGCCTCGCCGCTGACCACCTGGGTGTCCGCGGGGGTCAGGAGGAAGACCCGGGTGGCCACGCGGTCGATCGACCCGCGCAGACCGAAGATCAGCCCTGCGGCGAAATCCACCACGCGCTTGGCGTCGGCGGAGTCCATGGAGGTGAGGTTCATGATCACCGGGACGCCGTCCCGGAAGAGCTCACCGATGCTCCGGGCGTCCCGGAAGCTGTCCGGGGTCACGGTGGCGATCCGGCGGCCCGTCTCCTGGGCCGCCTCGGACGCCACCTGCACGCGCGGATCGGTCACCCAGGCCTGTCCGGTCCCGGTCCGTGCACCCTCGGAGTACTCGTCGTCGTCGTAGTACCGCTCGTCGTTGTCCTCTACGAGGCCCAGCCAGGCACTCGCCTTGCGCACCGATCCCATGGACGCCTCCTCTCACCGCGGTTCCTTGGCGTTCCGCATCTCTTTCGTGCCCCTATGGTCGTCCATGATGCGGATCGTGCGCCAAGGGGATAGGCGGCGCGCAGGGCGTTCGTGACGGTACTGGTGCAGAAGATGTGGCGATTCGTCAAGGTTCCTCCTGCAAAAGGGCCCTGAAGAAAGAAAATATGATGCTCGGGCCGTACGGGTGACATGGGGGGCGTACGGGTGAACGGGACGCTCGGTACGATGCACGGCGCGCACTCGCCCGAGCGTGGCGCACGGCTGAACGGCACCCGGGGGATCGTCGTGTTCGGAATAGTCAGGCCCTGCACCCATCGGCTGTCGGAGGGGCTCAAGGCCGAGTGGATGGCCCATCTCTGCGGGCTCTGTCTGGCACTTCGATCCGACCACGGGCAATTCGCCCGGATCGTCACGAACTATGACGGCCTGATCGTCTCGGTCCTGACGGAGGCTCAGACCGACCGCACCCCCGCACAGCGCCGCACGGCGGGTCCCTGTCCGCTGCGCGCCATGCGGACCGCGCCGGTCGCGCGGGGTGAGGGTGCCAGGCTGGCGGCCGCCGTCTCGCTGGTGCTGGCGTCGGCGAAGGTGCGGGACCATGTCGCCGACCGGGACGGTCTGTTGAAGCGGCGCCCGCTGGCGGCGGCGGCCCGCAGGGTGGCGGCGGGCTGGGACCGCGCCGGGGCGCGTACCGGCGCACAGCTCGGTTTCGACACGGCGTTGCTCGTCGATGCCGTCGACCGGCAGACCGGCATCGAACTGCTCGCGGGTCCCGGCACCCCGCTGCTGACGGTCACCGAACCCACCGAGACGGCCACCGCCGCGGCCTTCGCGCACACCGCCGTACTCGCGGGCAAGCCGCGGAACGCCGAGCCGCTGGCCGAGGCGGGACGCCTCTTCGGGCGCCTCGCGCATCTGCTGGATGCCGTGGAGGACCAGGAAGCTGACGCCGCGTCGGGCGCCTGGAACCCGCTCACCGCGACCGGCACCTCGCGCACCGAGGCCCGGCGGCTGTGCGACGACGCGCTGCGCGGCGTACGGCTGGCACTGCGCGACGCGGAGTTCACCGACGGCAGACTGGCGCATGTGCTGCTGGCGCACGAACTGCGGCGCTCGGTGGACCGGGCCTTCGCCACGGACGTCTGTTCCCATCAGTCGGGGGGCCCGCTGACCGAGGGGCTCACGGGGCCGGGCGGAGCCGGTCATCCGTCAGGAGGGCGGCACACGGGGGCGTTCGGGCCGCCGCCGGGCAACCCGTACGCCCCCTCGGGGCCCGGGGCCCCCTTCGGCCCGCCGCAGCCGCCGCCGGAGCCCCCGCGCGACCGGCGCGGGCTCATCGTGGGGTGCCTGGTGTGGGCGGGTCTCGCCTGCACCTGCCAGATGTGCTGCGGCACCTTCGACGACCCGTGGAGCCGTCAGCGCCGCGAGGGCCTGTGCAGCCAGTGCGACTGCGGTGACTGCTGCGATGGCTGCGACTGCTGCAGCAACTGCGGCGATTGCTGTGACGGGTGTGACTGCTGCGACTGTGGCTGCGACTGCGGCTGCTGAGCCGGCGTCACCTGATCTCGGGCGGCGAGATCTGCGAGGTCTCGATCGCCGACTCGCCGATGCCCCACTTCTTCAGGATCCGGTCATAGGTGCCGTCCGCCCTGAGACTGTTGACCGCGGCCCGGAAGGCGGGGGCCAGCACGGTGCCCTTCTTGAACGCGAAGCCGACATCGAGGCGCTTGAACTCGTTGAGGAAGCGCACACCCTCCTGCTGCTTCACGGCGAACCGCAGCCCGTTGATGGTCGACATCACGACGTCGGTCCGCCCCTGCTGGAGTGAGCTCCAGACCGCGGCCAGGTCGGAGTACGTCTTCACGTCGTACGGCTTCTCGCCGGCCTCGGAGCAGCGGTGCCTGTTCTCCTCCAGCGTCACCTCGAACGTGGTGCCCGCGGCGGTGCCCACCGTCAGCCCGCAGAGCTGGGTCAGGGCGGTGACCCTGCTCAACGTGCTGTCGTCGCGGACCGCGAAGCCCTGCCCGTCGTTGAGGTAGGTGACGAAGTCGATCGTCTTGCGGCGCTCGTCGGTGACCCCGAAGTTTCCGGTGCCCACGTCGTACTTCCCGCTGCCGAGCGCGGGCAGGATCGCCTCGAACGCGGCGACCTCCCGTTTCGGCTTCAGGCCGAGCACCCTGGCCACGGCATCCGCGAAGTCGATGTCGGTACCGGCCAGGGTCCTGCCGTCCGCCAGGTAGGTGGCACCGGGCGGGGTGCCGACGCTGGAGGCGATGTTCAGGGTTCCGGAGGAGCGGACGGCGGCCGGCAGCAGGCCGGCCGCGGCCTTGTCCCGCTTCACCCCCGACACGACGTCGGTCGTGGGGATCGCGTTCTTGGCGGCGGGACCGGCCGCGCCGGCGGGGGCGGCCGCCGGATCGCCGGAACCGCACGCGGTGAGAGCCAGCGTGGCCGCGGTGATCAGCGCGAAGGCAGCGGTGTGCCGGGTACGGGGCATCAGGGAAGGTTCTCCAGTTTCGGCGGCCGTGGACGGGCGCCGGGCAGCGCGAGGCAGCCCACGGCCGGGGCGGAGGAAGACGTGCTGCGACGTCGGAGGACTCAGTGCGAGGGGAGGGTGATGCGCTGTCGCGTACGCGAGGGCACGCAGGGAGAAACGCTCAGGCGCCGGTCACGGCGCGGGAAGAAGCGGGAGAAAAGCGGAAACGCAGGGGGTCAGCTCAACAGGAACAGGACCACACGCGACCGAAGTCGATGTGGGAGCGCTTGACCAGCCACTTCTGCGAATGCATGGCCCAAGTGGAACAGGCATCCGGTGGTCCGTCAACTGGCCCCACGGGTACGGCTCACAGTGTGGACAGGCTTGACATCCCGTTGTGAACAGCGCTTACCTCGGAGGCGGATCGCGCTGAGGGGCCCGGTCCGCCTCGTTCTCCGAGCTGTCGCGTTCCAAGCTGTCGTGTTCGTGCCGAGGGCACGCCCCGTGTTCGATCACCGCATCCACGGAGCCCTCGTATGTCCGCCCAGACAGACACCCTCCCGCCGGCATTCCCGGCCCCGCCCCTCAAGGACGACGACGCCGGCCGGCTGCGCATCGTCCCGGTACGCCGGACCGGCCAGTGGACCGCGGCCGTCGCCGTACTGGCCCTGCTGGCCCTCGCGCTGAACTCCGTCATCCGCAACGACGCCTTCCAGTGGGACGTCGTCGGCGACTACTTCCTGACCACCGCGGTGCTGCGCGGCCTCTGGCTCACCCTCTGGCTCACCGCGCTCGTCATGGTGCTCGGCTTCGCGCTCGGCACGCTGCTCGCCGTCCTCAGACTCTCCGCCAACCGCGTTCTCCAGGCCGTCGGCTGGGGGTACGTCTGGCTCTTCAGGTCCACCCCGATCCTGGTCCAGCTGCTGTTCTGGTTCAACATCGGCGCTCTCTACCCGGAGATACTCGGCGTCCGCACGGTGAACCTCCTCGGCCCCGTCACGGTCGCCGTCATCGGACTGACGCTCCACGAGGCCGCGTACGCGGCGGAGGTCGTGCGCGGCGGCATCCTCTCGGTGGAACGCGGACAGCTGGAGGCCGCCCAGTCCCTGGGCCTCGGCCCGTGGCGGCGGCTGCACCGGATCGTGCTGCCGCAGGCGATGCGCTCCATCGTGCCGCCCGCCGGGAACATGCTGATCGGCACCCTCAAGGGCACCTCGATCGTCAGCATCATCGCCGTGCAGGACCTGCTGTACTCGGTCCAGCTCGTGTACCACCGCACCTACCAGGTCATCCCGCTGCTGCTGGTCGCCACCCTCTGGTACGTCGTGGTGACCTCACTGCTCGGCATCGGCCAGCACTACGTCGAACGGCACTACGCCCGCGGCACCGCGGACGCCCGGTGAGCGGCCGGCCGTCGCTGGTCGTCATCGGCGCGGGCCCGCGCGGCACCGGCCTGGTCGAGCGCATCGCCGCCAACGCCCCCGGTCTGTACGGCCACCGGCCGCTGGACCTGCACCTCGTCGACCCGTACCCGCCCGGCGCCGGACGGATCTGGCGCCACGACCAGTCGCCGCTGCTGTGGATGAACTCCATGGCCGAGGACGTCACCATGTTCACCGACGACACCGTCCGCCAGGAGGGGCCCGTACGGCCGGGGCCCGCGCTCGACGCCTGGGCGGCGGACGTGCGCGAGGGGCGGACCGAGCCGTCCGGTGACGCGGCCGAGCCCGGACTCCGCGCCGAGATCGAGACGTTGAGGGGGCAGGACTTCCCGAGCCGGCGGCTGCAGGGCGCCTATCTGCGCTGGGTGTACGAGCAGTCGGTGGCCGCCCTCCCGCCCTCGGTGACCGTCCACGAACACCGCGGCCGGGCCCTGCGCGTCACCGGTCCGCCCGACGGCCGTCAGCGCGTCCGGCTGGAGGGCCGCGCCGAACCGCTCGTCGCCGACCTCGTGGTCCTCACCATCGGCCACCTGGACGCCGAACCGGACACCGAGCAGCAGAGGCTGTCCGCCTTCGCGGACCGGCACGGTCTCGTCCATCTGCCGCCCGACTTCACCGCCGACAGTGATCTGACCGCCCTGCGCGCGGGCGAACCCGTCATCGTCCGTGGCTTCGGACTCGCCTTCATCGATCTGATGGTGCTGCTCACCGAGGGCCGCGGCGGACGGTACGAGAACGGTGCCTACGTGCCCTCCGGCCAGGAGCCCGTCCTGTATGTCGGATCACGGCGCGGTGTCCCGTACCACTCCAAGATCGGATACGGCTGGCAGGGCGAGCGGCCGCCGCTGCCGCGGTTTTTCGGCCCCGACCGTACGGAGGAGCTGCTCAGCCGGGCGGGACCGCTCGACTTCCGCCGCGACATCTGGCCACATGTCGACAAAGAGCTCGGGTACGCCCACTACCACCGGCTCTTCACCGCCCACCCCGAGCGCACCACCGCCGACCGGGCCGCCT
Organism: Streptomyces laculatispora; assembly: GCF_017353455.1. GTDB lineage: Bacteria > Actinomycetota > Actinomycetes > Streptomycetales > Streptomycetaceae > Streptomyces > Streptomyces laculatispora. The sequence goes on from NZ_JAFMPZ010000080.1 coordinate 15,455, forward strand.
TCGAGGAGAAGTACGCGGCCGCCGAACCGGGCAGTGACGATCTGCGGGCCCTGATCGCCGCGGCCGTCCCCGACCCCGCCGACCGGCTCGACACCGAGGCGCTCGACCACCCGCTGGACGGGGTGCGCCACCCCTCGTACGACGCCCTCCAGGAGGCGACGCGCCGCTACATCGCCGCCGACCTCGACCGACGGCACGATCCCGGGCACAGCGAGGACCTCGCCGTCTTCCTCGGACTGCTCGGCGCCTACGGCCAGTTGATTCGGTTCGGCGACATCGGGAGCTGGTGGCACGGCTTCTTCAGCTACCTCGCCTCCGGTCCGCCGGGCCCCCGGCTGCGGCAGTTGCTCGCGCTCTCCCGGGCCGGAGTCGTCCGCTTCCTCGGCGCCGGGACGACGGTCGAGGCCGACGAGCGCCACGGCGTCTTCCGGGCCGGCAGCGCCACCGTGCCCGGGGAACGGATCGGGGCCCGCGCCCTGGTCGAGGCCCGGCTGCCGGACCCCTCGCCGGAACGCACCCGCAGCACACTGCTCCGGGCGCTGCACGCGGACGGGGCCGCCGCCACCGCCACCGGACTGCTCGCGGTCGACCCCGGCGACGGCCGGATCCTGGACCACGATGGACGCCCGCACCCGCGCCGCTTCGCGCTCGGCCCGAACACCGCGGCCCGCACGAGCGGCGCCTTCACCCGGCCGCGCACCGGCGGCCCGGCCTTCCGGCAGAACGACGCCACCGCGCGCGCCGCCCTCACCTTCCTGCGCGGCCTCACCGGCACCGATGGCTGACCGGTCCGCGCACCCCGATCCGAACCGCCCGAGGACCCCCATGACAACGACCAGCCGTCCACCGAAGAGCGAACCGGCCGCCGACCGCGTCCCGGGTCCCGCCGACGCCATGGTGGAGATCCGCGGCGTCCACAAGAGCTTCGGCTCCCTCCACGTGCTGCGCGGTATCGACCTGTCCGTGCGCCCCGGCGAAGTGACCGTGATCCTCGGCCCCTCCGGCTCCGGGAAGTCCACCCTGCTGCGCACCGTCAACCACCTGGAGAAGGCGGACCGCGGCTCGATCACCGTCGGCGGTGACTTCGTCGGCTACCGCAGGAAGGGCGACAAGCTCTACGAACTCCCCGAGCGCGAGGTCCTGCGCCGCCGCACCCGGATCGGCTTCGTCTTCCAGAACTTCCACCTCTTCCCGCATCTCACCGTCCTGGAGAACATCACCGAGGCCCCGGTCGCCGCGCTCGGCCGCCCCAGGGCGCGGGCCGCCGCCACCGCGCACGAACTCCTCGGCCGGGTCGGCCTCGCCGACAAGGCGCGGGCCTACCCCCGGCAGCTCTCCGGCGGCCAGCAGCAGCGCGTCGCCATCGCCCGGGC
>NZ_JAFMPZ010000479.1 GCF_017353455.1 Streptomyces laculatispora
CGCCCAGGATGTCCTGGGCGATGGCCCGCACCAGATCGATGTCGAAGCCTTCGAGATCCCGGGACTCCGGATTGCGGTAGCCCCACTGGAAGCTGTTCTGGTCGACACCCGCGATCAGCTTTCCGCGCGCCTTGATGCGGCCGATGGTCTTGCCGCCCGCGACGGAGGGCTCCAGGCTGGCGTCCGGATCGGTGCAGTCGTCGGCCCGCGTCTGTACGCCCCGTGCCGCGCCCGGCCCCGCGACCTCGTCGCTGAAGGCGTCCTGGCCGCTGTGGGAGAGCGGCAGCAGGGTCAGTGATGCCGTCACCGCGCAGGCCGCGGCCATGGCGGTCACACCGCCCCAGCCGCGCAGCCTGCGCAGCGGGCCCGCGGGCCCCGTCCTGGGCTCGTCCTTCCCTGTCATCGCTTCCCCTGTCACCGGAACTCCGAGAGCCTGCGGTTGACCCCGACGATCGCGGCTACCGCGCCCAGTACGGCGAGGGCCGCCGCGCCGATCGGCAGACCGCCCAGCGCGCCGCGCCCGTCCTCGGCGGCCCGGGTGAATTCGTCCTGCTCATGGGCGAGCGCCTGCCGCAGCGCCTTGTCCACCCGGTTGAACGACTCACCGGTCGAGTCCTTGGTCGAGTCCCCGGACCCGATGATCTGCTTCAGCGCGGTGTCGTAGTCGCCGCTGTCGTCGGTCTTGCGGGCGGTCCGGTGGCGGCTCTGCCACTCGGTGACCCCGTCGATGGCCTTCGCCACCGGTTCGCTTCCCACGGTGTCGCCGGTGTCCTCGGCGAGCTTCGCGGCCTTGCCCAGCTCTTCGACGAGTGCCTTCATGCCCGTGCTGTAGTCGGTCTCGTACTTGTCGTTCTTGCCGTCCGCGGTGAGCACGGCACCCCGGGCGACGACCGTGAGGTTCTCGTTGGCGCGCGCCTTCAGCGAATCGATGCGCGCCCGGTTGAGCACATCCAGGGACTGCTGCCCGCGGGTATTGGCATCGGCCAGATCGGAGCGGGCCACCGAATGGCCCACCGCCAGCCACAGCAGGACCACGACCGACGCGGCGGTCGCGGCCAGCAGGCCGTGGTTGAGCACCCGGTTCGTGCGGCGGAAGTTGCGCCGCTGGGCCCAGAACAGCACGGCCAGCGCGATCACACCGATGCCGAGCGAGAAGAACGGCCAGGTGCGTGCGGAGTCGTAGTCCTGGCCGAGCCGGCCGGTCTCCGCCGTGTACAGCCGCTCGGCGGCCGGGAGCATGTCGTTCGCCATCTTCTGGTTCGCGTACCGGAGATAGGCGCCGCCCAGCGGCAGCCCCTGCCGGTTGCTCGCGCGGGCGCGCTCGATCAGCCCGGTGTAGCGCGGGAGTTCCTCGTTGAGCGTGGTGATCTCGTGGCCGGACTTCGTCGAGGCGTCCGTGTTGGCCGCGGCCTTCACCAGCAGCCGGGAGGCCTCCTCGATGTCCGCCACGTACTGGTCGTGGACCGCGCGCGGTTCCTGCGGACCGGCCAGGAAGCCGCTCGCCGCCGCGGCGTCGGCGTCGGCCAGGGAGCGGTAGATGTCCGCCGCGTCCGCGCTGAGCGGCTGGCTGCGCCTGACCACGTCGTCGGCGGAGGCCGCCCGGTCGGAGATCTCGAACGCCGTCACGGCCCCGAACGCGACGACGAGCAGGGCCAGTACGGCCCCGATGATCTGGAGCCGGCCCGGTTCGGTGGTCGCCGCGGCACGAAGCCGGTCGGTCACCACCGTGCGGCCACTGCGCTGCGACGGCACGGGTACGGGCGCGGGCAGCTGCTCCGGCGCACGTTGCGGCGGCGCCGGGCGCACATTCGGCGGGTATGTCACTTGACCTCCCCCTCGGTCACTGACGGTGGCCCGCCCCCCGGCCGATCGGGGGACTGGTACCCGGCCAGAAGTATGGCCGCAGGGACCGGCATCCACACAACGAACGCCTGGATCCCGCACCGGTCCATGAACACGATCAACCGCAGTCAACAGCATTCGATCAAGGCCGGCGCCATCGATCAAGGCGATCGACGGCGCAGTCCCCCGAAGTTGAACCGATCTCCCCCACCAGGAACACGTCCGGGGCGGCTGATCGGTTCCCTTACGGAAGGGGCGTGCCGCAGCACGAAGGCTACGGCACGCCCCTGATACCCGCTGATGTCACAGAATGTCAGGCGTACTGCGCCCGCAGCCTGCTGTGCACCTCGGGCGCGGCACCCGTGTGGTCCAGGCCCAGCAGCCCGGCGCCCAGCACCGGGGACTCCTTCACCACCCGGACCACCGCCTTCGGGGCCCGTACCGCGAGGAGTTCGGCGATCCGGTCGTCCAGCTGCGGGTGCCGCGCCGCCAGGACACTGCCGCCCAGCACCACCGGAGCCTGCTCGCCGAGCAGACCGAGGCGGGACAGCGCGACCGCGGCCATGGCCACGACCTCCTCCGCCAGCCGGTCCACCAGGCCGCGCGCCACCGGGTCGCCGGCCGCGCCGGTCGCGAAGAGCACCGGCGTCAGCTCGTGCCGCCGTTCCGACTCGATCCGGCCCAGATGCAGCGCCTCTATCAGCGCGTACATCGAGTCGAGCCCGAAGTGGCCGGGCAGCGTACGGGCCAGCTCGGTCGGCTCACCGCGGCCGTCCTCCGCCCGCGAGGCGAACCACATCGCCTCCTCGGCCAGCCCCGAACCACCGCCCCAGTCACCGGATATCCGGCCTATGGCCGGGAAGCGCGCGGTGCGCCCGTCCGGCACCATGCCGACGCAGTTGATCCCCGCGCCGCACACGACGGCCACGCCGCGCGGCTCGTCGACCCCGGCCCGCAGGATCGCGAAGGTGTCGTTGCGCACCTCCACCGTGCGGCCCCAGCCGCGGGCACCCAGGGCCTCGGTCAGCTGCTCCTCCTCGACGGGCAGATCGGCGTTGGCGAGACAGGCCGACACATGGGCGACGCTCTCCACCCCCACGCCGGCCGTGCTCAGTGCCCGCTGCACCGTGGCGCCGAGCGCGTCCACGGCGGTGCCGATGCCGACCACGGGCGGCTGGAAGCCGCCGCCGCGGGCCGTGGACAGCACGGTGCCGTCCGCGCCGATCAGTGCCACATCGGTCTTGCTGTTCCCCGCATCGATCGCGAGGACCGAACTGTTCACGCCCACGGGAGGTGCTCCCGGTTGTGCGCGATCAGCTTGTCGGTGAGCGCCTCGGCGTACTCGAACTGGCCGATCAGGGGGTGCGCGAGCAGGGCCTTGAACACCCGGTCGCGGCCACCGCGCAGCGCGGCCTCCAGCGCGAGGTCCTCGTACGCCGTCACATTGCCGATCAGTCCGGCGTAGAGCGGGTCGAGCTCCGGCACGGCGAGCGGCGTCGCACCCGTCCCGTCGACCTTCGCCTGCACCTCGATCACCGCGTCGTCCGGCAGGAACGGCAGCGTCCCGTTGTTGTACGTGTTGACCACCTGGTGCGTGGAGCCGCCGCCGCCCAGCAGGGAGGCCGCCAGGTCCACGGCCGCCTCCGAGTAGAAGGCCCCGCCGCGCTTGGCGAGCAGCGCGGGCTTCTCGTCCAGCGCCGGGTCGCCGTACATGGCGAGCAGTTCCTTCTCCATCGCGGCGACCTCGGCCGCCCGCGAGGGCTTGGTGCCGAGCTCCCGCACGACCTCGTCGTGCGCGTAGAAGTAGCGCAGGTAGTACGAGGGGACGACGCCGAGGCGGTCCACGACCGCCCGCGGCATGTGCAGGTCGTCCGCGATCGCGTCGCCGTGCTCGGCGATCAGCCGCGGCAGCACGTTCTCGCCCTCGGGGCCGCCGAGGCGCACCCCGAGCTCCCAGGTCAGGTGGTTCAGCCCGACATGGTCGAGATGCACCTCACCGGGGGTCACATCGAGCAGCCGGGCGAACTTGCGCTGGAAGCCGATCGCCACGTTGCACAGGCCGACGGCCTTGTGACCGGCCTGGAGCAGCGCCCGGGTCACGATGCCGACGGGGTTGGTGAAGTCGATGATCCACGCGTTCGGGTTGGTGCGCCGGACCCGCTCCGCGATGTCCAGGACGACCGGGACGGTGCGCAGCGCCTTGGCGAGGCCGCCGGCGCCGGTGGTCTCCTGGCCGATGCAGCCGCACTCCAGCGGCCAGGTCTCGTCCTTGCCACGGGCGGCCTGGCCGCCGACGCGGAGCTGGAGGAGCACCGCGTCGGCGTCGGCCACGCCCGCGTCGATGTCCGAGGTGGTGACGATCCGCCCCGGGTGGCCCTGCTTGGCGAAGATCCGCCGCGCGAGGCCCCCGACGAGTTCGAGCCGGTCGGCCGCCGGGTCGACGAGCACCAGCTCCTCGACCGGCAGGGTGTCCCGCAGCCGTGCGAAACCGTCGATCAGTTCAGGTGTGTAGGTGGACCCGCCACCCACTACTGCGAGCTTCATGAATCAGCCCTTTACTCCGGTCAGTGTGACGCCTTCGACAAAAGCCTTCTGTGCGAAGAAGAAGACGACGATCACAGGGGCCATGACCAGAACGGTCGCGGCCATGGTCAGATTCCAGTCGGTGTGGTGTGCGCCCTTGAAGGACTCCAGTCCATAACTCAGCGTCCAGGCAGCCGGGTTCTCGGAGGCGTAGATCTGCGGTCCGAAGTAGTCGTTCCAGGCGTAGAAGAACTGGAAGAGGGCAACGGCGGCGATGCCCGGCTTGGCCATCGGGATCACGACGCGGAGCAGGGTGCGGAACTCGCCGCAGCCATCGACCTTCGCCGCGTCGAGGTACTCGTTCGGAATGGTCAGCAGGAACTGCCGCAGCAGGAAGATGGAGAACGCGTCGCCGAACGCCATCGGGATGATCAGCGGCCAGAGCGTGCCGGACATGTCCAGCTGCTTGGCCCAGAACAGGTACATCGGGATGACGACGACCTGCGGCGGCAGCATCATCATCGAGATGACGAGCATCAGCGACAGGTGCCGGCCGCGGAAGCGGAACTTGGCGAGCGCGTACGCCACGGGCAGCGAGGACACCACCGTGAGGACGGTGCCCAGGCCCGCGTACAGCAGGGTGTTCTTCCACCAGGTCAGAAAGCCCGGGGTGTTGAACACCTCCTTGTAGTTGCTCCACTCGAAGGGGTGCGGCCACAGGTCACGGGTCAGTGCCTGCTGGTCGCTCATCAGCGAGGTGAGGAAGAGGAAGACGAACGGCAGCACGAAGAAGAGTGCGGCCGCGACACCGAGCGAGTGCACACCGATCCAGTGCAGCAGCGCCTTGCGGCGCGCGACGCGCTCGGCCGGGGTGACGGGGTCACTCACCGGGCCGTCGGCCTTCGGGGTGTCGAGAACCTGCGCCACGTCACTCACCTGCCTGGATCAGTCCGCTGCGGCGCCGCATCAGCAGTGCGGTGAACGCCATGGCGAGGACGAAGAGAACGAGCGCGACCACACAGGCGGAGCCGTAGTCGAAGCGCTGGAAACCGAGGTTGTAGACGAGCTGCGGAAGCGTCAGTGTCGACTTGTCGGGATAGCCCGGTTCGAACTGCTGCCCGGAGCCGCCCATGACGCCCGAGGCGACCTTCCCCGCCACCAGTGGCTGGGTGTAGTACTGCATCGTCTGGATGATGCCGGTGACCACGGCGAACATGATGATCGGCGAGATGTTCGGCAGCGTGACGAAGCGGAACCGCTGGTACGAGGACGCCCCGTCCAGCTCCGCCGCCTCGTACTGCTCCTTGGGGACGTCCAGGAGCGCGGCCATGAAGATCACCATCAGGTCGCCCACCCCCCAGACCGCGAGCGCGGTCAGCGCGGGCTTGGACCAGGCTGCGTCGGTGAACCAGCCCGGGGTCGGCAGCCCGAGCTCGCCGAGGATCGAGTTGACCGGTCCGGTGCCCGGGTTGAGCAGGAAGACGAAGCCCAGCGTGGCGGCGACCGGCGGCGCGAGGTACGGCAGGTAGAAGAGCGTCCGGAAGACTCCGGTGCCCGTCTTGATCTTGGTGATCAGCATGCCGATGCCGAGTCCGAACACCACCCGGCAGGTCACCATGACCAGGACCAGCCACAGCGTGTTGCGCAGGGCGGGCCAGAACAGCGGGTACTCGTTGAAGACGAACGACCAGTTCTTCAGCCCGCTGAACTCCGGTGCCGAGAAACCGTCGTAGCTGGTGAAGGAGAAATAGAGCGTGGAGATCAGCGGGTAGGCGAAGAAGACGCAGAACCCGATCAGCCACGGCGACATGAAGGCCGCCGTCCGAAGCGCCGAACGGCGGCGCTTCGAACGGAGTGTGTAGGTGCTCATCGTGGTGCTACTTCGCCTGTGCGATCGCGGCGTCGATTTCCTCGGCGGTCTTTTCCAGACCCGCCTTGATGTCCTTCTGGTTGCCCTTCTCGATGTCGAAACCGAGGTTCTGCAGGGACACCAGGTACGCGCCGCCGTTCACCGAGGGCGGGGTGGTGGTGCTCTTCGGGTCGGCGGCGATGTCCAGGAAGGTCTTGAAGCGCGGGTCGTACTTCAGCTTCGGCGACTTCAGCGCGGCCAGCGTGGACGGCACGTTGTGAATGGCGTTGGCGAAGTTCACCACCGCGTCGGTGTCGGTGGTCATGAACTTCACCAGCTCCCAGGCGGCGTTCTGCTTGGACGAGGTGGCGGCGATACCGGCGATGGTCCCGGTCAGATAGCCCTTGCCGTAGGTGTCGGCCTGGTCGTCCGCGACGGGCATCGGGGCGACGCCGATCTCGAAGTCCGGCTTGGTCTCCTCGGCCATGCCGAGCCGCCATTCGCCGTCCAGCTGCATGGCCACCTGGCCGGTGTGGAACGGGTGCTTGGCGCCCCACTCGTCACCGAAGCCGGTACGGAACTTCTCCAGCTTCTGATAGCCGCCCAGCGAGTCGACCAGCTTCTTCTGGTTGGTGAGCATGGCGGCGAAGGCCGGGTCCTTGGCGATGTTCGACTTGCCGTCCGCGTCGAAGTACGACGGGTCCCAGCCACCGAGGTAGTGCTCGGTGGTCGTCTCGTAGCCGTGGTAGTTCGGCATGAAGCCGAGCTGCTCGTACGAGTCGCCCTTCGGCTTCGTCAGTGTCTTCGCGTCGGCGGCCAGCTCGGACCAGGTCTTGGGCGGGCTGGTGATGCCGGCCGCCTTGAACGCGTCCTTGTTGTAGTAGAGGCCGTACGCGTCACCGAGCAGCGGCACCGTGCAGCGCACGCCCTCGAACTGGGTGTACTCGTTCATCGCCTTCGGGAAGGTCGCGTCCGCGTCGATCCCGTCCTTCTTCAGGAACGGGTTGAGGTCGACGAAGGCCTTCGACTTGCAGAACTTGCCCACGTTGTTCGTGGTGAACGACGAGACGACGTCCGGAGCCTTGGAACCGCCCGCGCGGAGCGCCTGGTTGATCTTGTCGTCGGTCATGTTGCCGACGACCTTCACATGGATGTTGGGGTGCGCCTTCTCGAAGGCGTCGACCGTGTCCTGAATTCCCTTGACCTCGTTCGGGGCACTCCAGCCGTGCCAGAAGTTGATGGTCGTCTCCTTGGACGCATCATCCTTGGCACCGGCGCTGCTCTGCCCGGTACAGGCGGAGGCGAACAGGGCTATCGCGGCGGTCGCGGCGAGTGCGACGGCCGGCTTCCGGCGGTTTCCGGACATGGTGGTGTCTCCCGATGAAGGGTTGGGACAGGGAAGGGAAGGCGGTGTACGTCAGGGGATGGCGCAGGGGTTCAGCGCGAGGTGTCGAACACTTCGTCGCGGGTGGTGGCGAGCGCGCTCTCCAGCGCGCCGCGCAGTACGGGCCGGTGGGTCACCTCACCGGCGATCAGCCGGGGCCGGGACGCCGCGAGCTCGGCGAGCTCGGCCGCCACCCGGCTGCGCAGCGGTTCCCCGCCGCGCGAGATCAGTTCTCCCGACAGCACGACGACCTCGGGGTCGAGAACGGCGAGCATGGAGGCGAGGCCGGTCGCCAGACCGGTGGCGAACAGATCGAGCAGCCGGCCGTACGGCCCGCCCTCGCCCCGCTCCACGGACTCGGCCGCCTGGCCCACCAGACCGGCGGCGACCTCGTGGTGGGTGCCCGGACCGCGGACCGCCGCGTCGTCGATGCCCACCTCACGGGCCAGCCTGGCGAGCACCTGCGCGCCGGCCAGTTCCTGGAAGCCGCCCGAGTTGGCCTTGGTGACCTGCCGGACCAGTGGCGCGCCCGGCACCGGCAGGAACCCGACCTCACCGGCGCCGCCGGTGAAGCCCCGGTGCAGCCGGCCGTTGATGACGAGGGCGGCGCCGAGCCCCTCCTCGTTCCACAGCAGTACGAAGTCCTCGTGCCCCCGGGCCGCGCCGAGCCGTTGTTCGGCCACCGCGACGAGGTTCACGTCGTTCTCGTACTCGACCGGCATCGGCAGGAAGGCGGCCAGCTCGTCCAGCAGGGTCGGGGAGTGCCAGCCGGGCAGGTGCGAGGCGTACCGCAGCCTGCCCGTGCCCGGGTCGAAGGCGCCCGGCGTGCCGATCACGAGCCGGTGCACGTCGGAGCGGGTCAGCCCGGCGTCCTTGACCGCCCCGTCCAGCGCGTCCGCCACCTGCCGCACCACACTGTCGGCGCGCCGGCCCGGGGTCGGCAGCTCGAACTCCCCGACCGTCTCACCCGTCACATCGGCGACGGCGGCGACGATCCGCTGGGCGTTCACATCGAGCCCCGCCACATGGGCGGCCGAGGCGTTGACGGCGTACAGCTGTGCGTTGGGCCCCGGCCGCCCGGCCGCGGTCCCGGTGGCGACGACCAGACCGGCCGCCTCCAGCCGGGCCAGCAGCTGGGAGGCGGTGGGCTTCGAGAGGCCCGTCAGCTTCCCGATCCTGGTCCGCGAGAGGGGTCCGTGCTCCAGCAGCAGGTCGAGGGCGGCCCGGTCGTTCATGGCCCGCAGAACGCGGGGGGTGCCCGGCGTGGTTCCGGCCATGATCACTGCACCTGCCCTCTGTTAGGAAAGTTTCCTATTCGGTGAGAGGACCGTAGGGCGCGCGTCACCTGGGCGTCAATGGTCTGCACGGCTGTGGCAACCAAAGCGTTACCTGGGCGGGGGCCGGTGGTGCGGGTGGCAGCCCTGCGTCCCGCGGTTGCCCTGCGGGGGTGCATTCCCAACAGGGCCGCCGCCGAACCGAGTTGGCCCGGATTCATCGCAGGGCGGCAGGACGGCCGGGAACCGGTGAGGGGCGCAGGCCGGGTGCTACTTGGAGATGTTCGGGGGCTGCACGATCGGGGTCGCCGCCAGGGACTGGGGCGAGGTGGCCGAGGCGTACGCCGAGGGGGCGGCCATCGAGGCCGTCGGGTCGGCGGCCGAGGGCTCGTCGGGCTGGGCCGGGATGCCGCCGACCATGCGGATGCCCGCCTGGTCGAAGGCGCGCTTGATCCGCCAGCGCAGCTCGCGCTCCACGCCCAGGGCCTGGCCCGGCATCGTCTTGGCGGTCACCCGGACCGTCATCGAGTCCAGCAGCACCGTGTCCAGGCCCAGGATCTCCACCGGACCCCACAGGCGCTCGGTCCACGGGTCCTCCTTGGCCATCTGCTGGGCGGCCTCGGTGATGACGGTGCCGACCTGTTCGAGGTCCTCCGTGGGGCGTACCTGCACATCGACGCCCGCGGTGGACCAGCCCTGGCTGAGGTTGCCGATCCGCTTCACCTCGCCGTTGCGGACGTACCAGATCGCGCCGTTGTCGCCGCGCAGCTTGGTGACCCGCAGGCCGACTTCGATGACCTCGCCGGAGGCGACGCCCGCGTCGATGGTGTCGCCGACGCCGTACTGGTCCTCCAGGATCATGAAGACACCGGAGAGGAAGTCGGTGACCAGGTTGCGGGCACCGAAGCCGAGCGCCACCCCGGCGACCCCGGCCGAGGCCAGCAGGGGGGCCAGATTGATCTGGAACGCGCCCAGGATCATCAGGGCGGCGGTGCCGAGGATCAGGAACGAGGCCACCGAACGGAGTACCGAACCGATCGCCTCCGAGCGCTGGCGGCGGCGCTCCGCGTTGACCAGCAGACCGCCCAGAGCAGTGCCCTCCACCGCCTGGGCGCTGCGGTTCATGCGTTCGATGAGCTTGGTCAAAGCACGGCGGACCGCGGTGCGCAACACGATCGCGATGGCGGCGATGAGCACGATCCGCAGACCGGTGTTCAGCCAGGTGGACCAGTTCTGCTCCACCCATCCCGCGGCGTTGCCCGCCTGCTTCGCGGCTTCGTCCAGCGAGCCACCCGGCTCGGGTGACTGGGCTGCGGCCAACAGGGCGGACAGTGACACGGTGAAACCTCCGGTTGGGCGAGCGCTGACCAACCACACTAACGGGGCATCGGACGTGCTCCGTTGCCGTGATCGCGGGGAGAGACACGTCTCACCCGGGGATATGGAGCAGGTAGGGGACCCGGCAGGCAGCCCCGCGTGTGGCCGATCGCACATCGGGCGCGGCGGTGGCCGCGGGGTCCCCTGAACCGCCTGTTCCGGCCCGTTCCCGCCGTACGGGCGGTACGGGCCGGAGGGAAAATCCTTCCGGCCCGTTACCCGGACGTGGTGGCGCTTCTACCAGGCCGGAGGGGAGACTGAGATCGGATCGTCCCGGCGCGAGCCACGCGCCGCCGGCGTACAAGGAGGCATCAACCGTGCCGCATGTCCTGGTTCTCAACGCGTCGTACGAGCCGCTCGGCGTCGTACCGCTCCGCCGCGCGCTCGTCCTCGTCCTCGAGAACAAGGCCATTTGCCTCGAGGAGTCCGGCGCCTTCATGCACAGCGCCACCCGTGCCGTCCCGGCACCCAGCGTCGTCCGCCTGAAGCGGTTCGTGCGCGTCCCCTACCGGGGGCCCGTCCCCCTGACCCGCCGGGCGCTCTTCGCCAGGGACGGCGGGCGCTGCATGTACTGCGGCGCCGCGGCGACCAGCGTCGACCACGTCATTCCGCGCAGCCGCGGCGGACAGCACGCCTGGGAGAACGTGGTGGCGGCCTGCCGCCGCTGCAACCACGTCAAGGCCGACCGGCATCTGCCCGAGCTCGGCTGGCGGCTGCACCAGCCGCCCGCCCCGCCGACCGGACTCGCCTGGCGGATCATCGGCACGGGCCACCGCGACCCCCGCTGGCTGCCCTATCTGCAACCGTTCGGGGCGGACGACGCGATGGCCCGGATCGATGGCATCTCCGCCTGAGCCCTCTGGCCTTCGTGGCCCGGGAGCGCCGCTGGGCGGAGCGCCGCGCGGCCCTACGTGAACCGCAGCTCCGCGGGACGCGCCACGCGCCGCAGCAGCGGCAGCGACGTCGCGGCGGCCAGCAGGCAGGCGGCGTACACCCCCACGGGTACGAGGAGGGGGAGCATCGACGGGAAGGCGCCCGGGGTGACGACCGTGGCGTACGCGAGGTGCACCGCCATGCCGCCGATGCCCGCCAGCAGCATCGCGGGGGCCAGGGGGAGCGCGGTCTCCAGGAGCAGGGTCCTGGCCAGCACCGCGTGCGGCACTCCGGCCGCGGCCTGCGCGGCGAGCCCCCTGCGGCGGGTGGCGAGGGACTCCGCGGCGCCCACGGCGAGGCCGCAGAGGCCGATGGCCAGGGCCACCAGGACGGCTGCCCCGGTGAGGTCGAGACCGGTGGTGTAGAAGTCGAGGTCCGCCGGCGTGTGGCCGCCCCGCGCGCGCAGATCGGCGAGCATGACCTCCCGTACCCCCACGAAGCCCGTTCCGACGACGGTCACCAGCAGCAGCGCGGAGTGGGTACGCGCGGCGGCCCACGGGTCGTCCCGGAGGCGGCCCGCGGCGATCAGCACCGCAGGGCTCCGCGCGCCGGCCGTCAGGCGCCGGCCCAGGAAGGCGGCCGAGGCCCCGGCCGCCCAGAGCGCGCCCACCGAGGCGAGGAGCACCAGGGAGATCACCAGCAGCGCGAACGGCGTGGCGCCGGAACCGCCCTCCCCGGTCCGGACGAGGAGGGCCGCCGCGGCGACCGCGATCCCCGGAAGCAGGAGCGCGAGCGTCGTCCGGCGGCCGTGCTCCGGCCGTACCCGGCGCACCAGGCCGAGCGGTGAGGCGATCACCCGGCGCAGCGCGAACGCACTCACCAGCGCGGCGACCGCCGGCACGCCGAGCACGACCGCCACGCAGGCCGGCCAGACCGTCGGCGCGGGCGTACGGCCCGAGCCGGCGAGGACCGCGGCGAACACGGCGAAGCCGCCGACCGCACCCACCAGGCACGCCGGCGCGGACTCCAGGGCGGCGATGCGCCGCACCTGCCGGGGTGACGCCCCGGCGAGCCGCAGCCCCGCCATCCGCCGGTCGCGGTGGACGGCGCCGATCCGGGCACACTGGCCCAGGAAGCCGAACACGGGGACGAGCAGGAGCAGGAGCGTCGCCACCACACCGGTGCGCTCGCCGGGCCGGTTCAGCAGGCCGTTTCCGAACGGGACGGACGTCTGCCCCGAGACGGCGCTCACCGTGACCGCCGCGAGAGCGAGGCCCGTGGCGAGCAGGGCGCCCGTCGCGGTGAGCGCGATCCGCCACCACTCACGGCGGTCCGAACCGCGGGTCAGGATCCAGGCGATACGCGCGTCAGACCTCATGGCGGGTGGCCTCCTGGACGGTGAACCGCGTCGCGCCGCAGTGGACGGCGCCGTCGCGCAGCCACACCTCCCGGTCCGCGTACGCCGCGATCTGCGCGTCGTGCGTGATGAGCAGTACCGCGGTGCCGGACTCGCGGCAGGCGTGCACCAGAGCGGTCATCACCTGTTCGCCGGCGAGGGAGTCGAGGGCGCCGGTCGGCTCGTCCGCGAAGACGGCCTTCGGCTCGGTGATCAACGCCCTGGCCAGTGCGGCCCGCTGGCTCTGTCCGCCGCTCAGCTCGCCGGGCCGCATCTCGGCCTGTCCCCGCACGCCGAAGCGTTCCAGCCAGGCGTCCGCGCGCTGCTGCGCCTCGGCGCGGGCGGACCCCGCGAGCAGGAGGGGCAGGGCCACGTTGTCGAGCACGGTGAGCTCGGGAATCAGCTGCCCGAACTGGAACACCACGCCGAAGTCGGTACGCCGCAGCTCGCTGAGGCGCGCCTCGGGCAGCCGGTCGAGCCGCTCGGAGCCGTAGGCGACCGCACCCTCGTCGGGGCGGACGATTCCCGCGAGGCAGTGGAGCAGCGTGGACTTCCCGCTGCCGCTGGCACCGGTGACGGCGAGGATCTCGCCGGCGTGGAGGTCCACCGAAGCGCCGCGCAGCGCCTCCGAGCGCCCGTACCGTTTCGTCAGGCCGGTGGCGGTGATCAGTGGCGCCGGGGCGGGCTGATCGGCTTGCGTACTCATCCTGTGAAGACCTCCGTGGTCAGGCTCGTGAGGCGGGTCGCCGTGGTGGCCATCCACCGCACGTCGGCGTCCAGATGATTCAGGGCGTAGTCGGCTGAGAGGACCGTGCTGAGATCGGCCCCGGGCGTGGTCTTGAGCTCGGTCAGTTCGTGCATGCGCACCATGTGCGCGGCGCGCTGGGCCTGGAGGTACCTGGCCGCGTCCGCCGTGCGGTCACCGCCGGCGGCCGCCGCGACGAGGATCGAGGTGACGACCTTGGCGAAGATCTCGTTCGTCACGAAGGGCGCGGGCGGCGCGGTCTCGCCGGCCCATTGGGCGAGTTCGCGTGCGCCCTCGTCCGTGGGGCGGTAGAGGGTGCGCTCGGGGCCGCCGTCGGAATCGGTGCCTTCGACCGCTGCCAGACCGTCCCGCACCAGGCGCTGCAGGGTCGTGTAGACCTGCGCGTACGCCAGCGGGCGGGCCTGCGGGAAGAGTGCGTCGTAGCGCCGTTTCAGTTCGTAGCCATGGCTGGAACCCCTGGCAAGCAGCCCGAGGAGGACGTGGCGGATGCTCATGGCGGCGACTATATACTCGGTATATGTACTGAGTTAATAGTGGAGCGCGAAAGGCTCTGCGAGAGGGCGCGAAGAGGTGAACTTCGTACCTTTGAGGGAGGTTTGCTTCGAGGCCGGTGCCGCTACTCCGCCACGGCGTACGCCTGGACCGACCAGAGCGAGTAGCCGTACTCGGTGGCCCGGCCGTCGCCCTGGACCCGGATGAACCGGGTGTCCTTCGCGTCCATCCGGACCGACTCGTGCCCGCCCCTGCCGTCCCGGACAGTGGCCGCCGTGCGCCAGGTGCGGCCGTCCGCGGAGACCTGCACGCGGTAACGGGAGGCGTACGCGTCCTGCCAGTCCAGCACCACCTGTCCGAGCCGGACCGGGGCGGGCAGTTCGGCCTGCCACCAGGCGCCGTCCTCGGCCGGTGAGGACCAGCGCGTCTCCGGGTCGCCGTCCGACGCGGCGGCCGCGGGGAAGTCCGCCGTCTCGTCGCCCGACGAGGAGGCGGTGGCCGTGCGCAGCAGATCGGCGCCCGCGGTGCGCGGGAAGGCCCGGACGGTCAGGGTGGTCTCCTCGGCGCCGAAGGAGAACGGCACCTCGTACTCGCCCGCCGGGGTGTCCGCAGGGACGGTGATCTCCACCGGAACGTCGGTGCGGGACCCGCGCTGGACGGTCGTCTGCTTGGGCACCCGCACCTTGATGCCCTTGGGGGCCTTCGCGGTGAGCGCGCCCCGCACCTCGGCCGGACGGCCGGCGGAGAGCCGTGCCTCGACCCGCTGCGGCTCGCCGCCGATCTCGGCGTCCGTCTCCCCGTGTGCGAGATCGAGCCGGGCGGCGGGCTCGTCGCCGAACCACGGCACCAGTGAGCGCACCCGGGGCGCCGTTCCGGCGGACGGGGCCGCGCCCGAGAGCGGCGGGATGATCAGGGGCGGTGCACCGGTGACCGACGGGGTGGCGGTCGGCCAGCTGATCCGGACCGCGTCGGCCCGCAGGCCCTGCCCCCGCGTCTGGGTCCAGCCGCTGGCCGACAGGGCGCCGAGGCTGTGCCAGCCCTCACCGGGCACATGGGCCTGGACCGTCGCCTCGGCCGCGGCGGCGCCGCCGCCCGGCACGGCGGTCGCGGTGACCGCCTCCAGCGGACGGGTCCGGCTCAGCCGCACCGTATAGCTGCCCTGGGCCTCGGTCACCGTGCCGTTGTCGCGGTCCGTCCCGGTCCAGGCGTCGGCCTCCTTGCGCGCCCGGTCCAGGAACGGGCCGAGCACGCCCTTGCCGACCGTCGCGCCGCTCGCCTTCGCGGCCCTGCTCACCGGCTCCAGGGCCAGCGACGCCTGCCAGGCGGCCGCCCCGTCGCCGCGCGCCTGGGCCTGGAGCAGATCGACGGCCAGCTCACCCGCCCTGCCGTACCGGGACAACTGCTCCGTCCACGGGCGCACTTCGTCATCGAGCCGCCCGTCGGCCAGTCCGGCCAGCCGCTGCGGGGTCTCGCGCATCACGGTGAACGCGGACCGCAGCCGACCCGCCGCCTTGTCCCGCGCCGCGGCGTCCGTCCCGGCGCGGGACTTCCAGAACGAGGCGAACAGCGGTTGCAGATACGCCGATTCGTCACCGCCCAGCACGGAGGCCGCACTGTTCCCGGCCAGGGCGCGCAGCGCGTCCCGGCTGCCGGTGTCCTGGCCCGCGAGGTCGTCGATGGCCGCCTGCCAGGACTCCTGCGGCTGGTACCCCCTCGGGTTCCAGGCGAAGTCGGCGGCGGTGAACAGCGGGATCCGGGAGGCGGACGGCTGCTCCATCGCATTGGCCAGCAGCGCCGCCGAACCGATGGCGACCGCCGGATCGCGGCCGGTGTACGGACCGAGGAAGATCCGGTCCTGCGCGTAGTCGTTGACCGGGTAGTTGTCCATCGTGATCAGCGAATGGCCGAACGTGGCGCGCGCACCGGCCAGTTCGCCGCCGGTGATGGTCCTCGGCACGACCCCGACGCCGGTCCAGGCGACCTGCACCCGGTCGTCGAGCTCCTTGGCGAGCGCCGTGCGGTAGTCGGTCGCCCCGTCCTGGTAGAACTCCGTCGGCATCATCGACAGCGGCTGCGAACCCGGGTGGCGGTCCGCGAGGTGCTGGGCCACCCGGCTCACGACGCGGGCCTGCGCCCTGGCCGCCGCCCGCGGACCGTCACCGAAGGTGTCGGAATCGGCCGAGCAGTGCCATTCGCTGTAGCTGACGTCCTGGAACTGCACCTGGAAGACCCGCACCCCCAGCGCCCACATCGCGTCGATCTTCTTCGTCAGCGCCTTCACATCGCGGTCCGAGGACAGGCACATCGACTGGCCGGGCGCCACGGCCCAGCCGAGCGTCACGTGCTCGGCGGCGGCCCGCTCGGCCAGCGCGCGGAAGTCGGCACGGCGCTCGGCGGGGTACGGGTCGCGCCAGCGGGCCTGCCGGTAGGGGTCGTCGCCCGCCGCGTACAGATACCGGTTCTGCTTCGTGCGCCCCATGAAGCCGAGCTGGGAGAGCCGTTCCTCCTGGGTCCAGGGCTGCCCGTAGAACCCCTCGGTCATCCCGCGCACGGCACTGGACGGCCAGTCCCGGACGGTGACGCCCGCGACGGTGCCGCCCCGGATCAGCTGACGCAGGGTCTGCACCGCGTGGAACAGCCCGTCGTCGCCCAGGCCGTCCACGGCGACGGTGTCGCGGCCCGCGACCGGGCCGGCCGCGATGCGGTAGCCGCCGACGGGCAGATCGGCGCGGTCGGGCGCGCGCAACGTGCTCAGCGCGTCCAGGGCCCCGTCGCCGCCGAGCCGGATGACGGGTCCGCGGCCCGGCAGGGCTTCGTGGACGGTCCGCACACCCGCGTCGCGCAGGACCTGGCGGAGCGCGGCGACGGCGTACGGGTCGGCCTGCGCGTCGGCGACGAGCGTGACCTCGCCGGAGAGGGGGACCGAGGAGCCGGACGCCTTGATGCTCTGCGGCCGGGGCCACACGGTGGGCAGGGCGCCGTCGTCCGCGCGGTCGGGGGTGCTGGCGGCGGGCGTACCGGGCACCGGAGGGGCTGCGAAGGCGGCCGGGGCCCCCGCGGAGAGGAGTCCGCCGAGCACGGCCACGGCGACCGCCGCCGCCTGCTTCCTGCGCCTGAGCTGCATGCCCGTTCTCCCTCGCTCCCACCGGTGGGCTCCGAGCCCACCGGTGGGAGCGAG
>NZ_JAFMPZ010000081.1 GCF_017353455.1 Streptomyces laculatispora
AGGACGCGGAGGGCCCCGCGCGATACTTCCGTGCGCGGGGCCCTCCGCGTCCTCACAGCGTGGCGAGAAATCCGATCGCGACCTTCCAGGCCAGCTCGGCCGAGGCCTGGTCGAAGTCCGGCAGTTCCGCGTCGGTGAACACGTGGCCCGCGCCGGGGTAGCGGTAGATCTCGACGTCGGCGCCGGTCTGCCGCATCTGGAGGTACCAGGAGTTCAGCCAGTCGTGTGTCTCGTACGGGTCCGGGTCCGCGACGTGCAGCTGTACGGGCAGCTCGTCCACCGAGGCGCTCGGAGCGATGTCCGACGTGCCGTGGAAGAGCAGCAGCCCCCGGGCCTTCGCGTCCCCGAGCGCCAGCGTCTGGGCGACGGACGCGCCGAGCGAGAAGCCCGCGTAGACCAGTCCGGAGTCGGAGTAGGGCGCAGCGGCCAGCACGGCCCGCTTCAGCAGCTCCTCCTTGCCCGTCTCCTGCTGGAAGGCCAGTCCTTCCTCGACGGTTTCGAAGGTGTGCCCCGCGAAGATGTCGGGCACCCGCACCTCGTGCCCGGCTGCACGCAGCCGGTCGGCGGCCGCGTGCACCGCAGGGCGCAGACCGTACGTCGAGTGGAAAAGCATGATGTTCATGAGGCCCATGGTGCCAGTTACCGTCGAGAGCTTGGAGAGCGACAGGATGGAGACCCTACTGCGTCCGCTGATCATCCTCGGCGGTTCGGTAGTGATCACACTGGTGGTCGGCTGGCTGGTGGACCTGCTGCTCAGACGGGCCGACGGGCGGCATCACGAGACCCCGTTGTGGGGTCTGCTGCGGCGCTGCCGGATACCGTTCCAGGTCACGTTGTGCACGGCGCTGCTGCGGGCCAGCTACACCCAGACCGGGCTCGATCTGATCAGCGACCACCGCGGGGGCATCGGCCAGGCGCTGACGCTGGTGATGATCGGCGCCTCGGCCTGGCTGGTGCTGCGGATCGCCATCGCGGTGGTGGACTCGGTGTACGCGCGCTACGCGGCGAACACCCGGGACCCGGCGCGGGTGCGGCGGGTGCGGACGCAGGTGACGCTGATCCAGCGGGTGGTCACCGCGATCGTGACGACGGTCGCCGTCGCCGCGATGCTGCTGACGTTCCCGGCCATGCGGACAGTGGGCACCTCGATGCTGGCCTCGGCCGGTGTCCTCGGCATCGTCGCGGGTGTCGCCGCCCAGTCCACGCTCGGCAACCTCTTCGCGGGCCTGCAGATCGCCTTCGGCGACATGGTGCGGATCGGTGACACGGTGGTGGTGAACGACGAGTGGGGCACGATCGAGGAGATCACGCTGACCTTCCTCGCGGTACGGACCTGGGACGAGCGGCGGATCACGATGCCGGTCTCGTACTTCACGAGCCAGCCCTTCGAGAACTGGTCGCGCGGCGGGGCCCAGATGACCGGTTCGGTCTTCTTCCACCTGGACCACTCGGCGCCGGTCGCCGCGATGCGCGACCAGCTGCGGGACATCCTGGGCGACTGCGCCGCGTGGGACGGCCGGAACTGGTCGCTGGCCGTCACCGACACCACCCCCTCCACGGTCGTGGTGCGTGCGGTGGTCACCGCGAAGGACGCGGACGACATCTGGACCGTGCGCTGCGCGGTCCGGGAGCAGATGATCGGCTGGCTGCGCGATCACCATCCGTACGCGCTGCCGAGGATCGCGACGGCGCCCGCGGCGCCGCCGCCCGAGGACGGGTGGCCGGTCAGGACCCACCCGAACGGGAAGCCGGCGGGCCGGGACAGGGCGCCGCGCACCGGGCGCGGCTGACCGGCCCGCCCCGGGAGCGGGTCAGCGCAGACTGCGTACGTCCAGCTGTCGCAGCACCCGGTCGACGACCTCGGGGTCGGCGCCGGCCTCGCTGCGCGCGGAGAGCACCGCGTGGCGGGCGGCCGACAGCATCTCGCGCTGGATGCGGCTGACCGCCTTGAACCGCTCGGCGCGCTTCGCGTACGCCTCGCGCCGCTCGTCGTCGACCATGTCGGGGCTGATCCGCGCGCCCACGTCGTAGGCCAGCCGCTGGAGGCGCTCCACGACGTCCTCGGGGAACTCCTCGACCTCCTGGATCTCCTTGAACCGCTGCCGGGCGGCCTTGGCGGCCCGGATCGCGAGGTCCCGCTCCAGCGCCTCCTCGGCGTCGGTGTCCGCCCGGACCCGCAGCTTGCGCACCAGCCATGGCAGGGTCAGTCCCTGGAAGACCAGGGTGACCATGATCACGGCGAAGGCGATGAAGACGATCTCGTCACGGCCCGGGAAGGGCTTTCCGTCGTCCGTCTTCAGCGGGATCGCGAGCGCCAGCGCGACCGACGCCACCCCGCGCATCCCGGCCCACCACATGACGACGGTCTCCCGCCAGCCGGCGGGGATCTCCTCGCTGACGTCACGGCGGGTGTGCAGCCGCTTCGCCAGCCAGGTCGCGGGCAGCAGATAGAGCAGCCGGACGCCGACGACGACCGCGACGACGGCGAGGGCCCAGCCCGCCATCTCCAGTCCGCGCCCGTCGGCCGTCCCGAAGACGTTGTGCAGTTCGAGGCCGATCAGCCCGAAGGCGACACCGGTGACGAGGGTGTCGACGATCTCCCAGAAGGTACGGCCGGTGAGCCGGCCCAGGACGTCGTCGGCGTCGGCGGTGTGCTCGGCGAGGAAGAGCGCCGTGGTGAGGACGGCGAGCACGCCCGAGCCCATCAGCTCCTCGGCGAGCGCATAGCTGACGAACGGCACCAGCAGGGTGAGCCCGACCTGGAGCGTGGCATCGCCGAGCAGGCCCATGAGTTTGATGGTGAGCCAGCCGAGCGCGACGCCCACCGCCACGGCGACGACGGCGGAGAGGAACAG
Organism: Streptomyces laculatispora; assembly: GCF_017353455.1. Taxonomy (GTDB): domain Bacteria; phylum Actinomycetota; class Actinomycetes; order Streptomycetales; family Streptomycetaceae; genus Streptomyces; species Streptomyces laculatispora. The sequence continues at coordinate 2,856 of NZ_JAFMPZ010000081.1, forward strand.
CAGCCCGAACGCCTCCGGCAGCGAGAAGGTGCCGCTCACCGCGGCGGCGATCGCCACGTGGTAGAGCACGATCGCGGTCACGTCGTTGAACAGCCCCTCGCCCTCCAGGATGGAGACGAGCCTGCGGGGCAGCCCGACCGAACCGGCGACTGCGGTCGCCGCGACCGGGTCGGGCGGCGCCACGAGCGCGCCGAGTGCGACAGCGGCGGCGATGGGCAGCCCGGGGACGATCGCGTTGGCGACCGTGGCCACGGCCGCCGTCGTCAGAAAGACCAGCGCCACGGCCAGCAGAAAGATCGGTCGTTTATTGGCGGCGAACTGCCGCCAGGAGGTGCGCTGCACGGAGGCGTAGAGCAAGGGCGGAAGCAGCGCGGGAAGGATGATCTCAGGCGGGATGTCCACATTCGGCACGAAGCTGAGGAGGGCCATCCCGACGCCCACGAGCGTCATCAGCACTGGTGCGGGGAGCTTCAACCGCTCCCCCAGCGGCACGGTGACCACTGCTCCGAGCAACAGCATGAGCAGTAGGGTCAATTGGTCCACGAGGTGCCTTCCGGAGCGCGGCGAGCCGGCCGCGGCGATCGGCCGACCCGGAGTTCCAGCCTGCCACGCAAGGCGCGTAATCCCGGCAACACCCCCGCCACACAGCCCTTCTGACCGACCATTCCTCCGATGTTTCTGCGGTCAGCCCTCTTCCGCTGCCCTCTCCGGGCGGGCAGTATGCGGCATGCGTCATTCAGGGACGAGAACTCTCACCACATACATGACTGGCAGGAGAGACCACGTGACCGCGTTCTCCCGAAGGCATTTCGTCGGCACAGCCGCTGCCGGAACCTCCGCGTTCTGGATCGCCGGATCCCCCACCGCGTGGGCGGCGACCGCCCCGTCGCCGGCGGGCCGACCGGGCCCCGACGTCCACGAGAAGACCGTCCGGGACGCCGCCATGACCTGGCGCACTCTCCCCACCGGCTGGCAGCAGGCCCCGTTCCTGGCCAACGGCCACCTCGGCGCCCAGCTGTACGCGGGCCAGTCCGCCAACACGCTGAAGCTGATGCTGAGCCACAGCCAGGTGCAGGACCAGCGCGGCCAGTGGCGCGGCGGCATCGGCTTCTCCCGTCTCCCCATCGGGTACTTCACCCTGACCCTGGCCGGGGAGATCACCGGCGTCGACTGGACCCTGGACCTGTACGACGCCGAGCTGCGCGGCACCGTCACCACCACCCGCGGCTCGCTGGCCTTCTCCGCCCTCGTCCAGAACGACACGAGTGCCCTGCTGATCTCCACCCGGCCCACTCCGGGCGAGGAGGCCGCGGCCTGGTCCTTCCAGTGGCTGCGGGCCGCCACCACCCGCAGCAGCGGCAAGCCCGAGGACTACACGCCCAACCCGGACCCGCGGGCCGGCGACGGTTTCGTCGAACAGCCGCTGCTCGCGGGCGGCGGCTGGACCACCGCCTGGCGCGAGCGGCGCGAGGGCACCGGCCGGCTGCTCGCCGCCCACCTCGTGTACCGCTTCCCCGGCCAGGTGTCCGAGGCGACGGCGGACGCGCTGCGGGCCGTGGACCGCACCCTGGCCGCGGACCCGGACCGGCTGGTGGACCGTCACCGCCGCTGGTGGCACGCGTACTACCGGCGCAGCTTCCTCTCCGTACCGGACAAGCGGCTGCAGAGCTTCTACCTCATCCAGCTCTACAAGCTCGCCGCGTCGACCAGGGCCGGGGGACCGACGATCTCCGAATGGGGCCCCTGGTTCCCCGAGGTCGGCAACAACTGGACCGCGGTCTGGTGGAATCTCAACGTCCAGATCGGCATGGCGCCGGTCCACGGTTCCAACCACCCCGAACTCGACTCGGTGACAAGCACCTTCCGCCGCTTCGAGCACAACCTCCCGACGTCGGTCCCGGCCGGGTACCGCGACGGCGAGAGCTACGCGCTGGGCCACCCCTCCGACTGGCAGCTGCGCGCGGGCGACACCTACGACGTCGGCGCCCCCGGCTCGGACCACGTCTCCGACAACTTCGGCAACCTCATCTGGGCGCTGCACAACGTCTGGCAGTCCTACCGGCACTCGATGGACCTGTCCGTCCTTCGCGACGTCGTGCACCCGATCCTCGCGAAGGCCGTCAACTTCTACGCGCACTTCCTGCACGAGGGCCCGGACGGCAGGCTGCACCTGCTGGAGACCCGCTCCCCCGAGTACGCCAACGCCGAGGACTGCACCTACGACCTCTCGCTCATCCGCTGGGGAGTGCGCACCCTCATCGCGTCCTCGAAGCTGCTGCGGAACAACGACCCGCGGCTCGGGCGCTGGCAGGACATCGAACGGCGCCTCACCCCGTACGCCGAGGACCCGGTGGCCGGTGTGATGATCGGCAAGGACGTCCCGCTGGCCGACTCCCACCGCCACCACTCGCACCTGCTCTGGCTGTACCCGCTGCGCGAGCGCAGCTGGGACCGGGCCGGGGACCGGGACGTGATGCGGCGCTCCATGGACCACTGGGTCTCCATGCAGCAGCTGTGGCACGGCTACAGCTACGCGACCGCCTCGTCGATGTACTCGGTGACGGACGAGCCGGAGAAGGCCCTCGACTTCCTGACCTTCTTCACCGATCTGAAGGTGGTCGCGGACTGTCAGATGACGGTCAACACGATGTACCGGGAGGGCAAGAACCTCGCCCTGGAGAGCCCGTTGTCCGCCGCCCAGTCGATGCTCGACATGGTGGTGCAGGGACACGAGGGAGTGGTGAAGGTCTTCCCGTCCGTCTCGGACCGCTGGGCCGACGCGTCGATCGCCTCACTGCGCACCCAGGGGGCCTTCCTCGTGGACGCCGACCGCTCGGACGGTGCCACGCGCTGGGTACGGGTCCACAGCGAGGCGGGGGCTCCACTGACCCTGGACCACTCGGTCCGGGGCCCGGTCGAGGTACGGGACACCCACGGCCGCCCGCTGCGCTGGCGGGAGACCGGGCCGGGCCGGATCACGGTCGACCTGTCCCGCGGCGCCACAGCGGTGATCACCCCGCGGGGCGCCCGCCGCACCGGGGCGGGCCCGCGCGACGTGCCGTCGAACGGGGCGTGGACGAAATGGGGCCTGCCGGGCTGACCCGGCGGCCGGCCGCCGCGGGCCTCAGCGCTCCAGCGGCCGGCGCATCGCCCGGTGGGGGATGCCCGCGTCGGGGAACTCGGGGCCGTAGGCCTCGTAGCCGAGCCGTTCGTAGAAGCCGAGCGCGTGCGTCTGGGCGTGCAGGTCGACGGCGGCGAGGCCGAGGTCACGGCCCGCGTCCTCGATGGCCCGCACCAGCGCCGCGCCGACCCCGAGGCCGCGTGCCCCACTGGTCACCGCGAGCCGGCCCAGCGAGCCGACCGTGAGGTCACCGCCGGTCTTCGCCGCCGCGCCGGGGCCGTGCAGCAGCCGTCCGGTGCCCAGCGCCGTGCCGTCCGCCGCGACGGCGATGACATGCAGCGCGTCCGCGTCGTAGGCGTCGTACTCGATCTCCTCGGGCACGTTCTGCTCACCGACGAAGACGTCCTTGCGGACCTGGAAGCAGGCGGCGCGGTCCTGCTCCCCGGCGGCGGTACGGGTGGTGTACGAGGGAGGCGCGCCGGTCATTCGCTCTCCGCCGCGATCCGGTCCAGGGCCTGCTGGAGGTCGTCCGGGTAGGTGCTGGAGAACTCGACCCAGCGGCCGTCCGAGGGGTGCTCGAAGCCGAGCCGGACGGCGTGCAGCCACTGCCGGGTCAGGCCCAGCCGCTTGGCCATCGTCGGGTCGGCGCCATAGGTCAGGTCGCCGACGCAGGGGTGGCGGTGGGCGGACATGTGCACCCGGATCTGATGCGTACGGCCGGTCTCCAGCTTGATGTCCAGGAGGCTGGCGGCGCGGTACGCCTCGATCAGGTCGTAGTGCGTGACGGAGGGCTTGCCCTCGGCGACGACCGCCCACTTGTAGTCGTGGGTGGGGTGGCGGCCGATGGGGGCGTCGATGGTGCCGCTCATCGGGTCCGGGTGGCCCTGGACCAGCGCGTGGTACTTCTTGTCGACGATCCGGTCCCGGAACTGGGCCTTCAGCAGCGTGTAGGCACGCTCGGACTTGGCGACGACCATCAGCCCCGAGGTGCCGACGTCGAGCCGGTGCACGATGCCCTGGCGCTCGGCGGCACCCGAGGTGGAGATCCGGTACCCGGCGGCGGCGAGGCCGCCGATGACGGTGGTGCCGGTCCAGCCGGGGCTCGGGTGTGCGGCGACACCGACCGGCTTCATGATCACGACGATGTCGTCGTCGTCATGGACGATCTCCATGCCCTCGACGGGCTCGGCCACGATCTGCACCGGTGCAGGAGCCTGCGGCATCTCCACTTCCAGCCAGGCGCCGCCGTGCACCCGCTCGGACTTCCCGGCCACCGAACCGTCCACCTGCACCTTCCCGGCGGCGGCCAGCTCTGCGGCCTTGGTGCGGGAGAAACCGAACATGCGGGAAATGGCGGCGTCGACACGCTCGCCTTCCAGGCCATCGGGTACGGGCAGGGTTCGGATCTCGGGATGCGTACTCACCTGTCGAGTATGCCTTGCGCGTCCTAGTCCTTGTGCACGGTGCCGTCGGGGTCCAGACCCTTGAACGAAAGGATCACGATGAGGATGCCGCCGCAGACGATCGCGGAGTCGGCCAGATTGAAGACGGCGAAGTGGGCGGGGGCGATGAAGTCCACCACCGCGCCCTCGAAGACGCCCGGCGCACGGAAGATGCGGTCGGTGAGGTTGCCCAGCGCACCGCCGAGCAGCAGCCCGAGCGCGATGGCCCACGGCAGGCTGTAGAGCTTGCGCGCGAGCCGTGCGATCACCACGATGACGGTCGCCGCGATGATCGTGAAGATGATCGTGAAGGCCTCACCGATACCGAACGCGGCTCCCGCGTTGCGGATCGCGTCGAGCCTGAGCCAGCTGCCGAAGATCTCGATCGGCTCCTGGTGCTCCAGCTTCGCCACCACGAGCATCTTGCTGCCCAGGTCGAGCAGATAGGCGAGCACGGCGACGCAGAAGAGCAGGATGATCCGTCGCCGGCGCGTGGCCGGCGAACGGTCGACCGCCGCTTCCCCGTCCTCGGCCGCGGTGGTGTCCGCCGCCGGCCCGTCCGGGGCCCCGGCCCCGTCGCTCCGCTCCGGCTCGGCTCCTTCGTGTCCCTCAGCCTCAGGGATGTCCGGCGTACCGATGATGCTCTCCGCCTCTGCCACGTGAGTCCCTCAACCTAGTTCCCGACTGAGGACGAGGGTACGACACACCGGCGGGGATCAGCCGCGTCGTTCCTGCTTCTGTTTGTCCTCGACACACAGGGTGGCCCGGGGGAACGCCTGCATCCGTGCCTTGCCGATCGGATTGCCGCAGATCTCGCAGAGCCCGTACGTCCCGGCGTCGAGGCGGGCCAGCGCCCGCTCGGTCTGTTCCAGCATCTCCTGGGCGTTGGCGGCGAGCGACATCTCGTGTTCGCGGGTGATGTTCTTGGTGCCGGTGTCCGCCTCGTCGTCACCCGCCCCGTCACCGGAGTCCCGCATCAGCCCGGCCAGCGCCGCGCCCGAGGCCTCCAGCTCTCTGCGCAGCCGGGTGATCTCGCCGGTCAGCTCGGACCGGGCGGCCGACACCTCCTCCGGCGTCCAGGGGTCCTCGCCCGGCCGTACGGCCAGCTCCCCCGGCGTGGTCGCGGCGGCGCGGGCCGGGGGCACGGGTGCCGTGCTCCGTCCGGCGGTCCGGGTCCTGGCCGCGCTCTTCTTGGCTACCACCGTGTGGGCTCCCGTCTGCTCGGCGGCCTCGGCCGCCCCTGTGGCCGCAGCGGCGGCCTTCTTCGAAGCCTTCTTGGCCGGGGTCTTCCCGGCCGCGGTCTTCTTCGGCGCGGCCTTCTTCGCCGCCGCCTTCCTGGTCGCCGGTTTTCTGGTCACTGCCTCCTTGGCAGCCTGCTTCGCGGGCTTCCCGGCAGCGCTCGTCGTCGCGGCAGCCGGCTCGGGCCCGTCCTCGGGCACGGGCCGCGTACCCGCGCCCGAAGCGTCGCCCGGGCCTGCCTCCGGCGTTGTCTCCCCGGCTGCCGCGCCCGTGGATCCCGCTGACGCCGTCTTCTTTACGGCGGTCTTCTTCGCCACCATGGCCGCGGCCCCTTCACACATTGTGATCTTGCTCGCGAGTCTCGCTGGGACGATAAGTCGACCCCAGCCCCGCGGCAACGGGGCACGCCGCCGAATCGCCCCTCCCCGTGTCCGGATCACAGCGCGCCTGAATCCGTTGTGCCCAGCTCCCCGCCCGGTAATCCGCCTTCCGCTCCCCCGGCCGGCCGCACCGGGACTCCGAGCGGCGTGTCTGGCCATTCGGGTCATGCCGGGGCCCGCCGTCAAACCGGTCGGCCACCGCACCCCGGGCCCCGTACACTGGCGGCAGCGAGAGGCGTGGATGGGACGAGTAGCGTCGTACGCAGCCAGGAGCGACCCGGGGACGGTGGGAGCCCGGGGGCGAGCGCGTCGTGAAGATCACCCGGAGCCGTCGGAGGAACGCCGCAAGGCAAGTAGAACCGGCTTCGCACCCCAATGAGGGGGCCACGGGCGCACACCCGGGGCCAAGGAGGGTGGTACCGCGGGAACCCAACCGGTTCTCGTCCCTCCGACGGAAGTGGAATACGTCCGCCGGAGGAAGCCCGCACATGACATCGCCGCAGTACCGCCAGGTACCCGCCCAGGTCGACCTGCCCGCGCTGGAGCACGCAGTGCTCGACTTCTGGCGCGAGAGCAAGGTGTTCGCCAAGAGCCTCGACCAGTCCGAGGGCCGCCCCGAGTGGGTCTTCTACGAGGGCCCGCCGACCGCCAACGGAATGCCCGGCGCCCACCACATCGAGGCCCGCGTCTTCAAGGACGTCTTCCCGCGCTTCCGCACCATGCAGGGCTACCACGTCGGCCGCAAGGCCGGCTGGGACTGCCACGGCCTGCCGGTCGAGCTCGCGGTCGAGAAGGAGCTGGGCTTCAACGGCAAGAAGGACATCGAGGCGTACGGCATCGCCGAGTTCAACGCCAAGTGCCGGGAGTCGGTCACCCGGCACACCGACGCCTTCGCCGAACTCACGACCCGGATGGGCTACTGGGTCGACCTCGACGACGCGTACCGCACGATGGACCCCGAGTACGTCGAGTCGGTGTGGTGGTCGCTGAAGGAGATCTTCAACAAGGACCTGCTGGTCCAGGACCACCGCGTCGCCCCCTGGTGCCCGCGCTGCGGCACCGGCCTCTCGGACCACGAGCTGGCCCAGGGATACGAGACGGTCGTCGACCCGTCGGTCTTCGTGCGCTTCCCGCTCACCTCCGGCCCGCTGGCCGGCGAGGCCGCCCTCCTGGTCTGGACGACGACCCCCTGGACCCTGGTCTCCAACACCGCCGTCGCCGCGCACCCCGAGGTCGAGTACGTCGTCGCGACGAACGGCGAGGAGAAGCTCGTCGTCGCCCGCCCGCTCGTCGAGAAGGCGCTGGGCGAGGGCTGGGAGCTGACCGGCCGGTCGTTCACCGGCCGCGAGATGGAGCGCTGGACGTACGAGCGCCCGTTCGCCCTGGTGGACTTCCCCGCGCCCGCCCACTACGTCGTCAACGCCGAGTACGTGACGACCGAGGACGGTACGGGTCTGGTCCACCAGTCCCCCGCCTTCGGCGCCGACGACCTCCTGGTCTGCAAGGCGTACGGGCTGCCGGTGGTGAACCCGGTCCGCCCCGACGGCACCTTCGAGGAGGACGTGCCGCTGGTCGGCGGCGTCTTCTTCAAGAAGGCCGACGAGGCGCTCACCGAGGACCTCTCGGACCGCGGCCTGCTCTTCCGGCACGTCCCGTACGAGCACAGCTACCCGCACTGCTGGCGCTGCCACACGGCGCTGCTCTACTACGCGCAGCCGTCCTGGTACATCCGCACGACCGCCGTCAAGGACCGTCTCCTGGAGGAGAACCAGAAGACCAACTGGTTCCCCGAGTCGGTCAAGAACGGCCGGTACGGCGACTGGCTGAACAACAACATCGACTGGGCGCTGTCCCGCAACCGCTACTGGGGCACCCCGCTGCCGATCTGGCGCTGCGAGGACGACCACCTCACCTGTGTCGGTTCGCGCGCCGAGCTGAGCGAGCTGACCGGCAGCGACCTCTCCGGCCTCGATCCGCACCGGCCGTTCATCGACGAGATCACGTTCACCTGCTCGCACGAGAGCTGCCAGCTGGAGGCGTACCGCGTCCCCGAGGTCATCGACGCCTGGTACGACTCGGGCTCGATGCCGTTCGCGCAGTGGGGCTACCCGCACAAGAACAAGGAGATCTTCGAGAGCCGCTACCCGGCGCAGTTCATCTCGGAGGCCATCGACCAGACGCGCGGGTGGTTCTACACGCTGATGGCGATCGGCACCCTGGTCTTCGACAAGTCGAGTTACGAGAACGTGGTCTGCCTGGGCCACATCCTCGCCGAGGACGGCCGCAAGATGTCCAAGCACCTGGGCAACACCCTCGAACCGGTCCCGCTGATGGACCAGCACGGTGCCGACGCCGTGCGCTGGTTCATGGCGGCCGGCGGCTCCCCGTGGGCGGCGCGGCGCGTCGGCCACGGCACGATCCAGGAGGTCGTCCGCAAGACGCTCCTCACGTACTGGAACACGGTCGCCTTCCAGGCGCTGTACGCCCGTACGTCGAACTGGGCGCCGTCCGCGGCCGATCCGGCCCCGGCCGACCGCACGGTCCTGGACCGCTGGCTGCTGAGCGAGCTCAACGCCCTGGTGGACCAGGTCACCCAGGCGCTGGAGAGCTACGACACCCAGCGCGCCGGCAAGCTGCTCTCGGGGTTCGTCGACGATCTGTCCAACTGGTACGTGCGCCGCTCCCGCCGCCGCTTCTGGCAGGGCGACAAGGCGGCGCTGCGCACCCTGCACGAGGTCATCGAGACGGTCACCCGGCTGATGGCCCCGCTGACGCCGTTCATCACCGAGCGGGTCTGGCAGGACCTGATCGTGCCGGTCGCCCCGGACGCCCCGGAGTCGGTTCACCTCTCCGGCTGGCCGAAGGCGGACCTGGCGGCGATCGACCCCGCGCTCTCGACGCAGATGGCGCTGGTGCGCCGGCTGGTCGAGCTGGGCCGGGCCACCCGCGCCGAGTCGGGCGTCAAGACCCGTCAGCCGCTGTCCCGGGCCCTGGTCGCGGCCTCGGGCTTCGAGAGCCTCTCCCCCGCGCTGCACGCCCAGATCACCGAGGAGCTGAACGTCTCCTCGGTGGCCTCGCTGTCCGAGGTCGGCGGTTCGCTGGTCGACACGACGGCGAAGGCGAACTTCCGGGCGCTGGGCAAGCGGTTCGGCAAGGGCGTCCAGGCGGTGGCCAAGGCCGTCGCGAACGCCGACGCCGCCGCGCTGTCGCTGGCCCTGCGCGAGGGCACGGCCTCGGTCGAGGTCGACGGCGAGACGGTGTCGCTGGCCCCGGACGAGGTCATCATCACGGAGACCCCGCGCGAGGGCTGGTCGGTCGCGTCCGACTCGGGCGCCACGGTCGCCCTCGACCTGGAGATCACCCCGGAGCTGCGGCGTGCGGGCCTGGCCCGTGACGCGATCCGCCTCATCCAGGAGGCCCGCAAGAACAGCGGGCTGGACGTGGCGGACCGCATCGCCGTCCGCTGGACGTCCACGTCGCCCGCGACGGCCGAGGCGCTGACCGAGCACGCGTCCCTGATCGCGGACGAGGTGCTGGCCCTGGACTACGCACAGGGCGACGCGGACACGGCGTACGGCGAGCCGTTCGAGGACGAGGGCCTGTCCCTGACGTTCCGCCTCCGCAGGACGAGCTGACCTCACCGCTGAAGGGCCCGGCCGGAACTCTCCTCCGGCCGGGCCCTTCCTGTTGTCCCCTACCCGCCCCTTCCCGTGCCCGGGGCTCCGCCCTCAAACGCCGGCGAGGCCGAGCCTCACGCCCAGGCGCGCAGATCAAGCCGGGCGGAGCCCCCGAGAACCCCGGGCCTCCGCGCCGCCCACGACAAAGGGCCGGGCCCCGGGGAAAACCCCGGGGCCCGGCCCTCAGCCTGCCGACGGCTACGCGCTCATCGCGCGACGGCCGCTCAGTTGTCGTCCTCGTCGATCAGGAACCCGCGCATCGGCGAGGGCGCCTGCTGCATCGGCTGCGGCGCCTGCGGCCGCACCGGTGCCATCGGCTGAGTCATCGCCGGTGACATCTGCTGCTGGCCACCGTACGAGGGGGCAGCGCCCATGGACGGGTTGCCGCCCATCTGCTGGTTGCCGTGACCGCCGTGGTTGCCGCCCATGCCGTGCCCCATGGCACCCGCACCGGCCGGAGCCAGCGAGGGCGACGGCGGCAGCGAAGCGGTCGCCGGGGTACGCGGCGGAGCGAGCGAGTCGTCCGCCTGGGTCTCCAGCTGACGCAGCTGGCTCTCCAGGTAGGACTTCAGACGCGTCCGGTACTCGCGCTCGAAGCCACGCAGGTCCTCGACCTTGCGCTCCAGCGTCGCGCGGGCCGACTCCAGGGAGCCCATCGCCACGCGGTGCTTCTCCTGCGCGTCCCGCTCCAGGGCGTCCGCCTTGGCACGCGCGTCGCGCTCCAGGCCCTCGGCACGGCTGCGCGCCTCGCCGACGATCTTGTTGGCCTCGGAACGGGCCTCCGCGATCGCCTGGTCGGCGGTCTGCTGCGCCAGGGAGAGGACACGGGCGGCGCTGTCGCCGCCGGGGCCCTGCTGCTGCTGCATCTGCGGCGGCTGCTGCTGCTGCTGCATCTGCTGCATCTGCTGCTGCTGGGGGTTGTGACCGCCCATGGGGCCGCCCATCGGACCACCCATGGGACCGCCCTGCATCGGGCCGGGGCCGTGCGGGCCCTGCGGGCCGGGGCCGTGCGGGCCCTGGGGGCCGTGGCCGCTGGGGCCGGCGGGCAGCTGCGGAGCGCCACCGGGCAGCTGGGGGGGACCCATCTGCGGGGGCTGCTGCTGCTGGACCGGCGGACCAGATATGGCGGCCGGCACCGGTGCGCCGGGCCGGTCCTGCTGCTCCGGCTTGCGCATACCTTGCTGCTGCTGGTTCTGCGCGGCGGCACGCGTGGCGGCGGCCAGCTTGGCGCGCAGGTCCTCGTTCTCACGGAGCAGGCGGGTCAGCTCCGATTCGACCTCGTCGAGGAAGGCGTCAACCTCGTCCTCGTCATAGCCTTCTCGGAGGCGGACCGTCGTGAACTGCTTGTTCCGCACGTCCTCGGGGGTCAGCGGCATCTCTTCTTCACCTCTACGTAGTCGTCGGCAGTCGGCAAGACCGTATCGCTCACAACCTGATCACGACGCTGATCAGGATGGAAACGATGATCATCAGAACGAAGAAGGACAGGTCGAGTGCCACGCCCCCGAGACGCAGCGGCGGAATGAACCGCCGCAGGAGCTTGAGCGGTGGATCGGTGACCGTGTAAGTGGCCTCAAGAACGACCACCATCGGCTTGCCCGGCTGCCATGAACGTGCGAACTGGAAGACGTAGTCCATGACAAGCCGGAAGATCAGCACGATGAGGAAACACATCAACGCGATGTAGACAACACTTTGAGCGACGCCCATCCTCGCGCTTCCCTCTCCCCTGGCTCTCGTAGCTCCGGCCTCTCGGCCGGGTTGTTCCCGGTGTCGTGTTCTCAGCTCTGGTTGAAGAATCCGCCCTCTGCGATGCGGGCCTTGTCCTCCGCCGTGACATCGACGTTAGCAGGCGACAACAGAAAGACCTTCTGCGTCACTCGCTCAATGCTGCCATGGAGACCGAAGACGAGTCCCGCGGCAAAGTCGACAAGTCGCTTTGCGTCCGTGTCGTCCATCTCCGTGAGATTCATGATCACCGGAGTGCCCTCACGGAAGTGTTCCCCGATGGTACGGGCCTCGTTGTAGGTCCTGGGGTGCAGCGTGGTGATGCGGTAGGGCTCCCGCTCGGACACAACCTTGGGCATGATCACCGGTGCGTTCTTCTCCAAGTTCGAGCGTTCAGGTGTGATGGATGCCACGGGGGCGATTCGGGCGGGTCGCTCTCGCTCGGCCGGGATCTGAACCGGCTCCCGCTGCGCCGGAGGCTGCACCGCTCGTACCGGTTCGTCCCGTTCGCGCTCCACCTGATGCGCGGGCTGGTGCCGGCGCCGGTCCCGCTCGGGTTCCGGCTCGGGTTCGAATTCGTCGTCGGGGTCGAACCCCGGACCGTCGTACCCATCGTCCTCCACGAGGCCGAGGTAGACCGCCATCTTGCGCATCGCGCCGGCCATGCTCTGAGTCCTCCGCTCTGTGGTGGATCGGCATCTGTCACCAAGTGCCCGCGATCCACTGTGGCCTATCCGCCATGGGCGGTAATGACCATATTTTCTGCTGTGGTCCGACTTGCTTGGCGACGTTACCCGAGCCCGGGTCGGACTCCGAGTACCGCAGTACCGACGCGCACATGTGTCGCTCCGGCCGCAATCGCGTCCTCAAGGTCCGCACTCATCCCTGCAGAGACCATGTTCGCAGCCGGATGGTTCCCGCGCAGCCGGGATGAGATTTCCATCAACCGGTCGAACGCCGCCCGTTGCCTGCCGGCGAACGGCCCGGCGAGCGGTGCGACGGTCATCAGACCGGCCAGCCGCAGCCCGGGGGCGGATTCGACCGCGGCGGCCAACTCCTCGACCCCGTCGGGGGCTACGCCGCCCCGCTCCCCGCGTTCACCGCTCTCCGCGTCGAGCGCGACCTGGATGAGACACCCGAGTTCACGACCGTCACGCGCGGCCGCCGCGGAGAGTGCCGTCACCAGCTTGGTGCGGTCCACCGACTGCACGACATCGGCATAACTCACCACAGAACGAACCTTATTCGTCTGCAATTGACCGACAAAGTGCCATGTGAGGGACAGATCAGCACATGCGGCGGCCTTGGGAGCCGCGTCCTGGTCGCGATTCTCCGCGACCTGACGCACGCCGATTTCGTGCAGGATCCGCACATCGCTCGCGGGATAGGTCTTGGTGACCACGATGAGGGTCACCTCTTCCCGCTTGCGACCGGCGGCGGCGCAGGCGGAAGCAATGCGTTGCTCCACCTCTGTGAGATTTGCCGCGAGTTGAGCCTTACGGTCCGTCATGCCCTATCAGTCCAACCAGACATATCCGGCGAGCCGCCCCGTGGTGCGGTCGCGTCGGTACGAGAAATGGTCGCCCGATTCGAGGGTGCAGAAGGGCGACATGTGCCGGTCGGTGACTCCGAGGGCATCGAGCTGGGCATGGACTCCGGCGGTGACGTCCACGGCCGGGGTTCCCCAGCTTGTCTCGGACCAGGAGGCGGGGACGCTCGCGGCGACCTCGTCCCGCATGGCGGCCGGGACCTCGTAGCACCGTCCGCAGACGGCCGGCCCGGTGCGGGCGATGATCCGCGAGGTGTCCGCGCCGAGCCGGACCATGGCCCCGATCGCGGCGGGCACCACTCCGGCGACCAGACCCGGACGGCCCGCATGGGCCGCTGCGACGATTCCGGCGACCGGATCGGCGAGCAGTACGGGGGTGCAGTCCGCGGTGAGGACGGCGAGCGGGAGTCCGCGCCGCGCGGTCACCACCGCGTCCACGGCGGGAATCCCGAGCGTGTCGCCCCACGGCCCGTCGACCACGGCCACGTCCCTGCCGTGGACCTGGTTCATCCAGACGACCTGCGCCGGGTCGAGCCCGCGACTGCGGGCGGCACGCTCGCGGTTGGCGAGAACGGCGGCGGGGTCGTCACCGACCGCGCCGCCGAGGTTGAGCTCCGCATACGGGGCGGCGCTCACTCCGCCCCACCTGTCGGTGAAGGAGAAGTGGGCGCCGCCCCCTGAAGAAACAGAATCCTTCGAGCTCACTGCGTGTTGCGGACCTATCACTTCAAGAAGTCCGGAACATCCAGCTCTTCGGCCTGGGAGTCCTGGTAGGGACGGGCCGGCGGGACGTGCGGCGGAGCGACCGACGGCCGGTGGCTCTCACTGGCCACCGGAACCGGCTCGGTCTGGACCGGGCTCTCCTCGCGCGGGGGCACGGAGCCCAGTCCGCTCGTCTGGCGCACGGGCTCGGCGGCCCGGACCGGCGGAGCCGACTCCTCACGCTTGGCGGAGTTGGCTCCCAGGACGTTCTCGCGACGGGCCGGCGGCTGTCCGCCGTCGAATCCCGCGGCGATCACGGTGACCCGCACCTCGTCGCCCAGTGCGTCGTCGATGACCGCACCGAAGATGATGTTCGCCTCGGGGTGTGCCGCCTCGCTCACCAGCTGGGCGGCCTCGTTGATCTCGAAGAGACCGAGGTCGCTGCCGCCGGAGATGGAGAGCAGGACACCTCGGGCGCCGTCGATGGACGCCTCCAGGAGCGGCGAGGAGATCGCCATCTCGGCCGCCGCCACCGCACGGTCGTCGCCGCGCGCCGAGCCGATGCCCATGAGTGCCGATCCGGCCTCGGACATGACCGACTTGACGTCGGCGAAGTCGAGGTTGATCAGACCCGGGGTGGTGATGAGGTCGGTGATGCCCTGGACACCCGAGAGCAGCACCTGGTCGGCCGACTTGAACGCGTCGAGCACGCTGACCTGGCGGTCCGAGATGGACAGCAGTCGGTCGTTGGGAATGACGATGAGGGTGTCGACCTCTTCGCGGAGTTCGGCGATGCCGTCCTCCGCCTGGTTCGCGCGACGTCTGCCCTCGAAGGTGAACGGGCGGGTGACCACGCCGATCGTCAGGGCGCCGAGCGAGCGCGCGATATTGGCGACGACGGGTGCGCCACCGGTGCCGGTGCCACCGCCTTCGCCTGCGGTGACGAAGACCATGTCGGCCCCCTTGAGGACCTCCTCGATCTCTTCACGGTGGTCCTCTGCCGCCTTGCGACCGACGGCCGGGTTCGCCCCGGCGCCGAGGCCACGGGTGAGTTCACGGCCGACGTCGAGCTTGACGTCGGCGTCGCTCATCAACAGGGCTTGCGCATCAGTGTTGATCGCGATGAACTCGACGCCCTTGAGACCGACCTCGATCATTCGGTTGATGGCATTGACACCACCGCCGCCGACACCGATGACCTTGATGACTGCGAGGTAGTTCTGCGGTGCTGCCACGTCGAAGGCCTCTCGCCTCGAGTTACGTGTCGTCGCTTGGCGGTAGTCCCGCCGCGACGACGGATGCCGATTGGGACGGTCCGAACGCCGACCCAAACCCTAACGTTGAAGTTTAGGGTTACCAGTGTGTCTGCTTCATGGACTCTTCCGAACAGGACACTAAGTCGACAAGTGGCGCACGTTCAACGAACACGCCGAACCTCCCGTTTTTCTTTTCACCCTATGTGATCACCCGTAGCGCTGACCAACCAGGGTGCTGGCCAGGCCGAATGTCCGTCAACTGCCCGACACCGCAGGAGCGGTGGGTGCACTCACGTCGAAGTGTCCTGCTTTGGGAGCGGCTTCCATGAGGGCGGTGAGGACTTTCGCCTTCACCGAACCTTCTTCACCGCTCCCCCAGATCACCTCACGGTCCCGGGTGAGCTCCAGGGAAACCGCATCGTACGAGGTGACCCGCACGACCTTGGTGTCCCTGGCGACGCCGTCCGGAAGGTCACCCGCGACCCGGACCGCTTCCCGCACCAGCCGGTCACTGCCGAAACGGCGCAGACTCGCTGACTGACCAGCTGTCAATTCCAGCAGAGGTACGCGCCCGGGCGCCTTGTCCACCGTGGCGAAGCGCACACCTTTGGCGTCCACTTCAATGAACTTTGCGCCCTTTTTCACCAAGAGAACCGGCTTTCGTTCGGTCACCTTAAGTCCGATGCCGTGCGGCCATGACCGTACGACATCCACCGAGTCGATACGAGGCAACTTCTGGCGCAACCTGTCGGCGACGGCGTCCGTGTCCACGGAAATCAGCGGAGCACCCATCGGCACCGCCGCGGTGGCCTCCACCTCGGCCGGTGACAGCACGTCGACACCGGTGATCCGGACCTGTTCGGTCCGGAGCCAGGACGAGCCGTAGAGCGCCCAGACGGCGCCGGAGCCGAGCACCAGCACGGCCGCGGCGATCACGATCAGCAGCCTCCGCCGGGACATCCGGCGCCCTTCGGCGCCCGGGCGCGGCGGCCGGTCCGGGGTGTCCTCCTGCTGCCCTGCACCGCGCTGGGCGGTCGTCGCTCCGGCCACGCTCGCTCCTTATGCCGGGTCCGGGGGCGCCGCCCCCGGACCCGTCCGCCTCACGCGCCTCGGCGTGCGGCAATCGCCTCGTACACCATGCCGACCAGCAGGTCGTCGGCGTCCCGGCGGCCGAACTCGGCGGCTGCGCGAGACATTTCGTACAGTCGGTGCGGATCCGACAGCACCGGAAGGACGTTGCCCTGGACCCACTCGGGAGTGAGCGCCGCGTCGTCCACCAGCAGACCGCCACCGGCGTTGACCACCGGCTGGGCGTTGAGCCGCTGTTCACCGTTGCCGATCGGCAACGGGACATAGGCGGCGGGCAGCCCGACGGCGGTGAGTTCGGCGACGGTCATCGCGCCCGCGCGGCAGAGCATCATGTCGGCCGCGGCGTACGCGAGGTCCATCCGGTCCACGTACGGTACCGGGATGTAGGGCGGCATCCCGGGCATGTTGTCCACACGCGGCATTTCGTTCTTCGGGCCGACCACATGCAGGATCTGGATGCCGGAGCGCTGCATCAGCGGGGCGACCCGCTGGACCACCTCGTTGAGATGGCGGGCGCCCTGCGAGCCGCCGGAGACCAGCAGCGTCGGCAGGTTGGGGTCGAGCCCGAAGGCGGCACGCGCCTCCGGACGGACCCGGGCCCGGTCCAGGGTGGCGATGGTGCGGCGCAGCGGGATGCCGATGTAACGGGCACCGCGCAGCTTGCTGTCGGGGGTGGAGACGGCGACCCCGTGCGCGTACCGCGAACCGATCTTGTTGGCCAGGCCCGGCCGGGCGTTGGCCTCGTGCACCACGATCGGCACCCCGGCGCGCTTGGCGGCGAGGTAGCCGGGCAGCGCCACGTAGCCGCCGAACCCGACCACACAGTCCGCCTTGGTGCGTTCCAGGATCTGCTCGGCGGCCTTGATGGTGCCGCGCAGCCTTCCCGGGACGGTGATCAGTTCGGGGGTGGGCTTGCGCGGCAGCGGTACGGCCGGGATCAGGGCGAGTTCGTACCCCCGCTCGGGTACGAGTCTTGTCTCGAGTCCGCGCTCCGTGCCGAGAGCGGTGATTCCCACGCTCGGGTCCTGCCTGCGCAGGGCGTCCGCGAGGGCAAGCGCGGGCTCGATGTGGCCGGCGGTCCCCCCACCGGCGAGTACGACATGCACCGAAATTCACCGCTCTCCGGACGGACGCTTCTTGATGCGCCGTCTCATCGTCTTCCATCTCACCCCGGGCCTCCGCATGGCCAGGGCCGCCTTCGCGGCGGGATCCTCTCGCGCGAACGCGATCAGCAGCCCGACAGCGAACATGGTCGGCAGCAGGGCCGACCCTCCGTAGGAGAACAGCGGGAGCGGGACACCGGCGATCGGAAGCAGACCGAGCACCGCACCGATGTTGATCACTGCCTGAGCCGTGATCCAGGTGGTCACACCTCCCGCGGCATACCTCACGAAGGGGTCCTCCGTGCGTCCGGCCACGCGGATACCCGCATAGCCTAGAGCCGCGAAGAGGGCGAGTACCGACAGCGTCCCCGCCAACCCCAGTTCCTCCCCCGTGATGGCGAAGATGAAGTCGGTGTGGGGCTCGGGGAGTTGACCCCATTTTTCCACACTTGCACCGAGCCCGGATCCGAACCAGCCGCCGGACGCCAGAGCGTAGATACCGTGTACGGCCTGCCAGCACGAGCCGCCCGGTCCGGGTTCGCTGGCGCCCATGCAGTCGAGCCTGGCCATCCGGTTCGGACTGGTCTTGATCAGCACGAAGCCGATCAGGCCGGCGGTGGCGAGCACTCCGGCGAACAGCCGGGTGGGAGCCCCGGCCAGCCAGAGCAGCCCGAACAGGATCGCCGTGAGAATGATCGCAGTGCCCATGTCACCGCCGAGCATGATCAGCCCGAGCAGCATGAAGGCGACCGGGACGAGCGGCACGAGCATGTGCTTCCACTGGGTCAGCAGCCGCTTGTCCTGTTTGCGGGCGAGCAGATCGGCCCCCCACAGGACGAGGGCGAGCTTGCCGAACTCACTGGGCTGGAGCTGGAAGGGCCCGCCCAGGTAGAGCCAGTTCCGGTTCCCGTTGACCGACATCCCTATCCCCGGCACCTGGACCAGCACCATCAGGAAGACGGCACCCATCAGCAGCGGGTAGGACAGGGCGCGGTGCAGCTTGACCGGGATCCGGGCGGCGATCGCCATCAGCCCTGCCCCGATGACGGCGGCGAGGAACTGCTTGCGGAAGAAGTAGGTGCCCGGCTTGTCGAGCTCCAGCGCCTTGATCATCGAGGCGGAGTAGACCATGACGAGCCCGAGCACGGTGATGAGCAGCCCGGCACCCAGGATCAGGTAGTACGCGGTCAGCGGGCGATCCCAGGCCCGGCGTGCCTGCTCGTAGGACCGCCGCACACCGCCGCCGCGGGGGGTGCGGGGGCCGCCGGCGGTCCTGGAGCGGCCCACGGGGGGCCGCCGGGAGCCGGAAGCCGACCGGACGCGCAGGGCGAGTCCGTGCGGCAGCGGGGCACCCCCGGCCGCGAGGAGGGGCGGATGGAGCGCCCGGCTGATCGCCGTGGTCGCCCGTGAGCGGTCCCTGCCGCGTGCGGCAGAGCTCTCTTCGGCCGGCATGGTCCTGTCCCCTCCACTGCTCGTGCCCGGGGCTTCGGTGCCGAGGGCCCGCGCCCGCTGCACAGCCGTACGTGCCCGGTTGCTCCGGGACGGTACGGCGCGGAGGCCGGGCCCGTCAGGCGCTCTCGGCGGCCAGTGCGCGGACGGCGTCCGCGAAGGCCTCGCCCCGCTTGTTGTAATTGACGAACATGTCCATCGAGGCGCAGGCCGGGGCCATCAGTACGGTGTCTCCCGGCCGGGCGAGCCGTGCCGCTTCGCGGACCGCCTCGGACATCGCCCCAGTGTCGGTCCGGTCGAGGTCGACCACCGGGACCTCGGGCGCGTGTCGCGCGAGGGCTTCGCGGATCAGGGCGCGGTCGGCGCCCATCAGTACGACGCCCCGCAGGCGCTTCGCGCACCCGGTCACCAGATCGTCGAAGGTGGCGCCCTTGGCCAGTCCTCCGGCGACCCAGACGATCGGGTCGTAGGAGGCCAGGGAGGCCTCGGCCGCGTGGGTGTTCGTGGCCTTGGAGTCGTCGATGTAGGTGACCCCGGCGACCTCCGCGACACGCTCGATGCGGTGCGGGTCCGGGCGGAAGGCCCGCAGCCCGTCCCGTACGGCGGCCGGCGCGACGCCGAAGGCACGGGCCAGCGCCGCGGCCGCCAGCGCGTTGGCGATGTTGTGCGGGGCGGGCGGGTTCACGTCCCCGACCTCGGCGAGCTCCTGGGCCTGCTTGTGCCGGTTCGTCACGAAGGCGCGGTCGACGAGGATGCCGTCGACGACCCCGAGCTGGGAGGGCCCGGGGGCGTGGAGGGTGAAGCCGATCGCCCGGCAGCCCTCCTCCACGTCCGCCCCGCGCACCAGGTCCTCGGTGACCCCGTCCGCGGCGTTGTAGACGCAGGCGACGCTGTTGCCCTCGTAGATCCGGCCCTTGTCGGCGACGTACGCCTCCATGGAGCCGTGCCAGTCGAGGTGGTCGGGGGCCAGGTTGAGGACGGCCGCGGAGTGGGCGCGCAGCGAGGGCGACCAGTGCAGCTGGTAGCTGGAGAGCTCGACGGCGAGTACGTCGTACGTCTCGTCGCCGAGGACCGCGTCCAGGAGCGAGACGCCGATGTTGCCGACGGCCGCGGTGCGCAGTCCGGCCGCCTCCAGGATCGAGGCGAGCATCCGTACGGTCGTGGTCTTGCCGTTGGTGCCGGTGACCGCGAGCCAGGGGGCCGGTTCCCGGCCGTCCTGGCCGCGCAGCCGCCAGGCGAGTTCGACGTCGCCCCAGACCGGGACGCCCGCCTCGGCGGCCGCGGCGAACAGCGGCTTGTCGGGCTTCCAGCCCGGGGTGGTGACGATGAGCTCGGTGGACTCGGGCAGGGTGGCCCCGTCGCCGAGGCGCACGGTGATGCCCTGCGCCTCCAGCTCCGCGGCCTGGGTACGGGAGCGCTCGTCGTCCCCGTCGTTGACGACGGTGACGACGGCCCCGAGACCGCGCAGCACCCGGGCCGCCGGAATCCCGGAGACCCCGAGTCCGGCGACCGTGACGTGCTTGCCCTGCCAGTCCACGTTGCTCACTTCTTGGCTGCCCATCCTGCGTAGAAGAGGCCGAGACCGACGATCACGCACATGCCCTGGATGATCCAGAAGCGGACCACGACAAGGACTTCGGACCACCCCTTGAGTTCGAAGTGGTGCTGGAGCGGCGCCATCCGGAAGACCCGCTTGCCGGTCATCTTGAACGAGCCGACCTGGATGACGACGGACATCGTGATCATCACGAAGAGGCCGCCGAGCACCGCCATCAGGAACTCGGTGCGGGAGCAGATCGCCAGACCTGCGAGCGCGCCGCCGAGGGCGAGCGAACCGGTGTCGCCCATGAAGATCTTGGCGGGCGAGGTGTTCCACCACAGGAAGCCGAAGCAGGAGCCCATCAGGGCGGAGGCCACGACCGCGAGGTCGAGTGGATCTCGTACCTCGAAACAGGCACTCGGATTGGTGAGCGTGGCCGCGTTGGCGCAGGACTCCTGGAACTGCCAGAGCCCGATGAAGGTGTACGCGCCGAAGACCATCACCGACGCACCGGTGGCGAGGCCGTCCAGACCGTCCGTCAGGTTCACGCCGTTGGACATGGCGAGAATCATGAAGAGCGCCCAGACCACGAACAGCACCGGGCCGATCGACCAGCCGAAGTCCTCGACGAACGAGAGCTTGGTGGAGGCGGGGGTGTTGCCGCGGGCGTCGGCGAACTGGAGCGAGAGCACCGCGAAGGCGATGCCGACGATCAGCTGACCGGCCATCTTCGCCTTGGCGCGCAGGCCCAGCGAACGCTGCTTGACGATCTTGATGTAGTCGTCGAGGAAGCCGACGAGTCCCATGCCGGCCATCAGGAAGAGGACCAGCACACCGGAGAAGCGCATGTCCTCGCCGGTGATCACCTTCGCCAGGACGTACGCGATGATCGTCGCCAGGATGAAGGCGATGCCGCCCATGGTGGGCGTGCCCTTCTTCGATCCGTGGCTGCGCGGGCCGTCGTCCCGGATGAACTGCCCGTATCCCTTGCGGGCCAGCAGCTTGATCAGCAGCGGGGTACCGACCAGGGTCAGGAAGAGCCCGATGGCCCCCGCGAAGAGGATCTGCCTCATCGGCCGGCGACCTCGCCCTCGGTCGCGTTATCCAGCAGTGCCATGACAACCTGCTCCAGGCCGACCGACCGGGACGCCTTCACCAGCACGACGTCTCCCGGGCGCAGTTCACTGCGCAACAGGTCGACGGCAGCCTGTGCGTCGGACACATGCACCGACTCCTCACCCCACGAACCCTCGTTGTATGCGCCCAGTTGCAGCCAGGAGGCTTCTCTGCCCCCGACCGCGACGAGCTTGCTGACGTTGAGCCGGACGGCGAGCCGTCCGACCGCGTCGTGCTCGGTGAGCGAGGCGTCGCCGAGCTCGGCCATCTGGCCGAGCACTGCCCACGTACGACGCCCCTTCCCCATGGCGGCCAGCGCGCGCAGCGCGGCTCTCATGGATTCGGGGTTGGCGTTGTAGGCGTCATTGACGAACGTCACGCCGTCCGGACGCTCGGTGACCTCCATGCGCCAGCGGGAGAGGGTGCCCGCCTCGGAGAGCGCCTCGGCGATCTCGTCTGCGGACAGGCCCAACTCATGGGCGACGGCGGCCGCGGCGAGCGCGTTCGACACGTGGTGCTCACCGTACAGGCGCATGGTCACATCGCTGCACCCGGTGGGTGTGTGGAGGCGGAACGCGGGGCGGCCGTCGTCGGTGAGCCGCACGTTCTCTCCCCGTACGTCCGCATCCGCGGCTTCACCGAAGAGCAGGACGCGGGCCTTGGTGCGGGAGGTCATGGCGCGGACGAGCGGGTCGTCGGCGTTGAGTACGGCGAGGCCGTCCGCGGGCAGCGACTCGACCATCTCGCCCTTGGCCTGTGCGATCTGCTCGCGACCGCCGAACTCGCCGATGTGGGCGGTGCCGACGTTCAGGACGAGGCCGATCCGGGGCGGGACGAGGCCGGTGAGGTAACAGATGTCGCCGATGTAGCGGGCACCCATTTCGAGGACCAGGTGCCGGGTCTCATCGGTGGCGCGCAGCGCGGTGAGCGGCAGTCCGATCTCGTTGTTGAGGTTGCCCGCCGGGTAGACGGTGGGCCCCTTGCGCTCCAGGAGCTGGGCGATCAGGTCCTTGGTGGAGGTCTTGCCGGCGGACCCGGTGAGGGCGACCACGGTGGTGCCGAGCCGCCCGACGACGGCGCGGGCGAGCGCGCCGAGCGCCGCCACCACGTCGTCCACGACGATCGCGGGAACGCCGACGGGGCGGGCGGCCAGGACGACTGCCGCGCCCGCCTCGACCGCGCGCTGCGCGTAGTCGTGGCCGTCGACCCGTTCGCCGGCGAAGGCGACGAAGAGGCTGCCTTGCTTCACCTCCCGGGAGTCGATGACGACTGGCCCGCTGACGGTTACTGCCTGATCCGGTATGTCGTACGACTGCCCGCCGACGATTTCGGCGATCTCGGCGAGGGAAAGGGCGATCACTTGGTCATCCCTGACTGTTGTTCTCATGGGTGGGGGCACGGTGGACGGCGCTCTCGTGTCCCAGGGACCGCTCGATGGCCTCGCGCAGGACCACCCGGTCGTCGAAGGGGCGCACCACTCCGTGGATGTCCTGGCCCTGCTCGTGGCCCTTGCCTGCGATGAGTACGGTGTCGCCCGGCCCGGCCCGGCCGACCGCGGCGGCGATGGCGGCGGCCCGGTCCGCGTCGACCAGGACGTCGCCGCGTTCGTGCACGGGCACTTCGGCGGCACCCGCGAGCATGGCGGCGAGGATGCCCAGGGGGTCCTCGGAGCGGGGGTTGTCGGAGGTCAGTACGGCGGTGTCGGAGAGCCGGGCCGCGGCTGCTCCCATCGGGCCGCGCTTGGTGGTGTCGCGGTCGCCGCCGCAGCCGAGGACGATGTGCAGCTTGCCCTCGGTGACCTTCTGGAGGGAGCGGAGCACCGATTCAACGGCGTCGGTCTTGTGCGCGTAGTCGACGAGTGCGAGGTACGGCTGTCCGGCGTCGACCCGCTCCAGCCGGCCGGGCACCCCGGGCACGGCGGCGACGCCGTCGGCCGCGATCTGCGGGTCGATGCCCGCGACCGCGAGGGTGACGATCGCGGCCAGGGTGTTGGCGACGTTGAACGGTCCGGGCAGCGGGGCCCGGGCGGTGGCCCGTTGGTCCTTGGGGCCGACGACGGTGAAGGTGGAGCCGAGCTGGCCGACCTCGACGTCCTCGGCCCGCCAGTCGGCATCCGGGTGACCCTCGGCGGAGAAGGTGGTGACCGGGACGGACGCCTCGGTGATCAGCCTGCGGCCGTACTCGTCGTCGAAGTTGACGACGCCCTGCCTGCTGCGCTGCGGGGTGAACAGCTGCGCCTTGGCCTGGAAGTAGTCCTCCATGCCGGAGTGGAACTCCATGTGCTCAGGGCTCAGGTTGTTGAAGACGGCGACGTCGAAGACGCAGCCGTCGACCCGGCCGAGCACCAGGGCGTGGCTGGAGACCTCCATGGTCACCGCGTCGACGCCGCGTTCGCGCATGACGGCGAACAGGGCCTGCAGATCGGTGGCCTCGGGGGTGGTCCGCTCGGACTTGATGCGCTCGTCGCCGATCCGCATCTCCACGGTGCCGATCAGACCGGTGCTGCGTCCGGCGCCGCGGAAGCCGCCCTCGATGAGGTAGGCGGTGGTGGTCTTGCCGGAGGTTCCGGTGATGCCGATCTGGAGCAGGTCGGTGCCTGGGTGTCCGTAGATCTCGGCGGCGAGTTCGCCCATCCGGCCGCGCGGGTCCTCGGTGACCAGCACCGGAAGTCCGGTGGCGGCGGCGCGTTCGGCGCCCGAGGGGTCGGTGAGGATGGCGGCCGCGCCGAGGCCGGCCGCCTGGGCGGTGAAGTCGGCGCCGTGGAGGCGGGCACCCGGCAGGGCCGCGTACACGTCTCCGGGGCGTACGGCCCGGGAGTCGTGGGTGATGCCGGTGACTTCGCCGGTGCCAGGCGGTTCGACTCCCAGCCGGGCTGCCAGCTCACCGATGGAGGTCGGCCGCAGCCGATCCGGGCGGGGCGCTCCCGGGTAGTTCACAGGGGCGTCCTTCTGGGTGGTTCGGAACTGTTCAGCGTGGGGCACGGCGGTGAGCGTACCGGGAGCACCCGGCCTCTCGCGAAGTGAGGGGCCGGGGTCGCGGTGGTTCCCGTGCCGGTTCCCGGGATCAGGGGTGATGGTTGTCACTGGATGGTCTCCCTGAGTTCACTCGCCGGGTTCGAAGGTCACCGGCAGCCTGGCCGGCTCGCTGCCCGACGGTGCGGTCTGAAGCGTCTTGAGGGCGAATTCCATGACCTGCTTGTAGATGGGTCCGCAGATCTGGCCGCCGAAATAGCTGCCCTTGGTGGGGTTCTGAATCGCGCAGTAGACGGTGATCTGAGGGTCGTCGGCGGGGGCGAAACCGGCGAAGGACGCGGTGTAGCCGTGATAGCCGCCGCGTACCGGATCGACCCGGTTGGCCGTACCGGTCTTGCCCGCGACGCGGTAGCCGGGGATCTTGGCCTTCGTCCCGGTGCCCTCCTGGTCACCGACCACCGACTCCAGCATGCGCGCCAGTGTCCTGGCTGTCTTCTCGCTGACCACCCGGGACTGCTCCGGGGCGTCGGCGGCGCTGAAGCGGCCGTCGGCCCCCTTGGTGCCGCGGACGAGGGTCGGTGCGATCCGGACCCCGCCGTTGGCGATCGTGGAGTAGATCGAGGCGGCCTGCATGGCGTTGAGCGAGAGCCCCTGGCCGAACGGGATCGTGTACTGCTGCGAGGTCGACCAGTCCTGCGGCTTGGCGAGGATGCCGGGGGTCTCACCCGGGTAGCCGAGTCCGGTCGGTGAGCCGATGCCGAATTTGCGCAGGTAGGAGTAGAGCGTCTTGTTGGCCTGGGCCTGGGTCTTCCCGAGCTGTCCGGCGGCCATGATGGTGCCGATGTTGCTGGACTTGGCGAGTACGCCGTTGAGCGTCAGGTACCAGGTGGGATGGTCGATGTCGTCCTTGAAGGCCCGGTCGCCGCGGTGCAGCCGGTTGGGGACGGTGACGTGGGTACCGGGGGTGGCGGCCCCTTCCTCCAGCACCGCCGCCATGGACATGACCTTGCTGGTGGAGCCGGGCTCGTAGACGTCCTGGAGCGCGGCGTTGCCCAGCGACGCCGCGTCGGCCTGCGAGAGGTCGTTGGGGTCGAAGCCGGGGGCGTTGGCCATGGCGAGCACCTCGCCGGTCCGGGTGTTCTGCACGACCACGTAGCCACGGTCGGCCCTGGACTTCGCCACCTGTTCGGAGATGGCCTTCTGGGCCGCCCACTGAATGTCGCGGTCGATGGTCAGCTCGATGTCGGAGCCCGCGACGGCCGGGACCTCCTTGGTGCCCGCGGTGGGCACCCGTCGGCCGCCGGACTGGGCGTAGCTGATCGTGCCGTCCTCGCCCGCCAGCTCCTTGTCCAGCTGGGATTCCAGGCCGCCCGCGCCCTTGCCCTCGGCATTGACATAACCCAGTATCCCGGCGGCGAGCCCGCCGTTGGGATAGACCCTCTTGGTGGTCGCCTCCTGGAAGACACCGGCCAGCACATTGGCTCCGGGGCCGCCGGCCGCCTTGTCCTTCGAGGCCTTCTCGGCGAAGACCGACTTGAGGTCCTTGATCTGCTTCCAGACCTGCGGGGTCTGCCGGCGGGCCAGCACCGTGTACCGGCTCTTCGGCTTCGCCAGCTTCTTCGTCAGCTCGGCGGCGTCGGCACCGAGGATGGGCGCGAGCAGGGCGGCGGCCTGCTGGGGGGCATCCGGGGCCTTGCTGTCGGCCGGTGTGAACATCTTGGGGTCGGCGGTGATGTCGTACGCGTCGACGCTGGTGGCCAGCGCGATGCCGCTGCGGTCGGTGATCTCGCCGCGCTCGGCGGCGACGGTGTAGCTGAGGTAGCGGTTCCTGTCGGCCTTGGCCGCGTACGCGTTGGCGTCGACGGCCTGGACCTGCAGGAGCCGGACGACGAACGCGATCATGACGAGTGTCAGGGCGAGGCTGACCAGCCGCAGCCTGGGGCGCGGACTGCCCAGCCGGAGCGGACGGCCCGAACGGCTGCGCGGCGCCGGCCTGCGCGCGGCGGCCGACGAGGTCCGACGCCGCGCATCGGGACGGGCGCGGCCGGAGCGGGGCGCCGCGTTACGGGGGCGCGCCGGGCCGGGGACCCGCCGGCGCGGTGGTTCCTTGGAAGGCACTGCGTCACCTGCCGGGGCTCGTGGAGGGCTGGTCTGCCGGGGTACGAGTGGTCGCCGATCCGCTCGGCCCGGCCGCGTCGGCGCTGGAGGCGGACGTACTCGGTGTGGCGGCGGGGGTGCCCGCCGCGCCGCCCGGAGGGGTGGTGCCGGGCGAACCGGAGAGCGCCGCCGGGCTCGCGGTGGTCCGCGGCGGCGGTGCGGGGGTCCGCGGCGGTGCGGTGGTCTTCTGCGGCGGTGCGGGGGCCGGCCCTGCGGTGGCGGCCGAGGGAACGCCCCGGACCGTGCCGTCGGGGCCCAGGAAGACGGGGCTGCCGCCGGGGACCATGCCCAGTTCCCTGGCCCGGCGGGCCAGGGCGTCGGGCTCGGCGGAGCTGTCGACGTCGCGCTGGAGCGCCTGCTGCTCGTCGGTGAGGTCCGTGGTCCGCTTCTTCAGCTCGCTCAGCCGGAACGATCCTTCGTTGAGCGCGGAGTTCAGCAGGAGCAGGGTGATCAGGCCGCCGCCCAGGAGCAGGACCACCAGCAGGACGAAGGGGGTCCGGGCCGCGTTGCTCGGCCCGGCCGGCATCAGCCGGGTGAGCCGTGCGGCACGCCCTTTCAGCTGCCCGGCCGCTTTGCTCACCGCACCGCCCCGTCCCTGGGGCGTGTCCGCGCACCGGGGCTCCAAGGGCTCATCGCTCCTCCGCCCGGATCCGCTGGGCGCCGCGCAGCCGGGCGGGGGCGGCGCGCCGGTTCTCGGCGACCTCCTCCTCGGTGGGCAGCTCGGCGCCCCGGGTGAGCAGCTTCAGCCGGGGCTGGTAGCGCTCGGGGACGACCGGCAGCCCGGCCGGGGCGGTGTTGGCGGCGCCCGCCGCGAACACCTGCTTGACCAGCCGGTCCTCCAGCGAGTGGTACGAGAGGACGGCGATGCGCCCGCCGACGGCGAGGCTCCGCACAGCGGCCGGGATCGCCCGTTCCAGCACGCTGAGCTCGCCGTTGACCTCGATGCGCAGCGCCTGGAAGGTGCGTTTGGCGGGGTTGCCGCCGGTGCGCTTGGCGGCCTGCGGCAGCGAGTCACGGATCAGCTCGACGAGCCTGGCGCTGTTGCTGAAGGGTTCCTTCTCGCGCTCGCGGACGACGGCGGAGACGATCCGCTTGGCCTGCTTCTCCTCGCCGTACGCCCGCAGGATCCGGACCAGTTCGCCGGGCGGATAGGTGTTGAGCACCTCGGCCGCACCCATGCCGGTCGACTGGTCCATCCGCATGTCGAGCGGGGCGTCCTGGGCGTACGCGAATCCGCGGTCGGCCTCGTCCAGCTGCATGGAGGAGACACCGAGGTCGAACAGGATCCCCTGGACCTTGGGGACGCCGAGCCGGTCGAGCACCTCGGGCAGTTCGTCGTAGACGGCGTGCACCAGTGTGGCGCGGTCGCCGTAGGGGGCGAGGCGCTCGCCCGAGAGGCGCAGCGCCTCCTTGTCCCGGTCCAGCGCGATCAGCCGGGCGGTGGGGAAGGCGGAGAGCAGCGCCTCGCTGTGTCCGCCGAGGCCCAGCGTGCAGTCGACGACCACGGGCGGCTGCGGTCCCGGCGCCTCAAGAGCCGGGGCCAACAGGTCCAGGCACCGCTGGAGCATCACCGGGACGTGTCGGGTCTGGCTCATGCGCCCTCTCAGGCTCAGGTCCCGGGTGGCGGCACGTACGGCCTGGTCCCCGCCCGCTCGCGAAGGGGAGGTCCGCCGGCGCCGGGGAAATGGCGTCAGCCGACCGGCGAGCGGGAGAGGGCCGGGCCGTACGTACGCCGCGCACACGGGGAAACTTCGGAATGTGCAGGGTGTCGGTAACTTCCCGTCACTTTAGACCGACCGGCAGGCGGTCTTGGCCCACCCTGCCATTCGATCGATTCCCGATCAATCAACCCGGCAGCGCGTCGTCCCTCCCTTTTGTTCACCCGGTCGGGTGACCGAGTGTGAGGCTTGTGGGTTACCTCACAACAAACACCGTTGACGTTCTTTGTCCGCTTCCACGCCACGCCGGAGCGGCCGACCCGGGCTAACGTCTTGTTCATGTCGACTTCCGCGCATTCCCCTGCCGAACCGTCCGTTCCCGTCACCGGCCGGGCCGGCACCGGCGGCACGGTCACCGACCGCCTCGTCGAGGCGAACGTCGAGTACGCCTGCGAGTTCAGCGACCCCGGCATGGACGCGAAGCCGGTGCTACGCGTCGCCGTGGTCGCCTGCATGGACGCCCGGCTCGACCTGCACAAGGCGCTCGGCCTGGCGCTCGGCGACTGCCACACCATCCGCAACGCGGGCGGCGTGGTCACCGACGACGTGATCCGCTCACTGACGATCAGCCAGCGGGCCCTCGGCACCCGCAGCGTGATACTGATCCACCACACGAACTGCGGTATGGAGTCGATCACCGAGGAGTTCCGTCAGGAGCTCGAGGGGGAGGTCGGCCAGCGCCCCGTCTGGGCCGTGGAGGCGTACAGCGACGCGGACCAGGATGTCCGGCAGTCGATGCAGCGCGTCCGCACGTCGCCGTTCCTGCTGCACAGCGATGACGTGCGCGGCTTCGTCTTCGATGTGACCACCGGTCTGCTGCGCGAGATCTTTCCGGCTTCCTGACCTCCGGAAGGACTCCGGCGGGCATCAAAAATGCCGACCCAACCCGACATATCGGCGCCAGTTGTCCCAGGCAAGTGACACGAAGCGGTAACGGCAACAAGAATGCGGGTGTGACACCCCGTCGGACGTCGTCAGGCGAGGTGTCCGTATTTCGGGGTGGGCCGGGCCGCACAGGAGCACCGGCCCGTGACAGGGGAATCCCGTGCTCCTGGTGAGCGTGGGGCAGGGCCGAGGAGGGCCGGGTGACGACCTATGACGATCGAGCGAGCCTCACAGATCTGACCACCACAGCGGAGCGGGTGCGCAGGTCGGTGGAGAGTGTGATCGAGGGCAAGCCTGAGGTCGTACGGCTTTCGCTGACCGTGCTGCTCGCGGAGGGGCACCTGCTGATCGAGGATGTCCCCGGAGTCGGCAAGACCATGCTGGCCAAGGCGCTGGCGCGGTCCATCGACTGCTCGGTGCGGCGTATCCAGTTCACACCTGACCTGCTGCCCTCGGACATCACCGGGGTGTCCATCTTCGATCAGCAGCGCCGCGAGTTCGAGTTCAAACCGGGCGCGATCTTCGCCCAGATCGTGATCGGCGACGAGATCAACCGCGCCTCGCCCAAGACCCAGTCAGCGCTGCTGGAGTCGATGGAGGAGCGCCAGGTCACGATCGACGGGCACAGCTACGAGCTGCCCGACCCCTTCATGGTCGTGGCCACCCAGAACCCGGTGGAGATGGAGGGCACCTACCCGCTGCCCGAGGCCCAGCGCGACCGGTTCATGGCCAGGGTGTCGATCGGCTACCCCAGCCCGGAGGCCGAGCTCCAGATGCTTGATGTGCACGGCGGTGTCTCGCCCCTGGACGACCTCCAGCCGGTGGCGCACGCACACGACATCGTGAAGCTGATCGAAGCGGTGCGGACGGTCCACGTCGCCGACGCCGTCCGCCGGTACGCGGTGCAGCTCGTCGGGGCCACCCGCAGTCATCCCGATCTCAGGCTCGGCGCCTCGCCGCGCGCCACTCTGCATCTGCTGCGCGCGGCGAAGGCCACCGCGGCACTGAGCAGCCGGGACTACTGCCTGCCCGACGACGTGCAGGCACTGGCGGTCGCGGTGCTCGCACACCGGCTGCTGCCGACCGCGCAGGCCCAGCTGAACCGCCGCACCGCCGAGCAGGTCGTGCTGGAGATCCTCCAGCAGACACCGGTGCCGACCGCGGCGGGCGGTGCGGCCGTCCCGATGCCGCAGCATGAGCCGGGCGGCGCGTACGGCAGTCGGCAGCAGCCCGGCGCACGGCGGCTCTGATGAGCGCCGGGGGGGCAAGCGCGATGGACGACAGCGACGACAAGGGCGGCCTGCGGGCCGCGCTGAGCGGGCTGACCACGCGCGGACGGTCCTTCCTCGCGGCCGGTATCGCCGCCGCGGCCTGTGCGTATGTGCTGGGCCAGGGGGACCTGCTGCGCGTCGGACTGCTCCTCGCCGTGCTGCCGCTGGTCTGCGTGGCAGTGCTCTTCCGGACCCGCTACCGGGTCGCGGGCACCCGGCGGCTCTCGCCGTCCCGGGTGCCCGCGGGCACCGAGGCGCGGGTCCATCTGCGGATGGACAACATCTCGCGGCTGCCCACCGGTCTGCTGATGCTCCAGGACCGGGTGTCCTACGTGCTCGGTCCACGGCCCCGCTTCGTCCTGGACCGGGTCGAGGCGGGCGGCCGGCGCGAGGTCTCCTACCGGGTGCAGTCCGATCTGCGGGGCCGCTATCCGCTCGGTCCGCTGCAGCTGCGGCTGAGCGATCCGTTCGGGATGTGCGAGCTGACGCGTTCGTTCAGCGCGTACGACACCCTCGTCGTCATCCCGCGGACCGAACCGCTGCCGCCGGTGCGGCTGGCGGGCGAGTCCTCCGGGTACGGCGAGGGGCGGCAGCGGTCGCTGGCGCTGGCCGGCGAGGACGACGTGATCCCGCGCGGCTACCGGCACGGCGACGATCTGCGCCGCGTCCACTGGCGCTCCACCGCGCGCTACGGCGAGCTGATGGTGCGCCGCGAGGAGCAGCCGCAGCGGGCCAGATGCACGGTGCTCCTGGACACCCGGCAGATCGCGTATCAGGGGACGGGGCCCGACTCGGCGTTCGAGTGGGCCGTATCGGGGACCGCCTCCGTGCTGGTGCACATGCTGGAACGGGGCTTCGCGGTCCGGCTGCTGACGGACGAGGGCAGCGCGCTCCCGGGTGAGGGGTCGGGCGGTTTCGCCGGCTCCGGCCAGGACTCCGCGGCCGCGGCCGGGCTGATGATGGACACCCTCGCCGTCGTCGACCACTCCGACGGGGGCGGTCTCTCCCGTGCGTACGACGTGCTGCGCGGCGGCAACGAGGGCCTGCTGATCGCCTTCCTCGGCGACCTGGACGAGGAGCAGGCGGCTGTGGCTGCCCGGATGCGGCAGCGCAGCGGTGGTGCCGTCGCGTTCGTGATGGACAGCGCCGCCTGGGTGCACGGTGAGTCGCCCGCCACCGAGGCGGCGTCCGAGCGGCGGCTGCGGCTGCTGCGCGAGTCGGGGTGGACGGCGGTTGCGGTGAGGCCCGGAACGGATCTCGCGCGGCTGTGGCAGCAGGCGAGCCATCTGGGTTCGCTGACGCAGTCCGCCGCCGTGGGCGGCGCGACGGGCGGTACGACAGGTTTCTCCAGTGGTTGGTCATGAGGGGACGGTCATGAGCGGTCGTGGTCGGCTGGCGCTGTGCGCCTTTGCGGCGACGCTGATGGCGGCATGTTCGATGCTGCCGCTGGTCGACCCGGTCAGCTGGATGGTGCAGGCCGCGTTCCTGCTGGCCATCCAGTTCGGGGTGGGTGCGCTCAGCCGCCGGGTGCCGCTGCCTCGGCTGCTGACCGTCGTCGCGCAGATGCTGGTCACGCTGGTGCTGCTGACCGTGGCGTTCGCCCGGGAGCAGGCGGTGGCGGGGTTCCTGCCGGGTCCGCGGTCCGTACAGTCGCTCGTGGATCTGCTGTCCGCGGGGGCCGATGACGTCGGCCGGTACGCGATTCCGGCGCCGGCCACGGCGGGCATCCGGCTGATGCTGGTGGGCGGTGTGCTGCTGGTCGGTCTGGCGGTGGACGTGCTGGCGGTGACGTTCCGCAGTGCCGCGCCGGCCGGGCTGCCCCTGCTGGCTCTGTACTCCGTCGCGGCCGGGCTGTCGGACGGCGGCGCGGACTGGCTGTGGTTCCTCCTCGCCGCCTGCGGCTATCTGCTCCTGCTGCTGGCCGAGGGGCGCGACCGGCTCTCCCAGTGGGGGCGGGTCTTCGCCGGAACGGCCAGGCCCAGGGGCGGCCCGGTCGGTGGCAGCCTCTCGGGCGGCGGGGCGCTCGCCCCGGTGCGCACGGGGCGCCGCATCGGCGCGCTGGCCCTGGGAATCGCACTGGCCGTACCCGCGGCGCTGCCCGCTCTCGACAGCGGTCTGCTGGCCGGCACGGGGGCCGGCAACGGCAGAGGGGGCGGTGGCGGCACCATCTCCGCGGTGAACCCGCTGGTCTCCCTGCAGAACAACCTCAACCAGCCGGAGAACCGGCAGGTGATGTCGTACCGCACCAACTCGAACAGCCCGCAGGACTTCTATCTGCGCATCCTGGCGCTGGACCAGTTCAACGGAAACGAATGGCGGGCGTCGACCCGCCGGCTGAAGGACGTGCCCAAGCGGCTTCCGAGCCCCGGAGGTCTGTCCCCGGAGGTCGCGGTCACGGAGATCAGCTCGAACATCTCCGCCTCCCGTTCCTACCGGCAGACCTATCTGCCCCTCCCCTATCCGGCGACCGAGGTCAGGGTCGGCGGGCGCTGGCGGTACGAGTCGGAGGGCCGCACCCTGGTCGGTGACGACGGGGAGACGACCCAGGGTGCGCAGTACGAGGTCTCCAGCCTGGTCGTGCAGCCGACGTCGGACCAGCTCGCCAACGCGGGACCGGCCCCGGCCGCCCTCCAGCGCGAGTACACCCGGGTGCCCGGCTCGCTGCCGAAGGTGGTCAAGGAGACGGCCGACAGGGTGACGCGGGGCGCCGGTACCGCCTACGAGCAGGCGGTGAAGCTGCAGGACTACTTCGCCTCGGACGGCGGGTTCACCTACGACACCTCGGTGAACTCCGGCACAGGCAGCGCGGCGATCGGCCGCTTCCTCAAGGACAAGCAGGGCTTCTGCGTCCACTTCTCCTTCACGATGGCCGCGATGGCCCGGACGCTCGGAATCCCGGCCAGGGTCGCCATCGGCTTCACTCCCGGTACCGCGCAGTCGGACGGTTCGATGTCGGTCGGGCTGCGCGATGCGCACGCCTGGCCGGAACTGTATTTCGAGGGCATCGGCTGGACCCGCTTCGAGCCGACGCCGACGCGTGGCACCGTGCCGTCGTACACCCTGCCGGACGCCCCTTCCGGCGATCCGGCCGATCCGGCCCGCCCGGAGACGGGCGCGTCGGCCGCGACGCCGGTCGCCCCGTCCGCCTCGGACAGCTGCCCGCCGCAGCTGCGCAAGCAGGGCGAGTGCGGCAGCACGGTGGCTCCGGGAGCGGTGGGGCCGACGGATTCGGGGACGCCGGCGGGCACGGTGCTCGGCGTGACCCTGCTGGTGCTGCTCGTACTGCTGCTGCCGTCGCTG
This sequence comes from Streptomyces laculatispora, assembly GCF_017353455.1. Lineage (GTDB taxonomy): Bacteria > Actinomycetota > Actinomycetes > Streptomycetales > Streptomycetaceae > Streptomyces > Streptomyces laculatispora. The sequence continues at coordinate 36,550 of NZ_JAFMPZ010000081.1, forward strand.
CCGATGCTCTGGCGGATCAGGGCCCGGGCCCGCAGGCTGAGCTTCTCCGCCGGGCGTACGCCGGGCGACGTCACCGCCAGAACGCTGGCGGCCTGGCGGGAGATCACCGACACGGCGTGGGACCACGGCATCGCCCCGGACGAGTCGCTGACCCCGCGCAGGGCCGCGGCCCGGATCGTACGGCTGGGGCACCTCGACACCGAGGGGGCCGAGGCGGTCCACCGGGTGGCGGGCGCGGTGGAGCAGGCTCTCTACGCGCCGGAGCCGCGGCCCGAGGCAGGGCTTTCGGAGGATGTGCGGGCGGTACGGACCGCGCTGCGGGCCTCCGTCGGCCGGTTCACCCGGCTCCGCGCGGTCATGGCTCCGCGATCGGCCATTCGGGTGGTGTGGGCGGCCTCGGATCGCCGGGCAGCCCTGACCGCCAGATGGAGCATGCCCCGACGCCCCGCCTGGCTGCGACGCCCGTCCCGCCAGGAGGGCTGACCCGCCCGGCGTCCGGGTGGGCTGCCGAGCCCGCCCGGACGCCCTGGCCGGCCCGCCCAGGGGTTCTTTCCGGCCCGCCAGGGGTTTGAGGCATCTCCTCCGGCCCGCCCGGCGATCGACAGCACACCGTCCGGCCGGCGCACCCGGCGCGGACACACGTGTGAGGGGCGGTCGCAGAGATGCGACCGCCCCTCACACATCAGTGTCCGAAGCTCTTACTGGCCCTGCTCATCGCGGCGACGCTGCCACCGCTGCTCGATCCGGTTCATCACGGTCCGGCGCTGTTTGGGCTGTCGACGCTCGCCCCCGCCACCGGTTCCGGCTGCCTGTTGCTCACCGGGCTTGGGCGCTTTGCGCCAACCAGTGACCGCGAGCACCGCGCAGCCCAGCATGACGAGGAACCCCACCACGCTGATCCAGATCTGCTGGGCGACCATTCCGGCCATGAGGAGCGCGATACCCACCAGGAAGCCAGCAACTGCCTGGTAGACCCGTCGCCGGGTGTACGTACGCAGCCCGCTTCCCTCGAGCGCTGTCGCGAACTTGGGATCTTCGGCGTACAGCGCTCGCTCCATTTGCTCGAGCATTCGCTGCTCGTGCTCCGAGAGCGGCACGGAGTCCTCCTCGTCGTCGGCCGCGGGGGGCGGCCGGTATGCGGCCCTTCCAGGATAGGCAGGGAATCGTCCCCGTGAAACCCGCCCTCATTGCCAATCAGCCAGTCCGGGCCGCCACGACGGCTCAGCTGCTGAGGCGTTGATTCCCCAACCTCCGATCCGTCATGCCGGATGGTGTCCCCCGATCATACGGGGCCGAGGCCCCGATCGGGGCTGCTGGGCCGTACTCCGTCTGCGGCTGCGTTGCTGATCAGCCGCGCTAGCGGCGTGATAGGGCCGGTGCCTCAGGCGGGCTTGGTGCCCAGAACGTGCAGCTGGGTCGCCACCGCATGGAAAGCGGGCAGTTCGGCAGCCGCCGTCTCCAGCTTGAGCAGGGCTTCCATCGCACCGGGCTCGGTGTCCACCAGGACGCCCGGTACGAGGTCCGCGAAGACGCGTACACCGTGGACCGCGCCGACCTCGACACCGGCCGCCGAGACCAGCTCGGTGAGCTGCTCCGCCGTGTACCGCCGGGGCATCGGGTCGCCGTCGCCCCAGCGGCCCGCCGGGTCGCTGAGCGCCTGCCTGGCCTCGGTGAAGTGACCGGCGAGCGCACGGGCCAGGACCGCGCCGCCCAGCCCGGCGGCGAGCAGGCTGAGGGCACCTGCCGGGCGGAGCGCGTCGACCGCGTTCCGTACGCCCTCGGCGGGGTCGTCCACGTACTCCAGGACGCCGTGGCAGAGCGCCGCGTCGTAGCCACCGCGCTCGACCACGTCGAACAGGCCGAGGATGTCGCCCTGGACACCGCGGACACGGTCGGCGACGCCGGCCTCGGCGGCGCGGCGCTCCAGCGCGAAGAGCGCGTTGGGGCTGGGGTCGACGACGGTGACCCGGTGGCCGAGGCGGGCCACCGGTACGGCGAAGTTGCCCGTGCCGCCGCCGGTGTCCAGTACGTCCAGGGCGTCCCTGCCGGTCGCCTTGACCTGACGGTCGAGGGCGTCCTTGAGGACCTCCCAGACCACGGCGGTACGGAGGGAGGCGCGGGGGCGCAGCTGGTCCGACACGGCAGTTGTCTCCTCGGCACGGTGCCGCCGCTGACGGCGGAGCGTGAACAGCGCAGGTGATAGGTCCCGACCACCCTATTGCCTCACGCCGCCCGCGCCGTCATCACTCGTCGGGCCGCTCACCGCGGGGCCGCGGAAGCACCGGCTGGAGGACCAGCAGCCGCTCCACCAGGCGCAGGAACATGGCCGCGTCCCGCAGAAGGTCGTCCGCGTCGCGCCGGCCGGCCGCTCCGGGTATGCCCGCTTCCGCACGGGCCCGCCGCCGGGCACCCGAGGCGAACAGCGCGCTCCACTCGGTCAGCTCGGGGGCGATTTCCGGGAGGACCTCCCAGGCGCTGCGGATCCTCTCCCGGCGCCGCCGCGAGGTCTCGGGGCGCCCCCGGACGGCGAGGACCGCGGCGGCGGCGCGCAGCGCGGCGAGGTGGGCGGTGGCATACCGCTCGTTGGGCACGTCGAGAACAGCTGCCTCTTCGAGGCCGGCGTGGGCCTGGGCGAGGAGATCGAGAGCGGCGGGCGGCGCCGTGGCGCGCCGGAGAACGGGGTGGACATCGTGCGCCGGACCGGTCGGTGAGGGGGCAGGGCCGTCTGCGCGGCGTCGCGGAGCGGCTGCTGCGGACGAGTGGGCCATGACAGAACCTCCTGTCTCGTAACGGCTTCGTGGCCGTCTGTATCCATCGTGACGGCCACCACTGACAATCGGCTTCGATCACCGTCTGACCTGGGGTTTTGCTTCGATCGCGAGTTCAGGCTACCTTTTTGCACTGACCAGTCAGTCCAAAAGAACGGAGAGGGCCTGTGGACAGCCCGCACGGGGCAGCTGTCGCCGCCGAGAACCTCGGGCTCAAGGGGCCGCGCGGCTGGGCCTTCCGCGGTGTGACCTTCAGCGCCGGGCCCGGCTCCCTGATCGCGGTCGAGGGCCCGTCCGGATCCGGCCGCACCTGCCTGCTGCTCGCCCTCACCGGCCGGATGCGCTCCACCGAGGGCCACGCCGAGACCGGCGGCCTGCGCCTGCCGCGGCGGGCCGCCGCCGTACGGCGCATCGCGGCACTGGGACCCGTGCCCGGGGTCAGCGAGCTCGACCCGGCCCTCACGGTCGCCGAGCACCTGCGCGAACGCGCCCTGCTCCAGCGCCGCTACGACGGCTCCCCGCGCGCCCTGCTGCGTCCGCGCCGCGAGCGCGTCGCCACGGCCAGGGCCCGGATCGACGCGGCGCTGGACGCCGCCGGACTCGACCCCGCCACCCTGCCCAAGGCCGAGCGGACCTCCGTACGGGATCTGGAACGGCTGGAGGCGCTGCGGCTCTCGCTCGCCCTCGCGCTGATCGGCCGGCCGGCGCTGATCGCGGTGGACGACGCCGATCTCAAACTCTCCGGCGCCGAGCGCGCCGAGGCCTGGGAGCTGCTGCGCTCCCTCGCCGCCGGCGGCACGACCGTGCTGGCCGTGTGCAGCGAGGCCCCCCAGGACGCGCTCACCGTACGCACGGACACCACCGGGGCTGCGCAGCCCTCCAGCAGCACCGACAACACCGAGACCCCCGACGCCGCGGAGCCGGCGGACCCCACGGACGACGAAGGGACGGCCGATGCGTTCGCCGAGACTGGCCACTCTTGAGCTGAGGCGCTTCGGCAGGGGGCGGCTGCCGCGCGCGGCACTGGCCGCACTTCTGCTGCTGCCCCTGCTCTACGGCGCCCTGTACCTGTGGTCGTTCTGGGACCCGTACGGCCGCCTGGACCGCATACCGGTCGCACTGGTCAACGACGACAAGGGCGCGTCCGCCGAGGGAAAGCGCGTCGCGGCCGGGGACGAGATCACCGGCAAGCTGCTCGACTCCAAGGTCTTCGACTGGCACGAGGTGAGCTCCGCCGAGGCCGACAAGGGCGTCGAGGACGGCACGTACTACCTCTCGCTGACCATGCCGTCGGACTTCAGCAAGCGCATCGCGTCCAGCGCGGGCGACTCCCCCGAGACCGGCGCCCTCCAGGTGCGCACCAACGACGCGAACAACTACATCGTCGGCCAGATCTCCCGGACGGTCTTCTCCGAGGTGCGCACCGCCGCCTCGGCCAACGCCTCACGCGGCTTCCTCGACCGGATCTTCATCAACTTCTCCGATCTCCATGACGCGACGGCGAAGGCCGCCAAGGGCGCCGACGACCTCAAGGGCGGGATCGGCAAGGCGAAGAAGGGCTCGAAGGACCTCGCGGACGGGCTGAAGGACGCGAAGGCGGGCAGCGGCAGGCTGGCCGGCGGCATCGTCAGACTGGACGCGGGCGCGGGCGATCTGGAGACCGGCTCGCGCCAGGTCGCGGACGGCACCCAGCTGCTCGCCGACAAGGTCAACGGGGTGGCGGCCGACGTCCGCCCGTTCCTGAAGGACAACGGGAAGTCGATCGGCGACACGGCCCGGCTGGTCTCCGATTCCTCGCAGACCGTACGGGACAACCTCGACGCGCTGGTGAAGGCCGCGCCCGCCGCCGCCACCGCCGCGCACACGGCCTCCGACGATCTCACCGATGTCCACCGCACCCGGTGCGAGGAGCAGCCGCTCCCCGATTCCACCGTCTGTGAGCCGCTGAAGCGGGCCGTGACGGCGGCGGCCGATGTCGCGGCCGTGGCCGACGATGTGAACGTCCTGGTCAAGAACCAGCACGGGGACCTCACGCAGCTGCGCGGTCAGCTGGCCACCCTGCAGAAGCAGGCCGACGCCCTCGCCGAGCGCTCACCGCATCTGGACGAGGACCTGGACAGCGCGGTCAAGAAGATCAACGCGCTCAACACCGGTGCCCACAAGGTCGCCGAGGGCGCCGATCAGCTGCACACCGGCCTGTCCACGGCCAAGTCGGGCTCGGCCGAACTGAACACCGGCGTCGGTGACCTCAAGAAGGGCGCGACGAGCCTGGACAGCGGACTGATCCGACTCGGCGACGGTTCGGCCACGCTCGCGCAGGGCCTCAACGACGGGGTCGGCGAGATCCCCGACTACGACAAGAAGGACCGCGACGCCCGTACGGGAGTCATGTCCGACCCGGTGCAGCTGGCCTCCGGGTCGCTGCACGCCGCCCCCAACTACGGCACCGGCTTCGCCCCCTACTTCATCCCGCTCTCCCTCTGGGTCGGCGCGATGGTGGCGTACATGCTGATCCAGCCGCTCAACCGGCGCGCACTGGCGGCCGGGGCCCCGGCCTGGCGGATCGCCCTCGCGGGCTGGCTGCCGGTGGCCGCGATCGGTCTGCTCCAGGTGGCCGCGCTGATGTCCGTACTGCACTGGGGGCTCGGTCTCCAGATGGTCCGGGCCGCCGGGACGATCGGCTTCCTTGCGCTGGTGACCTGTTGCTTCGCCGCGATCGTGCAGTGGCTGAACGCCCGCTTCGGGGCGGCGGGACGCATCCTCGTACTCGCGGTGCTGATGCTCCAGCTGACCTCGGCCGGGGGTACGTACCCCGTGCAGACCAGTCCGGGCTTCTTCAACGCGATCCACCCCTATCTGCCGATGACCTACGTCGTCGAGGGGCTGCGCCGGCTGATCACGGGCGGCGGGCTCGGCCCGGTCTGGCAGGCCTGCGCGGTGCTGCTGGCCTTCACCGCGGGCGCGCTCGCGCTGACCGCCGTCTCGGCACGCCGCAAGCAGATGTGGACGCTGGACCGGCTGCACCCGGAGCTGAGCCTGTGAGCGCTCCGGGACCTGTGAGAATCAGGAGCATGGAAAGCAGTAGCACCACGCGCCGCCAGGCCACCCGGCAGAAGCTCTACGAGGCGGCCGTGACCCTCATCGCCGAGAAGGGCTTCTCGGCCACCACCGTGGACGAGATCGCCGAGCGCGCCGGGGTCGCCAAGGGCACGGTCTACTACAACTTCAAGAGCAAGACGGAACTCTTCGAGGAGCTGCTGCGCCACGGCGTCGGGCTGCTCACCTCCTCGCTGCGCTCCGCGGCCGAGGAGACCGACGAGCGCGGTGGCAGCCGGGTCGAGGCGCTGGACGCCATGATCCGGGCCGGTCTGGCGTTCATCGACCGCTATCCCGCCTTCACCCAGCTGTACGTGGCCGAGCTGTGGCGGACGAACCGGGCCTGGCAGGCGACCCTGCTGGTGGTGCGCCAGGAGGCCGTCGCCGTGGTCGAGGGAGTGCTCAAGGAGGGTGTCGCGGGCGGCGAGCTCAGCGAGGAGATCGACATCCCGCTGACGGCGGCCGCGCTGGTCGGCATGGTGCTGGTGGCGGCGCTGGACTGGCAGGCGTTCCAGCCGGAGCGGTCGATCGACGACGTGCACTCGGCGCTGTCCCTGCTGCTGCACGGGCGGGTCAGCGGGCGCTGACCCGCGCCCCGCGCAGCGGCCCGGACGCACGACGACGCCGGTCCGACGGGGCTCGATCCCCCCGAGCCCCGCCCGACCGGCGTCATCCGTGCTGCCGGAGAACCCTCCCCCGTGACCCCGTTG
>NZ_JAFMPZ010000082.1:0-35974 GCF_017353455.1 Streptomyces laculatispora
AGGGCTACCAGGTGCACCTGGGCGGCGCGCTCGGCCTGGAGGCCGGATTCGGCCGCAAGGTCCGCGGCCTGAAGGTCACTTCGGACGAACTGCCCGACTACGTCGAGCGGGTGCTGGGGAACTTCCAGAAGGAGCGCGAGCCCGACGAGCGCTTCGCGACCTGGGCGGCACGGGCCAGCGCGGAGTCGCTGTCATGAGCGAGCGCGCCGCCCCGTTCCACTGCCCCTACTGCGGTGACGAGGACCTGCGCCCGCACGAGGCGGGGCACGGGGCCTGGGAATGCGCCTCCTGCAACCGAGCGTTCCAGCTGAAGTTCCTGGGCCTGCTGACCCGGGGACTGACGCGCAACGACGGTGAAGGGGACGGGATATGACGGACACCCTGAAGATCGAAGAGCTCACGTCGGAGGACCTCAGGGAGCTGGCCGAGCGGGCCGGCCGCGAGCTGGAGGACGCCTCCGCACCGGAGATCCTGCAGTGGGCCACCCGGACCTTCGGCCCGCGTTTCTGCGTCACCTCCTCGATGGAGGACGCGGTCGTCGCGCACCTCGCCTCCCGGGCCCTGCCCGGCGTGGACGTCGTCTTCCTCGACACCGGCTACCACTTCCCCGAGACGATCGGCACCCGCGACGCGGTGGAGGCGGTGATGGACGTCAACGTCATCACCCTGACCCCGCGGCAGACCGTGGCCGAGCAGGACGCGGAGCACGGGCCGAAGCTGCACGACCGCGACCCCGACCTCTGCTGCAAGCTGCGCAAGGTCAAGCCGCTGGAGGAGGGCCTGACCTCGTACACGGCCTGGGCGACCGGACTGCGCCGCGACGAGTCCCCCACCCGGGCGAACACACCGGTGGTCGGCTGGGACGAGAAGCGGCAGAAGGTGAAGGTCTCGCCGATCGCCCGCTGGACCCAGGACGACGTCGACGCGTACGTCGCGGAGCACGGTGTCCTCACCAACCCGCTGCTGATGGACGGATACGCCTCCGTGGGCTGCGCGCCCTGCACCCGACGGGTGCTGGAGGGCGAGGACGCACGCGCCGGCCGCTGGGCCGGGCGGGGCAAGACCGAGTGCGGGCTGCACGGCTGATGACGACTGATCAGGAGAATTCGATGAGCGTGACGGAGACGGGAGCCACCATCTGGCTGACCGGTCTGCCGAGCGCGGGCAAGACCACCATCGCGTACGAACTCGCCGGGCGGCTGCGCGGCGAGGGCCACCGGGTGGAGGTGCTGGACGGCGACGAGATCCGGGAGTTCCTCTCCGCGGGCCTCGGCTTCTCCCGCGAGGACCGGCACACCAACGTCCAGCGGATCGGCTTCGTCGCCGGACTGCTGGCGGCCAACGGCGTGAAGGTCCTGGTCCCGGTCATCGCGCCGTACGCGGACAGCCGGGACGCGGTCCGCAAGCGTCACCAGGCCGAGGGCACCGCTTATCTGGAGGTGCATGTCGCCACTCCGGTCGAGGTGTGCTCGGTGCGCGATGTGAAGGGGCTCTACGCCAAGCAGGCGGCGGGCGAGCTCAGCGGGCTGACCGGGGTGGACGACCCCTACGAGGCCCCCGAGTCGCCGGATCTGCGGATCGAGTCGCACCAGCAGACCGTGCAGGAGTCCGCGGCGGAGCTGTACGCGCTGCTGAGCGAGAGGGGTGCAGCGTGACGACCGTCGCGACTGTGTCGGAAGGCACCGACAATCCGTACGCACTCAGCCACCTGGACTCCCTGGAGTCCGAGGCGGTGCACATCTTCCGTGAGGTGGCGGGAGAGTTCGAGCGGCCGGTGATCCTGTTCTCCGGCGGCAAGGACTCGATCCTGATGCTGCACCTGGCGCTCAAGGCGTTCGCGCCCGCGCCGGTGCCGTTCACGCTGCTGCACGTGGACACCGGGCACAACTTCCCCGAGGTCCTGGAGTACCGGGACCGCACGGTCGCCGAGCACGGACTCCGTCTGCACGTCGCCTCCGTCCAGGAGTACATCGACGCGGGCAAGCTCCGCGAGCGCCCCGACGGCACCCGCAACCCGCTGCAGACCGTGCCCCTGACCGAGGCGATCCAGCAGCACCGCTTCGACGCGGTGTTCGGCGGCGGCCGCCGCGACGAGGAGAAGGCGCGCGCCAAGGAGCGGGTCTTCTCGCTGCGCGACGAGTTCTCCCAGTGGGACCCGCGCCGCCAGCGCCCCGAGCTGTGGCAGCTGTACAACGGCCGGCACGCCGCCGGTGAGCACGTCAGGGTGTTCCCGATCTCCAACTGGACCGAGCTCGACGTGTGGCAGTACATCGAGCGCGAGGGCATCGAGCTCCCGGAGATCTACTTCGCCCATGAGCGCGAGGTCTTCAACCGCTCCGGGATGTGGCTGACCGCGGGCGACTGGGGCGGTCCCAAGGAGCACGAGAAGACCGAGACCCGTCAGGTCCGCTACCGCACCGTCGGCGACATGTCCTGCACCGGCGCCGTCGACTCCGACGCCACCACGCTGGACGCCGTGATCACCGAGATCGCCGCCTCCCGGCTCACCGAGCGGGGCGCGACCCGTGCCGACGACAAGATGTCCGAGGCCGCGATGGAAGACCGCAAGCGCGAGGGGTACTTCTAAAATGACCACACCCATCCAGCTCGCCGAGAGTCTGTCGACCACCACCCTGCTGCGGTTCGCCACCGCGGGGTCCGTCGACGACGGCAAGTCCACCCTCGTGGGACGGCTTCTGCACGACTCCAAGTCGGTCCTCACCGACCAGCTGGAGGCGGTCCAGGACGCGTCCCGCAAGCGCGGCCAGGAGGCGCCGGACCTGGCGCTGCTGACCGACGGACTGCGGGCCGAGCGCGAGCAGGGCATCACCATCGATGTCGCCTACCGCTACTTCGCCACCCCCCGGCGCCGGTTCATCCTCGCCGACACCCCGGGCCATGTGCAGTACACCCGCAACATGGTGACGGGCGCCTCCACGGCCGAGCTGGCCGTGGTCCTGGTCGACGCCCGCAACGGGGTCGTCGAGCAGACCCGTCGGCACGCCGCCGTCGCCGCCCTGCTCCGCGTCCCGCACGTGGTGCTGGCCGTGAACAAGATGGACCTGGTCGACTACGCGGAGCCGGTGTTCGCCGCCATAGCCGAGGAGTTCACCGCCTACGCGGCCTCCCTCGGCGTACCGGAGATCACCGCGATCCCGATCTCCGCACTGGCCGGCGACAACGTCGTGGAGCCGTCCGCCCACATGGACTGGTACGGCGGCCCCACCGTTCTGGAGCACCTGGAGACGGTCCCGGTCAGCCATGACCTCACCGCCTGCCACGCCCGCTTCCCGGTCCAGTACGTGATCCGGCCGCAGACCGCCGAGCACCCCGACTACCGGGGCTACGCGGGCCAGATCGCCGCCGGTGTGTTCCGGGTCGGCGAGCCCGTCACCGTACTGCCCTCGGGCCGTACATCGACGATCGCCGGGATCGACCTGCTCGGCGACAGCGTGGACATCGCCTGGGCCCCGCAGTCGGTGACCGTCCGGCTCGCCGACGACGTCGACGTCTCGCGCGGCGACCTGATCGCACCGTCGGACGACGCTCCGGCGGTCACCCAGGACGTCGAGGCGACCGTCTGCCATGTCGCGGACCAGCCGCTCACCGTGGGCCAGCGGGTGCTGATCAAGCACACCACCCGCACGGTCAAGGCGATCGTCAAGGACATCCCGTCCCGCCTCACGCTGGACGACCTCTCGCAGCACCCGGCCCCGGGGCAGCTCGTCGCCAACGACATCGGCCGGGTCGTGGTGCGCACCGCCGAGCCGCTCGCGCTCGACGCGTACGCCGACTCGCGCCGCACCGGTTCCTTCCTGCTGATCGACCCGGCGGACGGCACCACGCTGTCGGCCGGCATGGCGGGCGTCTCGTTCGCCGCCGTGACGCAGGCACCGGCTCCGGCGGGCGACGACGCCGAGTGGGACTTCTGATGAGCACCGACATCTTCTCGACCTTCGCGAAGGAGGGCGGCCGCGTCGGCAGCGGCGCCCTCGGCAGCGGCCAGGGCGGGGTTGCGCGATGTGCGCGATGACGTACGCGCACTGCCTGCGCGCCCGGCAGCACCAACCGCACCGCCTGCAACGCCAGTTCAGACGAAGACCTGCCGACCTCCCGGCCGCGTCCCCGGACTTCCGAGGGACGTGAGCACCGGGCCTCCGAGAGGAAATCCTCCCGTGCCTGCCCCCCGTACCACCCTGCGCCGCAGCATCGCCGCTGCCGCCGCCCTGCCGCTGCTCGCCGTGGCGCTCACCGCCTGCGGTTACGGTTCCGAGGCGAAGGACGACGACGCCAAGAAGGCGAACGTCTCCGCCGGGGACAAGAAGCTCTCCGCGGACACCGTGAAGATCGGCTACTTCCCGAACCTCACGCACGCCACCGCCCTGGTCGGCATCCAGGAAGGCATCATCGCCAAGGAGCTCGGCGGAACCGAGGTCAAGCCCTCGACGTTCAACGCGGGCCCGTCCGAGATCGAGGCGCTCAACGCCGGTTCGATCGACATCGGCTTCATCGGCCCGTCGCCCTCCATCAACGGCTTCACGAAGTCCGGGGGCAAGAGTCTGCGCATCATCGGCGGTTCGGCCTCCGGCGGAGTGAAGCTGGTCGTGAACCCGAAGAAGATCAAGACCCTGGACGACCTCAAGGGCAAGAAGATCGCCACCCCGCAGCTCGGCAACACCCAGGACGTGGCCTTCCTCAACTGGATCTCCGAGAAGGGCTGGAAGGTCGACGCCCAGAGCGGCAAGGGCGACGTCTCCGTGGTCCGCACGGACAACAAGGTGACCCCGGACGCCTACAAGTCCGGCTCCATCGACGGCGCCTGGGTGCCCGAGCCGACCGCGTCCAAGCTGGTCGCGCAGGGCGCGAAGGTGCTCCTGGACGAGTCGACGCTGTGGCCGGACAACAAGTTCGTGATCACGAACATCATCGTGTCGCAGAAGTTCCTCACCGAGCACCGGGACGTCGTCGAGGCGGTGCTGCGCGGTTCGGTCAACACCAACGCGTGGATCAACGCCAACCCGGACAAGGCGAAGGCGTCCGCCAACACCGCGCTCAAGACGCTGTCCGGCAAGGAACTGCCGGCGGACGTCATCGACCCGGCGTGGAAGTCGATCCAGTTCACCGATGACCCGCTGGCCGCCACGCTCGACACCGAGGCGAAGCACGCGGTGAAGGCGGGCCTCCTGGACGGGGCGGACCTGACGGGCATCTACGACCTGGAGCCGCTGAACAAGATCCTCAAGGCCGCGGGCAAGCCCGAGGTCGCCGACGCCGGTCTCGGCGTCAAGTAACCACCCGACCGTTCCAGGATCTCCCAGGAGGTGACGACCATGGCCACGACCACTCTCACCAAGGCCGAGGACCGTACGGCGGTCGGGCACGCCGCCCGTATCGACCACGTCTCGAAGTCCTTCGGCGGACCGGATGGACAGCAGCTCGTCCTGGACGACATCACCCTCGATGTCGCTCCCGGTGAGTTCGTCACCCTCCTGGGAGCCTCCGGGTGCGGCAAATCGACGCTGCTCAATCTGGTGGCCGGGCTCGACCGTCCGACCGGGGGGTCCATCGAGACCCCCGGCGGCCGGCCGGCCCTGATGTTCCAGGAGCACGCCCTCTTCCCGTGGCTGACCGCGGGCAAGAACATCGAACTGGCGCTGCGGCTGCGCGGCGTGGCGAAGCCGGAGCGGCGCACCGAGGCGGAGCGGCTGCTCGAACTGGTCCGCCTGGGCGGGGCGTACGGCAAGCGGGTGCACGAGCTCTCGGGCGGGATGCGGCAGCGGGTGGCGATGGCCCGCGCGCTCGCCCAGGACAGCCAACTGCTCCTGATGGACGAGCCGTTCGCCGCACTCGACGCCATCACCCGGGATGTGCTGCACGACGAGCTGACCCGGATCTGGCGCGAGACGAACGTCTCGGTCCTGTTCGTCACGCACAACGTGCGGGAGGCGGTCCGGCTCGCCGAGCGGGTCGTCCTGCTCTCCTCGCGGCCGGGCCGGATCGCCCGGGAGTGGACGGTCGACATCGAGCAGCCGCGCCGCATCGAGGACACCGCCGTGGCGGAGCTCTCCGTCGAGATCACCGAACAACTGCGTGGGGAGATCCGCCGACATGGCCAGCACTGAGACCACCGCCAAGGGCAGCACCACCGGGGACGGCGCCCCGAAGGACGCCGCCCAGGACCTGGCCGGCCTCGAAGCGGGGCTCGACGCCCTCGACGCGGTGCGGGTGAGCCGGACCCCGGTGCGCCAGGTGCTGGTGCAGAAGGTGCTGCCTCCGGTGGTGGCCGTCGCGCTGGTGCTCCTCATCTGGCAGATCCTGATCTGGGCGAAGGTCACCGACGACTACAAACTGCCCTCACCGGCCCAGGTCTGGGACGAGGTGTCCAACGCCTGGGCCCAGGGCACCCTGCTCGGCTACATCTGGACCAGCGTCTCGCGCGGTCTGCTGGGCTTCCTCCTCGCGCTCGTCATCGGCACCCCGCTGGGGCTGCTGGTGTCGCGGGTGAAGGTGGTGCGCGCGGCGATCGGTCCGGTGCTCTCGGGTCTGCAGTCACTGCCGTCGGTGGCGTGGGTACCGCCCGCGGTCATCTGGCTGGGGCTGGACGACCGGATGATGTACGCGGTGATCCTGCTGGGCGCCGTCCCGTCGATCGCGAACGGTCTCGTCGCCGGTGTCGACCAGATCCCGCCGCTGCATCTGCGGGCCGGCCAGACGCTGGGCGCCACCGGGCTGCGCGGCACCTGGCACATCGTGCTCCCTGCCTCCCTGCCCGGCTATCTGGCGGGGCTGAAGCAGGGCTGGGCGTTCTCCTGGCGCTCGCTGATGGCCGCCGAGATCATCGCCTCGTCGCCCGATCTGGGCGTGGGCCTGGGACAGTTGCTGGAGCAGGGCCGTGAGACCAGCAGCATGTCGATGGTCTTCCTCGCCATCTTCCTGATCCTGATCGTCGGCATCGCCATCGATCTGCTCATCTTCAGTCCGCTGGAGCGGTGGGTGCTGCGCAGCCGCGGTCTCCTGGTCAAGAACTGAGAACGGTATGAACGCTCCGGTCCTCCTCGTCATCGCCCACGGCAGCCGCGATCCCCGGCACGCCGCGACCGTGCACGCGCTCACCGCGCGGGTACGGGCGCTGCGGCCGGGGCTGCGGGTGGAGACCGGGTTCCTGGACTTCAACGCGCCCTCGGTGCCGCGGGTCCTGGAGCGGCTGGCCGCGCAGCGCGCGGGTGAGGTGGTGGCGCTTCCGCTGCTGCTGACCCGGGCCTTCCACGCCAAGTCGGACATCCCGGCGGTACTGCGGGAGGCCCGTACCGGGCTGCCGCGGCTGCGGGTGCGGCAGGCCGAGGTGCTCGGCCCGTCGCCGCTGCTGAACTCCGCCCTGGAACGGCGGTTGCACGAGGCCGGGGTCCGCCCCGGCGACCGAAGCTCGACCGGGCTCGTCCTGGCCTCGGCGGGCTCCACAGACCCGGAGGCGATCGCAGTGATCGCTGAAATCGCGCGGGAGCTGCGGCACACCGGTTGGTGTTCCGTGCGGCCTGCGTTCGCCTCCGCTGTATCTTCCGGGGGCTATCCCCGCACCGAGGACGCGGTACGGGCCCTGCGCGCCGACGGTGTGCGCCGGGTGGCGGTCGCCCCGTACGTCATCGCCCCCGGCCGCCTCCCGGACCGCATCGCGGCGGGGGCGGCCGAGGCCGGTGCCGAGGTACTGGCCGGGGTGCTGGGCCCGTCGCCGGAGCTGGCGCGGCTGCTGCTCGACCGGTACGACGAGTCGCTGGTGGCGACCGCCCGGACGGCGCCGCTCAGCGCGTAGCCCCTGCTCAGCCGACGTCCAGACTGCCCGTGCGGGTGCGCTTGAGCTCGAAGAGGTCCTCGTGGCCGGCGAGCACCCGGAAGCTGTCGAACAGCCGCGCCGCCTCCTCACCGCGCGGCACCGCCCGCAGCACCGGGCCGAACCAGACGCTCCCGTCGACATGGATGGTCGGCGTACCCACGTATCCGTCCGCCTCCGGGTCCTTGCCCGCGTCATGGCTGCGCCGCAGCGCCGCGTCGTAGGTGTCCGTGTGCGCGGCGGCGGCCAGCGCGGCGGGCAGACCCAGCTCGTCGAGGGACTGGGCGATCACCTCGTCGAAGTCCTCGTTCTTCTGCTGGTGGATCCGGGTGCCGAAGGCCGTGTACAGGTCGCGCAGGACGGCGTCGCCGTGCTGCTCGGCCGCCGCGACGGCGACCCGCACCGGCCCGATCGACTTGTCGACCAGGGTGCGGTACCAGTCGGGGAGTTCGTTGCCGGTGTTGTGCAGGTGGAGGCTCATCACGTGGAAACGGAGCTCGATGTCGCGCTGCTGCTCCACCTCCAGCATCCAGCGCGAGGTGATCCAGGCGAACGGGCAGGCCGGGTCGAAGTAGAAGTCGACGGCGGGCCTGCCCGTGTCCGTGCTGCGGTGAGTGGTCATGCCCTGAGCGTAGCCAGCCGGTGGCGCAGTTGGGCGGGCCATTCACCGGCTGTCTGGCTGGGCCACTTTCAGGCGGCGGCCCACCGCGGATCGCGCCCGCTCAGGGCCACGGCCCGCTCGAAGCCGGACACCCGGTTCCCGACGGTGATCTCGGCGGCGAAGCCCTCGTACTGCCGGTAGAGCCCGGCGGTCTTCTCGACGACCTCCAGGACGTAGCCGGCCGCCTCGTCGGAGAGCCGGAACTGCTGGCCGGTGGCCCGTGCCACGTCCCAGCCGTGCAGCGCCGTCTCCATGATGAGCATCTCGGCGGTGTCCGCGGCCGGGGAGGCCGAGTCGCCCTGTCCGATGGTGCCCTCCCAGACGGCGGGGTCGGACCAGGCGGCGACGGCGCGGTCCAGCTGCGCCGCGTACCGCTCGGCCCAGTCGGCGTCCGCCGTGAAGTCGCGGGTGGTGAGTTCCCCGGGGATCTCCGTGCGCAGGGCGCGGTGCTCCATGCCGTGCGAGGTGTAGAGCACCCAGTGGTTGATGAGCCCGCGGACGTCCCAGCCTTCGCAGGGAGTCGCGGAGTTGTCGAGTTGGGCGGCGCTGACGGCGCGGGCCACTCGGGCCGCCTCGGCGGCGCATTCAGTCATACGGTCGTGCTCGGTCTTCATGCGGAACAGGCTAGGACCGGCGCCCGCCCAGGGTATTGAAGAAAAGCGACAGCGACGGTCAGACGGCCGCGTCGACCAGTGCGGTCAGCTCGGCGACGGACATCGAGCCGGGTTCGCGTCGTTCCCGGGCGCAGCTGTTCGCGATCCGCCGCAGCACGTCGTTGACCGGGGTGGGTACGCCGTGGAGCCGGCCGAGCAGCACGATCTCGCCGTTGAGGTAGTCGGCCTCGATCGTGCCGGTGCCCCGGCTGAGGCTCTGCCACGAGGAGCCGCCGCTGCGCGGGGAGCCGTCGAAGGGTTCGAAGCGGATCCGGTCGCCGCGCGCCTCGGCCTGTTCGGCCTGGCCCACCGCCTCGGCGCCGGCCGCCTTGAGCACGGCCTGCCCCTCGGCCAGCGCCCTCCTGAACAGGGCGGTGGCGTCGTCCCCGGTGAGCGGGCCGGTGGCCGCCTCGATGGCGTTGGCCAGGTTGGAGAGCAGCTTGCCGTACTTCCAGCGCATCACGTCCGCCACCACGGGGGCGAGCAGCTTCGCCTGCTCCAGGTCGGCGGAGATCCGCCGGGCGGTGTCGTCGGTCCCCGACGGGTAGCGGCCCAGGTGCAGGATGCCGGTGAGCGGGGTTCCGGCCGCGGACACCTCGCCGGGCCGCACGAAGGTCGCGGGCAGCCAGACGCACATGCCGTACACCCGGTCGAAGCGGCGCAGCGCGAGGCGTTCGCCTTCCACGCCGTTCTGCGCGCAGATCAGCGGCAGCCGTTCACCGGCCGTGCCGCCGCCCGCCACCGGCCGGGCGCTCCAGGCGTCGAGTGCGGCGATGCTGTCCTGCGTCTTGACGGCGAGTACGAGGACGTCGTCCGGGGCCAGCGGGAGCGCCTCGGGCCCGTCGACGACGGGGAGCTCGTGGGTGCGGGTGCCGTCGGGGGTGGCGAGCCGGAGTCCGCCGGTGCGCAGCGCCGCGTACTGGGCTCCGCGGGCCACGAGCACCACGCGGTGGCCCGCCTCGGCCAGCCGTCCGCCGATGGCGCCGCCGACGGCGCCCGCTCCCACGATGACGTAGCGCATCCCGCTCCTCCGCACGGCCACGGCTCGGGGCGGTGGCCCGCCGCAGTGGCGGCAAGGCACTCCCCCCGGCCGGAAGTTGCATCCACCATCCAGACTACTGTTTCCCTTATGTCTTCCGTGTCCCGATCCCCCGCCGACTCCTTCCTCCTCGGCGGCGAGCTGCCCGTGCGCCGTCTCGGCTACGGCACCGCCCAGCTGACCGGCCCGGGGTACTGGGGCCGCCGCGGCGAGCGGCAGGAGTCGCTGACCGTACTCAGGGCGGCGGTCGACCGGGGCGTGACCCTGATCGACACCGCCGACAACTACGGTCCGGGGGTGGCCGAGGAGCTGGTCGCCGAGGCGCTGCACCCGTACCGCGACGATCTGGTGATCGCGACCAAGGGCGGCGTCGTCCGGACCGGTGACAGCGCCTGGCACATCGCGGGGCGGCCCGAGCAGCTGCGGGCGATGTGCGAGGCCAGTCTGCGCCGGCTGCGGACCGACCGGATCGACCTCTACCAGCTGCACCGGCTTGATCCGCAGGTGCCGTTGGCCGAGCAGCTGGGCGCTCTGGACGCGCTGCGGCAGGAGGGTAAGATCCGGTACATCGGTCTGGACACCCTTACCGCCGACCAGCTGGAGCAGGCGCTCTCCCTGACCGGGATCGCCTCGGTGCAGAACCGGTTCAATCTCCTCGACCGTTCGTCGGACGCGGTACTGAGGGTGTGCGAGGCCCATGGCCTGGCCTTCCTGCCCTGGTTCCCGCTGGCGAACGGCGCCCTGACCGGCGAAGGCGCCGCGGCGCTCGCCGGGGTCGCGGAACGCCACGGTGCCACCCGCGGGCAGATCGCCCTCGCCTGGCTGCTGCACCACTCCCCCGCGCTGTGCCCGACTCCGGGCACCGGTTCGCCCCTCCATCTCGCGGAGAACCTCCGGGCCGGGGAGATCCGGCTGTCGACCGATGACATGAGCCTCCTGGAGGCGCTCGCATCCGCATGAAGGAGTACCGCACGTGACCACCACCGCCCCCCTCGTCCCGCCTTCGCCGACGGCCCCGGTCCCGGTGATCAGGGCCGACGGCGTCACGCTCGTACGGGACGGCAGGGTCCTGCTCGACTCGGTCTCGCTGACCGTGCGCGGCGGGGAGCACTGGGCGCTGCTCGGCGCCAACGGTGCGGGCAAGAGCACCCTGCTGGGGCTGCTCGGTGCGATCAGACATCCCACCCGGGGCACGGTGGAGGTGCTGGGCCGCACCGTCGGGCGGGTCGATCTGCGGGAGCTGCGGACGCTGCTGGGGCATGTCGATCCGCGCCATCCGCTGCGTTCGCCGCTGTCGGTGAACGACGTGGTGCTGACGGGGCTGACCAACTCGGTCGAGCCGGTGCCGCGCTGGTCGGCGAGCCCGGAGCAGCGGGAGCGGGCGGACCGGCTGCTGAAGATGCTGGGCATGGGCGGCAAGGAGGGGGCGCGCTGGCCCGCGCTGTCGCAGGGCGAGCGGGGCCGTACGCTCATCGCCCGCGCACTGATGCCGCAGCCCCGGCTGCTGCTGCTCGACGAGCCGGCCACCGGGCTGGACCTGGCTGCCCGCGAGCAGCTGCTGGACAGTCTGGACGCCCTGCGCGAGGAGCACCCGGAGCTGGCGACGGTGCTGGTGACCCACCATCTGGAGGAGCTGCCCGCCTCCACCACCCATGCGATGCTGCTGCGCGGCGGACGATGTGTGGCCTCAGGGCCGGCGGACGAGGTGCTGACCACGGATCAGGTCAGCGACTGCTTCGGTCATCCGGTACGGATCTCCCGCACGGACGGGCGGTGGACGGCGCGGGCCCGCCCGGCCGCCGGCCGCTGACCCGGCCGCTCAGCCGTCGGCCGCCGGTGCGGTGACGAAGGGGGTGGCCTGGTGGTAATAGAGCAGCCACCCCGTCTCGGTGAGCCGCCACAGTGAACTGCGGTGGGCGCACTCGCCCTTGGCCTCGGTGTCGAAGGTGACGTGGACGAGTTCGTCGGCGAGCTGGACCCCGCGCATCCGTGAGGCGGTGAGCTGTCCGGGGCCCGCGGCGGCGCCCGTGACCAGCGAGGTGATGACCATGTCGCGGTCCCGGTGGCGGCCGGTCGTGTCGACCTCGCGGAAGTCGGGGTGCAGGACCTGGACGAGGAGTTCGGCGGAGGCCTGCACCAGCGGGTCGAGGAGGCGGAGTTCGCCCTCGACCGCCGCGGCCACGCCGGGCGACGGCTCGCTCACGCGCCACCTCCGGTCATCTCCACGAGCCGGGTGACGGTGTTCCAGTTGCGTGAGGTGGCGACGAGGCCCTTGCCGACCGCGAGCCGGGACAGGGCGGCGGCGAGCCTGGAGCCACCGAGGGCGTCCGGGACGTAGAGGTAGAGGGCACGGTCGCCGAGCCGGAACTCCTCGGGGAGATAGGCGGCGGCTTCCAGCGAGGCGAAGTGGGCGGCGTCGACCGGCTGGTCGAAGTAGGTGACGTGCAATTGCCTGCCCTGGACCTCGGCAGCCGGGAACGGGCAGGCGCCGGCCACGGCGGCGAGGTAGGCGGCATCCCTGACCAGGCACTCCACCGCGAAGCCGAACTGCTCCTCGATGGCCCGCTCCAGCTCCGCGGTGAGCGCGTCCTCGTCGCCGGATTCGCTGCTGAAGACCGCGTTGCCGCTCTGCAGGTAGGTACGGACATCGCCGTGTCCCAGTCCGGTGAGCAGCGCGCGGAGTTCGGCCATCGGCACCTTGCGGTGGCCGCTCACGTTGATCCCGCGCAGCAGGGCCGCGTACATCGTCATGGGCACACCATAGGAC
The DNA here is from genome assembly GCF_017353455.1 of Streptomyces laculatispora. Taxonomy (GTDB): domain Bacteria; phylum Actinomycetota; class Actinomycetes; order Streptomycetales; family Streptomycetaceae; genus Streptomyces; species Streptomyces laculatispora. The sequence goes on from NZ_JAFMPZ010000082.1 coordinate 12,946, forward strand.
GATCAGCTCGAGCCGTGCGGCCGCCGCGCCCCGTGGGGGAGGGCGCGGTGGCCGCCGGTCAGGGGTGGTGCTGTTACTCAACGACCTTCAGCAGCTTGTTCGCCGTACCTTCGGTGGCGTTGCTGATGGCGTCCGGGGTGGCTCCGTCGGTCAGTGCCGTGGAGACCTCCGCCGGGGTGGCGTCCGGGTGTCCCGCCAGGTAGACGGCGGCGGCACCGACGACGTGCGGGGTCGCCATGGACGTACCGGAGATGGTGTTGGAGCCGGTGTCGCTGTCGTTCCAGGACGACGTGATGTCCGAGCCCGGGGCGTAGATGTCCACGACCGAGCCATAGTTGGAGAACGACGACTGCTCGTCGTCCACCGTGGACGAGGCGACCGTGATGGCCTCGGGGACGCGGGACGGGGAGCCCTCGCTCGCGTCGCCCGACTCGTTCCCGGCGGCCACCGCGAAGGTGACACCGGAGGCGATGGCCTTCTGGACCGCCGCGTCGAGCGCCTCGTCCACACCGCCACCGAGGCTCATGTTGGCGACGGAGGGGCCCTGGTGGTGCTCGGTGACCCAGTCGATGCCGGCGACGACCTGCTCGGTGGTGCCCGAGCCGGAGTCGTCGAGGACCCGGACGGCGACGATCTTCGCCTTCTTGGCGACGCCGTACGTCGCACCGGCGATGGTGCCGGCCACGTGGGTGCCGTGGCCGTTGCCGTCATCCGCGCTGTCGTCGTTGTCCACGGCGTCGAAGCCCGAGCTGGCCCGGCCCCCGAACTCCTCGTGCGTGGTGCGGACACCGGTGTCGATGACGTACGCGGTCACGCCCTCGCCCGCGCTGTCCGGGTAGGTGTACGCGTTGTCGCCGGCGGTCTCGGCCTGGTCGATGCGGTCCAGACCCCAGGAGGGCGGGTTGTCCTGGGTGGCGCTGATGTGGAACTTCTTGTTCTGGACGACCTTGGAGACCGACGGGTCGGCCGCCAGCCGCTTGGCCTCGGTCCGCGAAAGACCGCTGGCCGAGAAGCCGTTGATGGCGGAGCTGTAGTTGCGCTTGAGCTTGCCGCCGTACTCCTTGGCGAGCTTTGCCTTGTCGGCCTTGTGGTCGAGCATCACTATGTAGCTGCCGGATACGGCGGTTGCCGCGTCGGCACCGTAGACCTTGCCCATCGCGGGGGCGGGTGCCGCCCCGGCGAAGGGGCTGCCCAGCAGGGTGATTCCTGCTGCGGCGGCGACCGCGGTGATCGCGGCGGTGAGCTTGACCCGGTGGGTGCGCTTGTGAAGTGCCATGAAGAGGGGGTCTCCTCGTCATTCTTTGTGGGGGGATTGGCCCTCGGCCGGAAGATCTCCGGGGGTTGGCTCGAAACCCTGACCGATTGACGCGCCCAGATCAAGACCCACCCTGTGCCTGTGGCCACCTGAGCAAGGTTTCGTCACAAGAAGTCGACCAGCCGCACCCAAGTCCGTCACACGCACTGCCCGTTACCGACGGGCACACCACCGGTCACGCTCCCGGACACAGCACTGCGCCCCGTTCGTGACGATGCATCACGAACGGGGCGGAGCAGGGCGGGGTTCAGCGTCGGACGATCCGCACTCCGGTCACGCCCATCAGCCCGGCGAGGGGGACACCGGAGGACGCCTGCGCGGGATCCACCGTCAGACCCCCGCCGCGCACCATGTCGAGCAGCATCTCGGCGAGCGGCATCACCATGTGCCGCCCCCAGCAGCGCTCGGACACATGGCCGAAGGGCAGATAGCCGGGCTGATCGTCCGGGTCGAGGCCGTCCCAGCGCTCGGGCCGGAACACATCAGGGTCCTCCCAGAGCGCGGGGTCCCGGTGGCTCAGCAGGGGCAGGAGCAGGATGTCGTCGCCGGCGCCGATCCGGGGGTCGAGCGCGGCGTACTCCGGGGACGCCCTTCGCAGGATGTTCCAGGAGGGCGGCAGCAACCGCATCGACTCGTGCAGGATGTTCCGGTTCGAGGTCTCCTCGTCGAACGGCGATCCGAGCCAGAGCGCGTTGGCGACGAGTGTCGAGACGGTGAAGCAGACCGGGGCCGCAGCTCTGCGGTACAGGCCCATGGCGTGGCGGCGGTCGCCGTAGCCCTTGGCCTCGGCGGTCAGGCCCGCGATGGCGGAGACGGGGGCGCCCGGCCGGAGCCGCCCCGGCAGGGCCGCCCCGACGACGATGACCGACCAGGTGAGTTTGGGCGTCAGCTCCAGGGCGCGGTCCATGAGGATGCGAAGCCGGTAGGGATCGGCGCCGAGGATCAGGTCACGCAGGTATACGTGACCCACGCGCGGCCACTCACCGCGGAGGTCGGCGTTCTCGGGAACGGGCTTCTTCAGAGCCGTCCGCACGTCGCGGCCGATGGCCTGCATGACGGTGGCGGCCTCGGCGCGCGGAATGGACCGCCCGTGGAGGGGCTTGAACGTGGGGCGCTCGTCCTCGGTGGCCGGCCTGGCGGCGAGGATGCGGTCGGTCAGCCCGGCCCCGGCGACGCCGACGGTGCCGGGGTCGAGCCGGAAGGCCTCCTCGCCCCGGTGGTCTCGCAGGAGCGCCTGGAGTCTCGGCGCGAAGACGACGTCCCGGGCACGGCTGCCGGTACCGGATATCTGCATCGTGTTCTCCAAGAAGCGGGAGGCGTCCGTGCCCGGCGGGCCGTGAGGCCACGCCGGGCACGGACTCCGACCGAGAGACCGCGCCCCTCGGTCAACTGGACTCGTATGCCGGGTTTAGTACCAGAGGTACCAGGCGTACGCCTTCAGGCTCTTCTCCGGCGTCATCTTTTCCTTCAGCTGAAAAAGGAACTTCATAACAGCACCTCCACCTTTTGCTCTGAATTTACTTTCCGGGACATGGCTTGGCCGTGTTGCGATACAGGCTTCCCATCTCAACAGGAAATCCGCACCACCGCTGACCGCCGAAAGGAGTACAGCTCAGAGCAATTGAAGTTGTCAATGATCTTCTCGCCGAAAAAAGCGGCCACGCGTTCCGTTTCAGTCGAAACCAAACGAGCCAAATAAAAACGGAGAATTTCCATGCGGTACCCGCATCCGCAGGTCCCGGCAAGAGCGTGAAGAGGCGGATTCATGCCGATGATTGTCTGAATCACCACTGTTCAGGATGTTTGCCGTGGCTCCGGGCGCTGCCCCGCGACCGGATCGCCGGCGCCTCGACGCGGGAAAGATACGTACCGGTCGGTAATAGGTTGAGGTTCTCGTGCGAAGTCATCGCTGATAGCGGGCCAGCACCCGGTTCCCGTCCTGGACCAGACGCTTTCTCAGTTCCGCCGCGTCGATCGCACCGCTGTAGTACTCCTGGAATGCGGGGGTGGCGACCTTGTCCTTCCACTCCGGATAGCCGCGCACGGACTGGGCGGGAGCGGAACGCAGTGCGCCCGCGAGAGCGGCGCCGGTGGCCCAGCCCCGGTCGGCGGTGTGCAGCGAGGGGTCCGCCAGGGCCGCCCTGCCGGTCGGCAGCATCCAGTCCCCCTTGGCGAGGCGCACCGTGTTCGCCGGCCGCAGCAGGAAGTCGATGAACTCCACGGCCTCCTTCTTGTGCGGGCTGTCCTGGGCGACCGACAGGGTCTGCGGGCTCACCCCCTGGGCCAGGCCCGCGCTGCCGGCCGGGGCGGGCAGCACCGTCCACTCGAAGCCCTTCGGGGCCTGCTCGGCCACCTGCTGGCGGAAGGAGAACCCCAGCGGCACCATGGCGTACTTGCCGCCGAAGAGACCCGGAAGTGTGTCGCCGCCCCCCATGCCGAGCGCCGTGCGGGCGGCGCTGTGGTCGGTGCCGACCTGGTCGCGGATGGTCCGGGGGACGACGAGATCGCCCTCGTCCATGGCGAGCGTGACCTTTCCGTCCGCGCCACGGTGAAACAGTTCGCCACCGGCCGAGAGGCCGAGGTTGAGGGTGGCGGAGACCGGTTCCCTGAGCGGCCAGGCCACTCCGTAACGGCCCTTGCCCGTCAGCTCCTTGGTGATCCGCCGGAACTCCGTCCAGCTCCAGGGCCTCGCCGGGGTCGGGATGCGGACCCCCGAGGCCCTGAGGATCCTGGTGTTGGCGATCAGGACGCGGGGCTCCTGGAGGAAGGGCACCCCGTAGACACCGCCGTCGAAGGTGCTGGTGCGCCAGCTCTGCTGCGGGATGTCGGCGGTGAGCCGGTCCGGCAGCAGGGTGCGCAGATCGGCGAGGTAGCCGCCGTAGGCGAAGTCCGCGAGGTCGTCGGACGCGTCATGGATGACATCCGGTGCCTCGTCCCCCTCGAACGAGGTGAGGAGCTGGTCGTGGACGCTGTCCCAGCTGCCCTGGACGTACTGGACCCGGACATCGGGATGGCTCGCGTTCCATTCCTTCACCAACTGCTTGTTGGCGTCGACGGACTCCTTCTGCCAGGCCAGCGACTGGAAGCGGATCGTGATCCTCCCGTCCGCCCGGCCGCCGCCCCCGCCGCACCCGGTGAGCAGCAGGGCCAGTGCGGTGGCCGCCGCGGCTGCCGTACGCAGCACCGCGCGCATCAGCTCTTCACCGCCCCGGCCAGCATGCCGCCCGTGATCCGCCGCTGGATGACCGCGAAGAGGACGAGCGAGGGAAGGGTGGCGAGGAACGCGGCGGCGGCGAGCGGCCCCAGGTCGCTCGCACCCTCCGCGCCGAGGAAGTGGGTCAGTACGACCGGCAAGGTCTGCTTCTCCGGTGTCTTGAGCAGGACGAGCGCGAAGAAGAACTCGTTCCATGCGGTGATGAAGGCGAAGAGTGCGGTGGCGACGATCCCGGGGGCCAGCAGCGGGGCGGTGACCGAGACGAGCGTCCGCAGCCGGCTCGCGCCGTCGACCGCCGCCGCCTCCTCCAGTTCGGGCGGGACGGCCCGTACGTATCCGACCAGCATCCACAGCGCGAACGGCAGCGACCAGACGACGTACACCATGATCAGCCCCCACAGCGTGTTGATCAGATGCAGATACTTGAGGACCAGGAAGAGCGGAATGATCAGCAGGACGAACGGGAACGCCTGGCTGACCACCACCCAGCCGGTGGCGGCGGTGGAGAGCCGCGAACGGTGGCGGGCCGTCACGTAGGCCATCGGGGTGGCGATGACGACGGCGATGATCCCGGCCGAGACTGCGGCGATCAGCGAGTTGGCGGCGGCCCGGAGCAGCGGCTGTTCGTCGAAGGCGGCCCGGAAGTTGTCGAGCGTCGGGTGCTGGGGGATCCAGGTGGGGTGCAGGGAGCCCAGCTCGGGTGCCGGCTTGAAGGCGGTGGAGATCAGCCACACGAACGGGAACGCCAGGAAGACCAGGTAGCACAGGAGCGCGACGTACTGTCCGGCGCGCGCGGTTGTGCGGGTACGCGGACTCATCGGTCCTCACCTCCGCCGAGCCGTCCCACGAGGTACACGGCGAGGATCACGGAGATCACCGCGACCATCACACACCCCATCGCCGCGGCATAGCCGAACTGCCCGTACCGGAAAGCCTCTTCGTACGCGAAGAGCATCGGCAGCCGGGTACGGCCGCCCGGCCCCCCGTTGGTCAGCACGTAGACCAGGGCGAAGGAGTTGAAGTTCCAGATGAAGTTGAGGGCGGTGATGGACAGGGCGACCGGCCTGAGCGCCGGCCAGGTGACGGTGCGGAATCGGCGCCAGGCGCCCGCGCCGTCCAGGGCGGCCGCCTCGTGGAGTTCGTACGGGGTGTTCTGCAGGCCGGCCAGCAGGGCGACCGTGGTCTGCGGCATACCGGCCCAGACCCCGACGAGGATCACCGCCGGCAGCGCGGTGGCCAGGCCGGTCAGCCAGTCGCGGCCGTCACCGAGTCCCAGATCACGGATGGTCTCGTTGAGGATTCCGGCGTCCGGGTTGTAGACGAGCCGCCACATGATGCCGACGACCACCTCCGGCATCGCCCACGGGATGATCGCCAGCGCCCTCGCCAGCCACCGCATTCGCAGGTTCTGGCTGAGCAGCAGCGCCAGGCCGAGTGCCAGCACGAACTGCGGGACGGTGACGCCGACCGCCCACACGAGGCCGATCCTGAACGACTCCCAGAACAGTCCGTCGTGGAGCAGGTCCTGGAAGTTCAGCACCCCGGTCCACTGGGTGGATCTCGTCCGGCCCGACTGGGCGTCGGTGAAGGACAGCGCGATGCCGTAGAGCAGTGGGCCGACGCTGAGGACCAGGATCGGAATGAGGGCGGGAAGCACCAGGAACCAGGTACCGGCGCTCCGGTTGATCCGCGCGGACCCCTTGCCGGGCGGGCCGCCGCCCGGCGGTTCGTGCCGCTCGGACGGGACCGTTGCGCTCGCCAATGTCATGGATGCGACCCCCTTGCGTCATTCGACCGGCTTGATACCGTTCTGGCCGCTCAGGTGGCCTCCGTCATCGTGCTGAGGGCCCGCCGGTTCGTCAAGACAGCCTGCACGGATGCGAAAATCGGATCCATGAACGACATGCGAGCGCGCGAGGTACTGACCGCTGCCGGACACCCCGGCGACGCGGAGCTGCTCGCGCTGGGCGAGAACGCGGTGTTCGCCGTGGGCGACCTGGTGGTCAAGATCGGCCGGGACGCCGTGCGCAGTCCGGAGCTGCGGGTCCGGGCCGAGCGCGAGGTGGCCGTCGCGCAGTGGCTCGCCGCGTCCGGTGTCCCCGCGGTACGGGCCGCCGAGCCCTCGGCACGGCTGGTCGAGGACCACCCGGTGACACTGTGGCACCGGCTGCCCGACGCGGTGCGGCCCGCGGAGCCGCGGGATCTGGCGCCGCTGCTCACCGCCGTGCACGCACTGCCGGCCCCGGAGGGCCTCGTCCTCCCCCGCCGGGAGCTGCTGGGCGGCGTCGAGCGCTGGCTGGGTCTTGCGGGCGACTCGATCGACCCGGCCGACGCGGCGTATCTGCGCGAGCGCCGCGACGGCTTCGCGACGGCCGCCGCCGCGCTGGTGCCGCATCTGCCCCCGGGCCCGATCCACGGCGACGCGCTCCCGCGCAATGTCCATGTCGGTCCGGACGGGCCGGTCCTGGTGGACCTGGAGACCTTCTCGACGGATCTGCGCGAGCACGATCTGGTGGTGCTGGCCCTGTCCCGGGACCGGTACGCGCTGGCGGCCGACGCCTATGACGCGTTCACCTCGGCGTACGGGTGGGACGTCCGGGAGTGGGACGGCTGCGCGGTGCTGCGCGGGGCACGGGAGACCGCGAGCTGTGCGTGGGTCGCGCAGCACGCGCCGGCCAACCCGAAGGCGCTCGCGGAGTTCCGCAGGCGCGTGGCGTCGCTGCGCGACGGTGACGCGGCGGTGCGGTGGTACCCGTTCTGAGGGGGCCCGCACCGGGCGGCACGGGCGTGGTCAGCCCGACACCCGCACCGGCTCCCGGACCGGCCAGCGGCCGTCGATCACCGCGTCCGCCTCGCCCTTGCGGCGGAGGAACTGCTGGAAGTCGGCGGCCCACTCCGCGTACCAGGTGATCTGGCGCCGGTGGAGCTCCGCCCCCGTCAGCGCGGCCACCGAGGCGTGCCGCCCGGCTATCGCGTACGCCACCCGGACCGCGGCCAGGGCGTCCGCCGTCGCGTCGTGCGCTCCGCCGTGGACCACTCCGTACTCGACGCAGACCGCCTCCAGATTCCGCTTGCCCTTGCGGTAGCGGTCGACGGCCCGGTCGATCGTGTACGGGTCGACGACTGGACCGATCCCCGCGCCGCCCAGCCGGTCGCTCAGCGACGGAAGCCCGTGGCGGTGCAACTCCGCCGTCAGCAGCGTCAGGTCGAAGGCCGCGTTGTACGCGACCACCGGCACGCCCCGGCGCCAGTAGCCGGTCAGGGTGTCGGCGATCTCGTCGGCCACCTCGCTCGCCGGCCGGCCCTCCGCCGCAGCCCGCTCGCTGCTGATGCCGTGGATCGCCGAGGCCTGGGCGGGGATCCGGATCCCCGGATCGGCCAGCCAGGCGTGCCGGCTCACCGGTTCGCCGTCGCTGCCGTCGACGGCGACGACCGCGGCCGTCACGATCCTGGCCTCCAGTGGTTCCGTACCCGTCGTCTCCAGGTCGAAGCCGACCAGCGCATACCGGTGCCAGCTCATCCCGTACCTCCTTCGTGGTGCTTCCCCCAGGTGACGACCACCCTCGCACGGGCCACTGACAGCGCCCTCCCGGGGACGGCCCCTCAGGAGACCGGCCGGGAGTCCGTCCACACGGACTCGAACTCCTCGCGGTACGTCTCGAAGAGTCCGTGCTCGCTGTCCTGCCCGGCCCGGACCACCGCCCGCCCGCCGCCCCGGAGCACCAGCACGGGCGCCTCCATGCCGCGGGCCCGGCGCAGATAGGTCTGGACGACCCCCACCGCGTCGGCCCCGTCGCCGTCCACCAGGTAGGCGGTGAAGCGCGGTGTCTCGTCGAAGACATGGATCTCGAAGGCGCCCGGATCGCGGAGCTTGGAGCGAACCCGGCGCATGTGGAGGATGTTCATCTCCACCGTCCGGCTCAGCTCGCCCTTCTTGAGCCCCAGCTCCCGCTCCCGGCGCTTGACCGCGCTGCTGGCCGGGTTGATGAACAGCAGGCGGACCCGGCAGCCCGACTCGGCGAGCCGGATCAGCCGGCGGCCGGAGAAGTTCTGCACCAGCAGATTGAGCCCTATGCCGATCGCGTCCAGCCGGCGCGCTCCCCCGAAGAGGTCCTCGGCGGGCAGCTGGCGCTGGAGCCGCACCCGGTCGGAGTGGACGGAGACCACATCCGCGTACCGGTCGCCCACCAGCTCCTCGACGGCGTCGACGGGGAGCCGGTCGGCGGACGGGACCGCGGCGCCGCTGCCGAGGATCTCCAGCAGCCGCGCGGAGGCGCGCTCGGCCTGGGCGAGCACCGCCTCGTTGAGCGCGCGGTTGCGGGAGACCACGTTGCGGGCGACCTCCAGCTCGTCGAGGGCCAGCTCCACATCGCGGCGGTCGTCGAAGTAGGCCTCGAAGCAGGGCCAGTGCTGAACCATCAGCTCACGCAGTTGAGGCAGCGTGAGGAAGCTCAGGACGTTGTCGTCGGCCGGGTCGAGCAGATAGCCCTTGCGGCGGGAGACCTCGCGCACGGCGACGGCGCGCTGCACCCACTCCTGCCCGGCGGGTCCCGCAGCGGCCACCACCCAGTCCTCGCCGTGGACCGGTTCGTAGATGGGCCGGAGCACCGCGGAGACCACGGCGCGCAGCCGCTGCTCCACGAGATTCAGCCAGATGTAGGCGCGCCCGGCCCGCTGAGCGCGGGTGCGCACCTCGCTCCAGGCGTCCGCTCCCCAGTCCAGCTCCGCACCGATCTCCAGGGGCCGGGCGAGCGAGACCGCCCCGGGCGGCACATCGGTGGCGTCCCCCTCGTGACCAGCGTCACCTGGGGGCAGCTCGAAACCTCCCGAGCTCACCCGCACACCGCCTTCCACTCCCCCACCAACGATCAAGGAAGGGTACTCCGCGAGCGGGAGCCGGTGCAGCCGGATGCGCAGGCTGCTTTCTCAACTCCCCTACCGATCAAGCCCGTTCCCTGGGACGAGATCTGCCGTAGTGAGCGGATTCATAGTGATTAAACACCCCACCGCAAGCCGCATACCGGACAGCGGGCCGGGTGGGTCCGCCGGATTCCGGTCCCGGGCGACACGGAGGGGCCCGATGTTGACCGGACCGGGCGACGTCCTAGGTAAGGGCCGCTCTTTCGGGGAAGATCTGCCCCAGGGAGCCCGCATTCCCCAGGCAACCGCATCAGAGTGGAAGAGTCGAATCTATGCAGGTCTGGCCGGGACAGGCGTACCCCCTCGGTGCCACGTACGACGGCGCCGGGACCAACTTCGCGGTCTTCTCGGAGGCCGCCCACCGAATCGAGCTGTGCCTCCTGCACGACGACGGCTCCGAGACGGCGGTGGAGCTGCGGGAGACCGACGCCTTCGTCCGCCACGCCTATCTGCCCGGGGTGATGCCCGGTCAGCGGTACGGGTTCCGGGTCCACGGGCCGTACGAGCCGCAGCGCGGCGCCCGCTGCAACTCCGCGAAGCTGCTCCTCGACCCGTACGCACGGGCGGTCGCCGGACAGATCCAGTGGGGCGAGGCGGTGTACGGCTATCCGTTCGGCCGGCCCGACGCGCGCAACGACCTCGACTCGGCGCCGCACACCATGACATCCGTCGTGGTCAATCCGTACTTCGACTGGGGCGACGACCGGCGGCCCCGTACGGACTACCACCGCACGGTGATCTACGAGGCCCATGTGAAGGGCCTGACGATGCTTCACCCGGGGCTGCCGAAGGAACTGCGCGGCACCTACGCGGGGCTGGCCCATCCGGAGGTCATCGCGCATCTGACGGAGCTCGGGGTCACGGCGATCGAATTAATGCCGGTGCACCAGTTCGTCCAGGACCACCGGCTGGCGGACGCGGGGCTCGCCAACTACTGGGGCTACAACACCATCGGATTCTTCGCCCCGCACAACGCCTACGCCTCCTGGGGCGACCGGGGCGAGCAGGTGCTCGAGTTCAAGCAGGCCGTACGGGCGCTGCACCAGGCGGGCATCGAGGTGATCCTCGACGTGGTCTACAACCACACGGCGGAGGGCAACCACCTGGGTCCGACGCTCTCCTTCCGGGGCCTGGACAACGCCTCGTACTACCGGCTCGCCGACGACCAGCGCTACTACACGGACACCACGGGGACCGGGAACTCGCTGCTGATGCGCTCCCCGCACGTGCTCCAGCTGATCATGGACTCGCTGCGGTACTGGGTGACCGAGATGCACGTGGACGGGTTCCGCTTCGATCTGGCGGCCACTCTGGCCCGTCAGTTCCACGAGGTGGACCGGCTGTCGTCGTTCTTCGACCTGGTGCAGCAGGACCCGGTGGTCAGCCAGGTGAAGCTGATCGCGGAACCGTGGGACGTGGGCGAGGGCGGTTACCAGGTGGGGAACTTCCCACCGTTGTGGACCGAGTGGAACGGGAAGTACCGGGACACGGTAAGGGACCTGTGGCGCGGTGAGCCCCGGACCCTGGCGGAGTTCGCCGGGCGCCTGACCGGCTCCTCCGACCTGTACCAGGACGACGGCCGGCGGCCGCTCGCCTCGATCAACTTCACCACCTGCCACGACGGATTCACCCTGCACGACCTGGTCTCGTACAACGACAAGCACAACGACGCCAACGGCGAGGGCAACCGGGACGGCGAGAGCCACAACCGGTCCTGGAACTGCGGCGTGGAGGGCGACACGGACAAGCCCGAGGTGCTGGAGCTGCGCGAGCGGCAGATGCGGAACTTCATCGCCACCCTCATGCTGTCGCAGGGTGTGCCGATGCTGAGTCACGGCGACGAGTTCGGCCGCACCCAGCTGGGCAACAACAACGGGTACTGCCAGGACAGCGAGCTGTCCTGGGTGCACTGGCCCGACCCGGCCGAGGCCGCGGCGGACGACGGCGAGGAGGCGGAGCCGCAGAGCGGCGACGGGCTCGGCAGCAGCCTGCTGGAGTTCACCCGGGCCATGGTGTGGCTGCGCCGGGACCATCCGGTCTTCCGGCGCCGCCGGTTCTTCCACGGACGACCGGTGGAGGGCACGCACGACGAGCTCTCGGACATCGCCTGGTTCACGCCGAAGGGCGAGGAGATGACCCAGCGGGACTGGCAGGCGGCGCACGCCAAGGCCCTGACGGTCTTTCTGAACGGGCACGCCATCTCGGAGCCCGGCCCGCGCGGCGAACGGATCTCCGACGACTCCTTCCTGCTGATGTTCAACGCGAGCGCCGAGACACTGGAGTTCGCCGTCCCGGTGAACCATGGGCGGCAGTGGCATGTGGTCGTCGACACGGCGCGCCCGGCCGGAGTGCTGACCGGTGCGGGGCCGAAGGTGGCGGCGGGCGATCGGGTGACGCTGGTGGGGCGGAGCATGGCGGTGCTCCAGCGGCCGGCGTAGCGGGCCGGGAGCGGTGGGCGGCACCGCCGGTCGGGCAGTTGTGCGCGACCGGGTGACACAGAGGGCCCGGATCTGGGTACGAACGCCTCCATGACGCCTTCCGCCACGTACCGGCTTCAGCTCCAGCCGGACTTCCCGTTCTCGGCCGCCGAGGACGCCGTGCCGTACCTCGCCACGCTCGGCGTCTCCCATCTGCATCTGTCCCCGGTCCTGGAGGCCGTGCCCGGCTCCCGGCACGGCTACGACGTCGTCGACCACGGCCGGGTGCGCGCCGAGCTGGGCGGCGAGGAAGGGCTGCGGCGGCTCGCCCGCACCGCTCGGGAGCACGGTCTCGGGCTGGTCCTGGACATCGTGCCCAACCACATGGCGGCCGACCCCCGGCACAATCACGCGCTGCGGGAGGTCCTGCGCGAGGGGCCCGGCTCCCCGTACGCCCGCTGGTTCGACATCGACTGGGCGGCGGGCGACGGGCGGATCCTGCTGCCCGTGCTCGGCGGCCGGCTCGGCGAGGAGATCGGCGGGCTCCGGGTCGACGGGGAGGTGCTGCGATACGGCGAGCAGGAGTTCCCGCTCCGGGCGGGCACCGCGGGTCTCGGCCTGCCTGAGCTGCTGGACGCCCAGCACTACCGGCTCGGCTGGTGGCGGCTGGCCCGGACCGAGCTGAACTACCGGCGGTTCTTCACCATCTCGGAGCTGATCGGGGTGCGGGTGGAGGACCCGGAGGTCTTCGCCGCCACCCACGCCAAGATCCTCGAACTGGTACGGGACGGGACCGTCGAGGGTCTGCGGATCGACCACCCGGACGGACTCGCCGACCCGGCCGCCTATCTGGAGCGGCTCTCCGAGGCGAGCGGCGGTGCGTGGACCGTGGTGGAGAAGATCCTCACCGGTCCCGAGCCGCTGCCGGCCGGCTGGGCGGTGGCCGGGACGACCGGGTACGACGCGCTGCACCGGATCGACGGTCTCTTCGTCGACCCGCTGGGCGCCGCGGAACTGCTGGGCCACTACCGGGAGTCCGCCTCCCCGGCCGGCGACCGGGGAGGCTACTGGAAGGCGACCGTGCGCCGCGCCGCGTACCGAGTCGTCACCCATGAGCTGGCCGCCGAGACCGCACTGCTGACCCGGCTGGCGTCGCGCATCTGCGCCGGGGACCCCGCTCTGCGCGACCACGCCCCGTGGGCGCTGCACACCGCGGTACGCGAACTGCTGGTCCGGGTACCGGTCTACCGCCCGTACGTGACGGCCGGCGGGCCCCGCACGGAGTCGGCCGGGGCGGCGCTCGACGCGACGGCGGTGAGCGAGGCCAAGGCGGTGTTCACCGTGCGGGAGGAGGCGTCGGCCGTCGATGTGGTGCGGGAGCTGGCGCTGGGGCGGCTCGGCCCGGGCGGCGACCGGGCGGCGTTCTGCGACCGGTTCGCGCAGACGGCGTCCGCGCTGCGGGCCAAGTCGGTCGAGGACACCGCGTACTACCGGTACGTGCCACTGATCTCCGCCAACGAGGTGGGCGGTGATCCGGGGCAGCCGGCGGTGGCTCCGGAGGACTTCCATGCCTTCTGCACCCGGCTCGCACGGGACTGGCCCGCCACCGGCACGGCGCTGACCACGCACGACACCAAGCGCAGCGCCGACGTCCGGGCCGCCGTCGCGGTGCTCTCGGAGTGTCCGGGGCAGTGGTCGCGGCTGGTGGCGGAGCTGGCCCGGACGGCCCCGGCGGCCGCCCCCGATCCGCAGCTGGCCTGGCAGGCGTGGCAGACCGCGTTCGGCTGCGTGGGGTTCCCGGCCGGTGAGCAGGCGGCGCGGCTGGAGCCCGCGCTGCTGAAGGCGGTGCGCGAGTCGGGGCTGTTCACCAGCTGGACCGAACCCGATCCGGGGTACGAGCGGGCGATGTCCGACTTCGTCGCCGCCGGTCCGGCCGCCGCCACCGGTCCGGTGCGGGCGCTGCTGGAGAGGTTCGCGGGCACGCTCGCCCCGCAGGTGCGGGCCAATGTGCTCGGCGCGGCGCTGGTGCAGCTGACGATGCCGGGGGTGCCGGATCTCTACCAGGGCACCGAGCGCGCGTACCTGGCGCTGGTCGACCCGGACAACCGGCGGCCGTTTCGCCGCCCGTCCGCGTACACGCCTTCCAGCGCGCCCTCCGACGAGAAGGAGGCTCTCACGGTGGCGGCGCTGCGGCTTCGGCGTGAGCGGCCCGGGGTGTTCGGTGAGTCGGGCACGTACGCCCCGCTGACGGCCTCCGGTCCGGCGGCCGCGCACTGTGTGGCCTTCTGCCGCTCGGGCGAGGTCGTCACCGCGGTGACCCGGCTGTCGCTGCGGCTGGCCCGGGCGGGCGGCTGGCGCGGGACGGAGCTGACGCTGCCGGACGACGGGGTGTGGCGGGATCTGCTGGCCCCGGGCCGGGAGTTCTCCGGCGGCACGGCCGCGGTGGCCGAGCTGTTCGCCGAGCGGCCGGTGGCACTGCTCAGCCGGGTCGTACCAGAAGGGACCGCGGGCCCCGGGTGAGCAGGCCGGTGGCGGCCGGTCTGAATCCGTCCGCCCAGCGGAGCCGGGGCATGGCGTCCAGGAGGGCGCGCAGGCCCTGTTCGGCCTCCAGCCGGCCGAGCACCACGGCCGGGCAGCCCGCCGGGCCGGTGGTGGTGGTGTGGCCCTGGTCGCGGCGGAAGGGGTCGAACAGGTCCGGCGCCACGAACCGTTCCGGATCGCGTCCCGCCGCGCCGATCAGGCAGGCGACGGGGGACCGCGCCGGGAGGGTGCCACCACTGAGGGTGACCTCGGTGAGGGTGCGCCGCAGCACGACCTGGACGGGCGGGTCGCGGCGCATCGACTCCGTCCAGGCCCGGCCGGCGAGTGCCGGTTCGACGCGCAGGGCGGCCAGCAGGTCGGGGTCGTCCAGCAGGTTGGCCAGGAACGAGGCGAGCGCCGTCTCGCGCAGTCCGGTGCGCCGGGTGCAGGGTCCTTCGTCGGCGGGCGCGCCGCCACCGGAGCGCGACGAGGACCGGAACGGCCCGGTACCGGCGGGCAGCCATTGGCAGAACTCCTCGACGAGATCGGCCTGCCGGCGCCCGGCGATGCGCCGGGCCAGCACGTACGCGGTCCGCTCGACGCGTTCGGCCAGGTGCCGGGGCACGGAGCCGGTCTCCACCGTGTACCGGTCACGGGGCAGGCAGCGGGGGCTGCCGTGGCAGAGGCCGAGCGGTGCGGGGCCGCCGCGAGGTGCCCCGTCGTGCGGGAAGCCGGTGAACCCCGGGCCGGTGAGCGCGGTGACCACATCGTCGTACCGGCTGATCAGCCAGGCTCCCAGCGGGGCGTCGTAGCTGAGCGGGTACTCCTCGCGCAGCATCCGGTAGAGCCGGTACGGGTCGCGGGCCGCGCCGGGGGCGAGGAGGCTCGGGCCGCCGGGGCGGGTCGTCCGGCGCGACCTCGGCGGCCCGTCGACGCGGAGGTCCGGCGAGGGCGTCGGGGCGGGTATGTCTCCGGGGGTGTCGGCCTGCATCCGTACCCCCGGGCGGTCGGTGCGCCGGTGTGCGGCGCGGTCCCCCTCAGGGCATCACCTCAACGGACCCGCCGCAGTCGGCGCGCGGCCGTCCGGGTGACGGGGCGCTCACCGCCCTGCCCGGCCGCGTCCTGCGCTCACCGCCCGCCCGGTGACGGGGCGGTCCCCGGGCCCGGCGGCCAGGACGCGTCCAGCAGTTCGGTGAACGCGGCGGCGGCGCCGGTCAGTTCGACGCGGGAGAACACCGCGAGCGGGCGGGCCCACGGCGGGTCGACGGTGAGCACCGCGCAGTCCTCGCCGACCGCTCCCCGGACGACGTGCGCGGGGGCGGTCGCGATGCCGACCCCGGCGGCCGCCATCCGTACCGCGGTCGAGGTGTGCTCGGTCCGCACCGCCGTACGCGGGACGAAGCCGGCCTCGGCGCAGACCCAGTCCAGGAAAGGCCGGCCGTGCACGACGGCCTCCATCGCGCAGCGCACCCAGGCACGGTCAGCGAGCTCCTGGAGGCGGACGGAGGCGCGTCCGGCGAGCCGGTCGTCGAACGGGACGACCAGGACGATCTCCTCCTCGCCGATCGGGACGACGGGGCCGGGCCAGTCGGCGGGCGGCGGGCCGACGGCGAGGTCGGCGGTGCCGCGCTCGATCTGCTCCTCCAGTGCCTCCGTGGTGGCGTACTCGTGGAGCACCAGGCCGACGCCGGGGTGCGCGCCGCGCCAGCGGGCGAAGACCTCGGGAAGGATGCCGACGGCGATGGCGTGCACGGTGGCGATGTGGAGTTCGCCGCCCTCCGCGCCCGCCGCCGCCCGCGCCGCGCGCCGGGCCTGGGCGGCGCTGCGCACGGACCGCTCGGCGTGCGGCAGGAAGGCGCGGCCCATCGGGGTCAGGCGCACACCGCGCGGCAGCCGTTCGAGCAGGGCGCCGCCGACGGTCCGCTCCAGGGCCTTGATCTGATGGGACAGCGCGGGCTGGGTGACGTGGAGCAGTTCGGCGGCCCGGGTGAAGGAGGACTCCTCGACGACGGTGAGGAAGTACTCCATCTGACGCAGACTCATCGCGCCGCTCCCCGCCCTCAGCCATGAACGTTGTGCATCGGACCCACACAAACATTGCCTTGGACTCATGGCAAGGGCCGGGCGGAGGGTGGGAGCCATGACACAGACGGAGAAGGTGACCGGGACCGATGTGCTGGTGATCGGCGGGGGGACGGGCGGCTACTCGACCGCGCTGCGGGCCGCGGCGCTCGGCCTGGGCGTGGTTCTCGTGGAGCGCGACAAGGTGGGCGGCACCTGTCTGCACCGGGGCTGCGTCCCCAGCAAGGCGATGCTGCACGCGGCCGAGCTCGTCGACGGGATCGCGGAGGCCCGTGAGCGGTGGGGGGTGAAGGCGACCCTGGAGTCGGTGGACTGGCCGGCGCTCGTCGCGACCCGTGACGACATCGTGGACCGCAACCACCGCGGCGTGGCCGGCCACCTCGCGCACGCGGCGGTGGAAGTGGTGCACGGCAGCGCGGAGTTGACGGGCCCGCGCAGCGCCCGGATCGGCGGGTACGGGGAGGTCACCGCCCGGCGCGGCGTCGTCCTCGCCACCGGGTCGCGGCCGCGCATGCTGCCGGGGCTCGTGGCCGACGGGCGGCGGGTGGTGACCAGCGACGACGCGCTGTTCGCCCCCGGCCTGCCGGAATCGGTGCTGGTGCTGGGCGGCGGGGCGATCGGCGTCGAGTACGCCTCCCTGCACCGGTCGATGGGGGCCCGGGTGACCCTGGTGGAGGCCGCAGACCGGCTCGTGCCCCTGGAGGACGCCGATGTGTCCCGGCATCTGACCCGTGGTCTGAAGAAGCGCGGGATCGATGTGCGGACGGGTGCGCGGCTGCTGGAGGCGGCCGTGCTCGACGACGGGGTGCGGGCCACCGTCCGCACCCCGCGCGGTGAGAGCCGCACGGTGGAGGCGGAGCGGCTGCTCGTCGCGGTGGGCCGGGCCCCGGTGACGGACGGTCTGGGGCTCGCCGCGGCCGGGCTGGGCACCGACGGGCGCGGGCATGTGGCCCCTCGGGACTGGTCCCGGCTGGAGACCGCCGTGCCGGGCATTCACGTGGTGGGCGACCTGCTGCCGCCGCCGTCCCCCGGGCTGGCCCACGCGTCCTTCGCCGAGGGGCTGCTGGTGGCCGAGACGCTGGCCGGGCTGCGTCCGGCGCCGGTGGACTACGCCGCGGTGCCCCGGGTGACGTACTCCGCCCCGCAGACCGCGTCGGTGGGGCTCTCCGAGGCACAGGCCCGTGACGCCGGGCACGACGTCGTGGTCAACACGATGCCGCTGACGGCGGTCGCCAAGGGCATGGTGCACGGGCAGGGCGGCATGGTGAAGGTGGTCGCGGAGCGGGGCGGCCGGGTCCTGGGCGTCCATCTCGTCGGGCCGCACGTCTCGGAGATGATCGCCGAGAGCCAGCTGATCGTCGGCTGGGACGCGGAGCCGTCCGACGTCGCCCACCACGTGCACCCCCACCCGACGCTCTCGGAGGCGGTCGGCGAGGCCTTCCTCACCCTGGCGGGCCGCGGACTGCACCAGCAGGCGTGAGAGCCGGCCGGGCGAGCCGTTCGTGGACGCGCTACGCGGGCGGTGTGAGCGCGGGTGCGGAGAGCCGGAACATCATCGTGCCGAAGCTCACCTGGTCCCCCTCACGTACCGAGACCGTGCCCGTGACGCGCTGTCCGTTGACACAGGTGCCGTTGGTCGAGCCGAGGTCGCGCAGCAGCCACCGGCCGCCGTGCACGGTCAGTTCGGCGTGCATCCGGGACACGGTCTCGTGGCTGAGGCGCAGCCCGTTGCCCGGATCCCGGCCGATGAGCAGGGGGTGCGGGCTCGGCGCCGGCAGCAGCAGCCTGGGCAGCCGCTCGGCCCACCAGGCCCTGCGCACCCGCCCGGGAAAGCCGGAGACCCCGCCGACGGCCCGCATCAGCTGCCGCGTCCAGCGGCCCCCGCTGTCCAGGTCGGCGGTGAGCGCCTCCAGCTCCTCGGAACGGTTCGCGGTCAGGGCCAGTTCCATGCGCCGGATGAAGGTGTCGTGGGAGAGCTTTCCCTGCGCCGCGCCTTCTCTGAGCACGCCGAGAACACGGTCGCGCTGGGCGTCGGACAGCCGCGCGGGATACGTGTGGAACTCGAAGGAGGACGTCACAGAGCCAATTGTCGGGCCGACCGCCCCAAGGTGTCCAGAACGGCCGCTCCTTCCTCGCTCCCGGCCTGTGCGCGACGGCCCGCCCGGGGCCCCTGCGCACACCTCTCACCCGGATATCCAGGGGCGCCCGGAGCGAGACGTTGCTACCGTCTCCCGCCGTGCCGCCCCGACGACCGCCGGGGCGCTCCCGCGTAGTCCTGGAGACTTTGTGCCTGCTGCACCACCCGAACTGACCATCCGTCCGCTCACCGGGGCGCAGGAGCTGGATCTCTTCCGCCGGCTGTCGTACGTCCTGGACCACGAACTGGCGGACGACCTCCACTCCGGCCGCCGCCGCCCGGAGTGGATGTGGGTGGCGTTGCGGGGCGAGCGGGTGGTGGCACGGATCGCGTGGTGGAGCCCGGACGGCAGGGCGCCGCTCCTTCTCGACTTCTTCGACCTCGACGACACCCTGCCCGAGCCCGAGCGCGGCGAAGCGGGCCTGCGGCTGCTGGAGACGGCGAGCGCGGCGGTCGTGCCCGCGGGCGGCCCGCGTCCCGAGTACGGGCGGTACGTGCCGCCGGACTGGCGTGAGGACCCGGTGGTCCGTGACGCCGTCGAGGCCCGGGTCCGGGTCATGGAGCGCACCGGGGCCCGGATGCTGGTCGAGCGGCTGCGCCTGGAGTGGCGCGCGGGCACCCCGGTGCCCGCCGACAGCGGCCGGCTGCGGTTCCGCCCGGTCGCCGGGCGCGAGGACCTCCTCGCGCTGATGACGCCCGTGATGGAGGGCACCCTCGACGCCCACGGCCAACAGGACCTGGCCTCCGGGCTGTCGGCGCGCCGGGCCGCGGAGAAGCATTACGACGAGGAGCTGGCCGGCTACACCACCCCGCGGGAGTGGTGGCGCATCGCGGAACTCCCCGGCGGTGAACCGGTCGGCTTCGTGATCCCGGCCCGCAACAGCTACAACCCGGTCATCGCGTACATCGGTGTGCTGCCCGCGCACCGTGGCCACGGCTACATCGACGACCTCCTCACGGAGGGGACCCGGGTGCTCGCCGGGCAGGACGGGGTGGAGCGGATCCGGGCCGCGACGGACCTCGGCAACGTGCCGATGGCGAAGTCCTTCGAGCGTCTGGGGTACGTCAACTTCGAGCGCGCCTTCGACATGGTGTGGGACTGACGGAGCCGCCGCCGCGGCAGGCGGTCCGGGCCGCGTACCGGCCCGCCCCCACCTCGTGCTCGTCTCCGTGGGCCGGACGCGGGATCGAGGTCTTCCCGGCGGCCGACCTGGGGCCGGGCCGGCCACCGGATCCTGGAGCGGGTTCTCGCCTCCGCGTCCTGAGGGCTGTCCCGCGAGGGCGATCCGGCAGCCGGGGACCGCGGACGCGAAGCCCGCGGTGCACGGCGCCGGAGGGGCCGTTCGCGAGCTGCGGCCGGGCCCGGACCACCATGGCATTCGACCTGCGGGAACAGGCATGATGGGCACTCAAGTTCCGTACGCCCCACCACATGCCGCGTGTCCCCGCCGCCCCACCGGCCCCGGGGGCCGGGAGGTCAGATACGTGTCACGCCAGATGCTCACCGTCGCAGTGGACGGTTCGGGCGATTTCCGCACCGTCGCGGAGGCCGTCGCACGGGCCCGTACCGGGGCTGTCGTCAGCATCGGTCCCGGCCGTTACGAGGAGTCCCTCACCGTTTCCGCCGCGATCACGCTGACCGCGTCCGAGGGGGCCGGAACGGTGGAGCTGGCGCCCCGGCGCGGCACCGCGCTGACCCTCACCGGCGACGCCGTGATGGTGAGCGACCTGGTGCTGCGCGGCCACGACGACGAGCTGCCGGTCGTCGACTCGCCGCGCGGACAGATCGCGATGGACCGGTGCGAGGTGCACGGCTCGGCGTGGGCGGCGCTGTTCGCGCGCGGCAGCGGGTCCCTCGCCCTGCGCGAGTGCCGGGTCAGCAATCCGGCGGGCGCCGGTGTGGTCTCGACGTCCGGGAACGAGAGCTTCCTGGAGGACTGCGTCGTCCAGCATCTGGGCACGTCGGCGGTGGTGGCCGGGGAGCGCGGGCGGATCACCGTGCGCGGCGGCAGGCTGCGCGACACCCGGGGCAACGGAGTACTGACGAACGGTCAGGCACACCTGCACCTGGAGGACTGCGAGATATCCGCGGCGGACAAGCCCGGGGTCGCCGTCGAGGAGGACAGCACGGTGCGCATGGTGCGCGGCTCGGTCCGCGAGGCGGTGGTCGGGGTGTACGTCAGCTCGACCGGGCCGACCGTGCTGGAGGAGGTGTCGGTGGCCGACACGACCGGGCACGGGTTCGTGCTGGGCGCCGGAAGCTCCCCCACTCTGACCGCCTGCCGTACGGAACGGACCGCTGGGCACGGTCTGTTCGTGACCGAACGCAGCCGGGGCACGTTCAAGGACTGTGTGTTCGCCTCCGCGCAGGACGCGGCGATCCGGGTGAACGGGTTCTCCTCGCCGGTGCTGACCGGGACGGTCGTGGCGGACGCGAAGGCCGTCGGGGTGCTCCTCGACGAGGACTCGGCGGGTGAGTTCGACCGCCTGGAGGTACGGGACGCGGGCGGGTCCGGCATCGTCGTCCGCACCGGCGCCAACCCGTTGTTGCGCCGCGTCACCGTCACCCGGCCGGGTTCGCACGGGGTGGAGGTCGCCAAGGACGGGCGGGGCCGGCTGGAGGAGTGCGTCGTCGAGGCGTCGGCCGGCTCGGCCGTGCACGTCTCGGGGCACGGCAGTCTGTACGTCGGCGGCAGCACGCTGCGCACGGCGGCCGAGGCGGGCGTGCACGTCGGGGCACTCGGCACGCTCACCCTTCGCGACACCACCGTCCAGGACGCGGCCGGGGCGGGCGTCCGGATCGAGGCGAAGGGCGAGCTGTCCGCCGCGCGGGCGCGGGTCACCGGCTCGGGTGAGCACGGTGTGCTGGTCGCCGCGGGCGCACGGGCGGCCCTGAAGACCTGCGAGGTGTCCGGCTCGGGCGCCGACGGCGTACGGGTCGAGGGCACCGACCCGGCGTCACTGATCGGCTGCACGGTACGGGACAACCGGGGCAGCGGGCTGCGCCAGGCGGTGCCCGGCGACCGGCTCGCCGTCGAGGGCCTGAACAGTGCGGACAACGGTGCTCCCGACGCCTGGGGCAGTGCGGCGGGCGCCGAGGCGGCGGGCGGCGGGCGACTGCCCGGCGGCGCGGTTCCGATGGCCGCCGAGCCGGACAAGGACACCGGTCCGGTGGCCGAGCTGGAGTCCCTGATCGGTCTCGCCGACGTGAAGCAGCAGGTCCTGACGCTGATCAATCTGAACCGGCTGGCGCAGCGGCGCGCCAGCCTCGGCATGCCCGCCCCGCCGATGAGCCGCCATCTGGTGTTCGCGGGCCCGCCCGGCACCGGCAAGACGACGGTGGCCCGGCTGTACGGGTCGATCCTGGCGTCACTCGGAGTGCTGCGCACCGGGCACCTGGTGGAGGTGTCGCGGGCCGACCTGGTGGCACAGATCGTCGGCGGCACCGCGATCAAGACCACCGAGACCTTCAACAAGGCGCTGGGCGGCGTGCTGTTCGTCGACGAGGCGTACACACTGCTCTCCGACGGCGGCGGTTCGGGCGCGGACTTCGGCCGGGAGGCCATCGACACCCTGGTGAAGCTGATGGAGGACCATCGCGAGGACGTGGTGGTCGTGGCGGCCGGCTACCCCGAGGAGATGACCGGCTTCCTCGCCTCCAACCCCGGTCTGGCCTCCCGGTTCACCCGCACCGTGGAGTTCACCGACTACACCTCGGACGAGCTGGTCACCATCGTCGAGCGGATGTGCACGGGGCACCACTACGAGCTCGAACCGGCGGCCCGGACCGCGTTGCACGGCCACTTCGAGGCCATTCCGCGCGACGCGGCCTTCGGCAACGGGCGCACCGCCCGCAAGGTGTTCGAGGAGATGGTGGACCGTCAGGCATCCCGGCTCGCGGGCATGCCGGAGGTCAACGAACGCGATCTGGCGGTACTGACCGCCAGGGACGTCGGCGTGACGGCGGCCGTGGACCGCAAGGCCGACGACGACCCGCTGCTGCGGCTCGACGCGCTGGTGGGGCTCGCAGCCGTCAAGCGGGAGGTGGGCGACCTGGTCAACCTGCTGGCCACCGCCCGCCGCCGCACCGAAGCCGGACTGCCCGCACCGCGCATCAGCAACCACCTGGTCTTCGCGGGGCCGCCCGGCACCGGCAAGACGACGGTGGCCCGGCTGTACGGGGAGCTGCTGGCCTCGCTGGGCGTGCTGCCGCGCGGCCAGTTGGTGGAGGTGTCGCGGGCCGACCTGGTGGGCCGGTGGGTCGGACACACCGCGCAGCTCACCAAGGAGGTGTTCACGCGCGCGCTCGGCGGTGTGCTGTTCATCGACGAGGCGTACACCCTCACCCCCGCCGGGAGCGGCGGTTCCGCCGACTTCGGCCAGGAGGCCGTGGACACCCTCCTGAAGCTGATGGAGGACCACCG
>NZ_JAFMPZ010000082.1:36090-36451 GCF_017353455.1 Streptomyces laculatispora
GCGGCGCCGAGCCTGGACGATCTGCAGCTCCTGCTGCCGGAGGACCTGACAGGCCTGCGTCAGCCTTCCTGAGTGCTGTCCCGCCGCGCACTCCTCCCCGGACCCTCCGGACCTCACCGAACAGAGGAACGCCCCGCATGCACCGCCGTACGACCGTTCTGCTGCTCAGCACCGCTCTCACTGCCCTGCCTTGCCCGCTCGCCCTCGCGGACGACGGCGGCGGCAGCGGACAGGTGGTGCTGCCCGGGGTCCCCGAACGGCTGTCCGCACAGCAGGCGTGTACGGCCTTCAAGGGCCGGGCCACCTCCGACGCCCCCTGGACGCGCCGGGCGCTCGGCCTCGACCAGGTGTGGACCCTGTC
>NZ_JAFMPZ010000083.1 GCF_017353455.1 Streptomyces laculatispora
CGGTTCGTCCAGCATCAGCAGCTGAGGTGCCGGTTCGGCCAGCAGCAGCGCGGCCAGAGCCGCACGGAACCGTTCCCCGCCCGAGAGGGTTCCCGCGGGCCGGTCCGCCCGTGCCCCCTTGAACAGGAAACGTGCCAGCCGTGCCCTGATCGCGTTGTCCGTGGCATCCGGTGCGAACCGCGCCACGTTCTCCACCACGCTCAGCCCGTCGTCGAGCACGTCCAGCCGCTGCGGCAGAAACCGCGTCGGGAGCTGTACCGCCGCCTCGCCGGACACCGGTGCCAGCTCACCGACGAGCGTCCGCAGCAGCGTCGTCTTGCCCGCTCCGTTACGTCCCACCAGTGCGATGCGCTCGGGACCGCGCACCTCGAACGAGCCCTGGACCCTTGCCCCGTAAGCCAGTTCCAGATCGCGCAGCATCAGCACGCCGCGGCCCGGGTGGACCTTGGTGTGCGGCAGCTCGACCCGGATCTCGTCGTCGTCGCGCACCGCCTCGACGGCGTCGTCCAGGCGCTCCTTGGCCTCGGCCAGCCTCTCGGTGTGCATGATGCGGTGCTTGCCCGCCGACTCCTGCGCGGCGCGCCTGCGGGCGCCCATGACGATCTTCGGTTCGCGCTTCTGGTCGTTCATCTTCTGTCCGTAGCGCTTGCGCCGCGCCAGCTTGACCTGGGCGTCGGCGAGTTCGCGCTTCTGCCGGTGCACATCGGCCTCCGCGACCCGCACCATGCGCTCGGCGGCCTCCTGCTCCACGGCGAGCGCCTCCTCGTACGCCGAGAGGTTTCCCCCGTACCAGGTGACCGTGGAGCCCCGCAGATCGGCGATCTGATCGACGCGTTCCAGGAGTTCCCGGTCGTGACTGACGACCACGAGCACCCCGGTCCACGCGTCGACCGCGGCGTACAGCCGTTCCCGTGCGTACAGATCCAGGTTGTTCGTCGGCTCGTCGAGCAGCAGCACGTCCGGCCGCGCCAGCAGCAGCGCGGCCAGTCCCAGCAGCACGCACTCCCCGCCGGACATCTCACCGATGGTGCGGTCGAGCCCGATGTGCCGGAGCCCGAGCTGGTCGAGCGTGGCACGGGCCCGCTCCTCCACGTCCCAGTCGTCGCCGACGACCGCGAACCGCTCCTCGCCGACGTCGCCCGCCTCGATGGCGTGCAGCGCCTCACGGGTCGCGGCGATGCCCAGGGCCGCGTCGACCCGCAGCGCGGTGTCCAGGACCAGATTCTGCGGCAGGTAGCCGACCTCGCCCGCGGCCTTGACCTGGCCCGCGGCCGGAGTGAGGTCGCCGGCGATCAGCCGCAGCAGGGTCGACTTGCCGGCGCCGTTGATACCGATGAGACCCGTACGGCCGGGCCCCACGGTGAGATGGAAGTCGTCGAAGACCTCGCTGCCGTCGGGCCAGGCGAAGGAGAGCGACGAGCAGGTGAGGTGTGCGAGTGGAGCTGACACTGGGAATCTCCCGGTTGCGAGGAAGGTCAGGGGCAACGGGATGAGACACCGGTCACTGGCGTTCCACGGAAGGATTCCGGGGGGTGTGGAGGAAGGCCCTGGTCACGGAGGACGGCTCGAAGAGCTGAGGTCACACTCGGGCACGCGGACATGTACAGACATGACACGGCGCGCAACACGGTGTCTCAAGACCTCAGACGAGCAACGTCCTACTCCGATCGGCGACGACAAGGACATCGCAGACGCTACGCCCGGCTCACGGGCGGGGCAAACGAATTAACGAATTAACGGGATCGGGTCCCTGACCGCCGCGCCCGCGGGGGCCGGGTCAGCGGGAGCCGCCGAACAGATCCGTCAGGCTCCGGTCCAGGTCCAGGAACCGGTGCTCGGCACCGGCGGGCACCAGCTGCTGTGTCCGCCGCAGGAACCGGCGCAGGTCGGCCGTGCGCACGTGCACCATCGCGATGCCCTCGGCGGCGTGGAACTCCAGAACCGTGCGGTCGTAGCCGAAGGGCCTGATCCGTACGTCGCCCACGCCCGCCGGCGTGTCCATTCCCGCCGTGAGCAGTTCCCGGGAGAACTCCCAGGACACCTCGGTGCCCTCCAGTGTCGCGGGTGCGGGGAAGGCCATGCGGATCGCGAAGGGGTCTGTGCGGTCGTACTGCAGGACGGCGGGAAGTGTTTCCATCTGCGGCGCGGACGCCACCATGCGGGCCTGTACGGACTGCTCGATAACGATGGACAAGACCTGCTCCCTTTCGCGACCGGATGAACGGGTTCCCGGCACTGATACAGACGACGGAAGTCGCCGATCCGTGCACCCGGGGACCGAGTGAGCTGCGTCACCGCTCACCGGGCCCCGCATCCTGATCATGTGCCCGTTGCCGGGCTGCGCACCCTGGACGGCGCGCGGTCCGTCGGTTAGCTTCCAGCGCCATGAGGGCCAAGGGAAAGACGCGACGACTGATGTCACTGGGACTGTGCGGGGCGGCGCTGGCCGCCGCGCTGACCGCACCGGCAGCTCAGGCGGCACCCGCGGAACGGCACCGGCCCGGCGACCGGCCGGTCTGGACGCCCACCGCCACCGGAACCGATGCCCGCTTCCGCGGCCTCGCCGCGGTGAACAGCCGCACCGCCTGGCTCGCCGGCACGAAGGGTACGGTGCTGCGCACCTCCGACGGCGGCCGGCACTGGCGCGACGTCTCCCCGCCCGGTGCTGCCGGGGCGGGGCTGGAGTTCCGCGACATCGAGGCCTTCGACGCCAGGCGGGCGGTGGCGCTGGCCATCGGCGAGGGGGAGGCGTCCCGGGTGCTGCGCACCGACGACGGGGGAGTGACCTGGACCGAGTCCTTCCGCAACACCGACGCCCGCGCCTTCTACGACTGCCTCACCTTCTTCGACAGCCGGCACGGACTGGCCATGAGCGACCCGGTGGACGGCCGGTTCCGCATCCTGTCCACCGCGGACGGCGGCCGCAGCTGGAACGTGCTGCCCAGTACGGGCATGCCCCGGGCCCAGGAGGGCGAGGCGGGGTTCGCGGCCAGTGGTCAGTGCCTGGTCAGCTCGGGTCCGAAGGACGTCTGGCTGGCGACCGGCGGCGCGGCCACCGCCCGCGTCCTGCACTCCGGGGACCGCGGACTGACCTGGAGGGCGGCCGAATCGACCCTCCCGGCCGGTGACCCCGCCCGCGGGGTCTTCGCGCTGGCCTTCCGCGACCGGACCCACGGCATCGCGGTCGGCGGCGACTACCGCCCCGACCAGGAATCGCCCCACGCCTCGGCCGTCACGGACGACGGCGGCCGCGGCTGGCGCCGGTCGGCCACCGCGACCGCCGCCTACCGCTCGGGCGTCGCATGGCTGCCGCACGGCCGGTCGGCCGCACTCGCGGTCGGCCCGGCCGGCACGGACCTCACCACGGACGGCGGGCGCACCTGGCGGACGGTCGACAGCGGCTCCTACGACACGGTCGACTGCACCGCTGACGGCGGCTGCTGGGCCGCCGGCGAGCAGGGGCGTGCGGCCCGGCTGACCGGGCTCTGACGGGGCGCGGTCATCACTGCTGACGGTAGGGAGCGAGGGCGTCCGACGTCTTGGTCGCGATGAACTCCGTGATCCGGTACGCGCAGACGCCGTGCACGGCGAAGGGGTCGCCCGCCACGAGCCGCTCGATCGCGGCCCGGTCGTCCCCGACGGCGAGAATCACTCCGCCGTCCCGCGGGTTCTTGCGGCCGGAGGCGATGAACACCCCGGCCGCGTACTGCGCGTCGAGCCAGCCGACGTGGTCCTTCATCAGCGCGTCGACACGGTCGAGGGGGGCGGTGTAGGAGAGCTCGAGTACGAACATGATCTCCAGGCTACGGGAGGGCTCCGCGGCGGAACCCGGGACCGCCCGGCAGAGGTGCGAGCCCCGCCCGCGACGCCGCCCCTCAGGTGCCGGCCGACCTAAACTGGCCGGCACCATGACAACTCTTCAGATGCCCTCCGACGAGGCCGGTGCCCGAGCCGTCCAGGACTCCCTGCGCGGCCGGGTGGTGCTCGACGAACCCGGGCCGCCGCCCGGCACCGGCCGGGTGACAGGTGTCGATGTCGCCTACGACGACGAGCGCGACGTCGTCGTGGCGGCGGCCGTCGTGCTCGACGCGGCCACCCTGGAGGTGGTGGCCGAGTCCACCGCCGTCGGCCGGGTCACCTTCCCCTACGTCCCCGGACTCCTGGCCTTCCGGGAGATCCCCACCGTGCTGGCCGCGCTGGAGTCCCTGCCGGTCGGCCCGGGGCTCGTCGTCTGTGACGGATACGGGCAGGCGCACCCGCGCCGCTTCGGGCTCGCCAGCCATCTGGGGGTGCTCACCGGGCTGCCGGTCATCGGCGTCGCGAAGAACCCGTTCACCTTCTCGTACGAACAGCCCGGTCCGCGTCGCGGCGACTGGTCGCCGCTGCTCGACGGGGACGAGGAGGTGGGCCGGGCGCTGCGTACCCAGGACGGCACCAAACCGGTCTTCGTCTCCGTCGGCCACCGCACCGGCCTTGACAACGCCTGTGCGCACACCCTGTCGCTGGCCCGGGACTTCCGCCAGCCCGAGACCACCCGCCGGGCGGACGCTCTCTGCCGTCGGGCGCTGCGCGAGGCGACCGGCTGAGAGCGGTGCGGGCGGGGGCGAGGGCATCTGAGTATCCGTACGGATAGCGTTCGCCGATCATGATCGGCACTCTGGACACATGAACGTAACTCGCACACCCGCCCGAACCGCACCTCTTCACCCTGCCCAGCGCCGTGTCGCGGCGGGCATGCTGATCGGGGGTGCGGTGGCGTCCGTCTGGGCCGGGGCGATGCTCTACACGCTGGCCTCGTGGATCTTCTAGGCCGGGGCGACGCTCTGCACGCCGACGGCCTCGTGGACCTTCCGGAGGGGGTCAGCGGACCGCCGCCACCCGGAAGCCCAGCCCGGCCGCCCGCAGGCGTCCCTCCAGCGCATCGCCCATCGCGACCGCCGTGGTGACCTGCCCCGACACCGTCGGCAGTTCGTCCAGCGCCAGACACAGCGCGGACTCCGCGAGCATCTTGGCCGTCTCGCCGTAGCCCGGATCGCCGCCCGACACCTCGGTGAACACCCGGCGGCCGCCGCCCTCGCCGACGAACCTGACCGTGAACCAGCTGCGGCGCCTTCGCTCGGCGTCGGGGCCCGAGCCGGGTTCGTACCGGTCCATCAGCCACGCCCGTGCGGCCGGCAGCTGCGCGGCGCCCATCAGCGCGCCCAGCGCCGCCGTGCCGCCCAGCGCCACCGGCAGGTGCTTGACCGAGGCGTAGTGCCGGTAGCGGAAGTCGGGGCCGTAGCGGGGCAGTGCGCGGGCGGAGCGCTCCACGATCCGCGCGTCGAGCGTGGGCAGCGGAAGCGCCCAGGTGCCGGTCTCCGTACTGAAGCGCGGCGCGCCGAGCGGGGCGCGGGCACGACGGCCGACGAGGCGCGGCTCGTGCAGCCGGCGCTCCTTCGCGGCGCGCAGCATCTGCGGGCCGCGGCCCATCGCGGTGAGCGCGGAGGCGAACGTACCGCCCGAGAAGGCCGCGTTGCTGCGGACGAAACCGTCGATGCGCAGGGGCACGTCCTCGGGCAGCTGCTGGACCGTGAAGTGCACCCCGAGATCGTGCGGGACGGAGTCGAAGCCGCACGCGTGCACGATCCGGGCGCCGGTCTCGCGTGCCCGGGCGTCGTGCTCCAGATACATCCGGTCGGCGAACTCCGGCTCGCCGGAGAGGTCCGCGTAGTCCGTCCCGGCCTCGGCGCAGGCGGCGACCAGCTGCTCGCCGTACCAGACGTACGGGCCGACCGTCGTGGCCACCACATGGGCGGACTCGGCCAGCTCGCGCAGTGATCCGGCGTCGTCCGCGTCGGCATGCAGCAGCGGGAGCTCCGCGCAGCGGGGATCGGCGGCGGTGAGGTGATTGCGCAGTTGCTCCAGTCTGGCGCGGTTGCGCCCGGCCAGGGCCCAGCGGCAACCGTCCGGCGCATGTGACGCCAGGTATTCGGCGGTGAGGACTCCCACGAATCCAGTGGCGCCGAAGAGGACTACGTCATAGGGGCGTTGTGCCCCGTTCTGCCTGTTCACGAGTGCCTCCGCAGGGGCCGGCGCCGATGTAGCAGGCAGAGGTTAGCGGAGGGGGACGTGGCGGTGTGTGCCCGGGAGGGCTTCGTGGGGGAGGATCGGCGGGAAAGGAACTAAGCGCTTGCTCGGCCGAAAGGGTTGTGCGGAGCGCGGTACGTTCTTAGCATCATCGGTGTTACATCAGTTGTGTCATACCGCTGGGGGCTCGATGGCAGCAACAGGGAACGGCGTGCGGGGCCCGCGGGGCCCGCTCGCCGGCGTACGGGTGGTCGAACTGGCGGGCATCGGCCCCGGCCCGTTCGCCGCGATGCTCCTGGCCGATCTGGGCGCCGACGTGGTGCGGGTCGACCGGCCCGGCGGCGCCGGGCTCGGCATCGATCCGGCCCGCGACCTCACCAACCGCAACAAGCGCTCCGTCCTCGTCGACCTCAAGGCCGAGCACGGCCCGGAGACGGTCCTGGAGCTGGCCGAGCGCGCCGACATCCTGATCGAGGGATACCGGCCGGGCACCGCCGAGCGCCTGGGGGTCGGCCCCGACGCCTGTCTGGCCCGCAACCCGCTCCTGGTGTACGGGCGGATGACCGGCTGGGGCCAGGACGGGCCGCTCGCCGAACGGGCCGGGCACGACATCGCCTACATCGCCCTCACCGGCACCCTCTCCATGATCGGGAAGCCGGACGAGCCGCCCACCGTCCCGGCCAATCTGCTCGGCGACTACGCGGGCGGCTCGCTCTACCTCGTCGTCGGCGTCCTCGCCGCCCTCCAGCACGCCCGTACGCCCGGCGGCTCCGGCCAGGTCGTGGACGCGGCGATCGTCGACGGCGCCGCCCATCTCGCCATGATGATCCACGGGATGCTGGCGGCCGGCAGCTGGCAGGACCGGCGTGGCTCCAACCTCCTGGACGGCGGCTGCCCGTTCTACGGCTCGTACGAGACCGCCGACGGCGAGTACATGGCGGTCGGCCCGCTGGAGCAGCGGTTCTACGCCGAGTTCACCGAGCTCCTCGGCATCGGGGAGACGGCCCCCGACCGCGGCGACATCTCCCGCTGGGACGAACTGCGCGCGGTCGTCGCCGCCCGGTTCCGCACCCGCACCCGCGCCCAGTGGACCGAGGTCTTCGCCGGCTCGGACGCCTGCGTGGCGCCCGTGCTCTCGCTCCGCGAGGCCCCGCACCACCCGCACCTCGCCGCCCGCGCCACGTTCGTCGAACACGGCGGACTCACCCAGCCCGCGCCCGCGCCCCGGTTCTCGGCCACGCCCTCCTCGGTGCACAGCGGCCCGGCGCAGCCGGGCGCGGACACCGACGCCGTCGCCGCCGACTGGGACGTACCGGGCCTGCGGACCACCCGGAAGGACACCACCGACTGATGCAGCGGCAGATCTTCAACGAAGAGCACGACGCGTTCCGCGAGGCCGTCCGCACCTTCCTGGCCAAGGAGGTCATCCCGCACTACGAGCAGTGGGAGAAGGACGGCATCGTCTCGCGCGAGGCCTGGCTCGCGGCCGGACGGCAGGGGCTCCTCGGCCTCGCGGTGCCCGAGGAGTACGGGGGCGGCGGCAACGCCGACTTCCGCTACAGCGCCGTCCTCGCCGAGGAGTTCACCCGGGCGGGCGCCGCGGGGCTCGCGCTCGGCCTGCACAACGACATCATCGGCCCCTATCTCACCGGTCTGGGCACCGACGAGCAGAAGCGGCGCTGGCTGCCCGACTTCTGCAGCGGCGAGATCATCACCGCCATCGCGATGACCGAACCCGGTGCCGGCTCCGACCTCCAGGGCATCCGCACCACGGCCGAGGACAAGGGCGACCACTGGCTGCTCAACGGCTCCAAGACGTTCATCTCCAACGGCATCCTCGCCGACCTCGTCGTCGTCGTGGCGAAGACCACCCCCGACGGCGGCGCGAAGGGACTCTCGCTCATAGTCGTCGAGCGGGGTGCGGCGGGTTTCGAACGGGGCCGCAACCTCGACAAGATCGGCCAGAAGTCCCAGGACACCGCCGAACTGTTCTTCAACGACGTCCGGGTGCCCAAGGAGAACCTCCTCGGTGAGCTGGACGGCGCCTTCATCCACCTGATGACCAACCTGGCCCAGGAGCGGATGGGCATCGCCGTCGCCGGGATCGCCGGCGCCGAGTACCTGCTGGAGATCACCACCGAGTACGTCAAGGAGCGCGAGGCCTTCGGGCGGCCGCTCTCCAAGCTCCAGCACATCCGCTTCGAGATCGCCGAGATGGCCACCGAGTGCGCGGTCACCCGTACCTTCCTCGACCGGTGCATCGTCGAGCACTCGGAGGGGACGCTCGATGCCGTGCACGCCTCGATGGCCAAGTGGTGGGCCACCGAGCTGCACAAGCGCGTCGCCGACCGCTGCCTCCAACTGCACGGCGGCTACGGCTACATGACGGAGTACCGGGTGGCCAAGGCGTTCACCGACGGCCGCATCCAGACCATCTACGGCGGTACGACCGAGATCATGAAGGAGATCATCGGCCGCTCCCTGCTCGGCTGACCCCCGCCGGCCACCAGCGCTCGCCGTGCCACACCCCCTGTTGCGCCACCACCCTCGAAAGGCAGCTGTCTTGAGTACCGAAGCGTTCGTCTACGACGCGATCCGCACCCCGCGCGGCCGCGGCAAGGCCAATGGGGCCCTGCACGGCACCAAGCCGATCGACCTCGTCGTCGGCCTGATCCATGAGATCCGCAGCCGCTTCCCGGGCCTGGATCCGGCGGCCATCGACGACATCGTCCTCGGCGTGGTCAGCCCGCTCGGCGACCAGGGCTCCGACATCGCCCGGATCGCCGCCATCGCGGCCGGCCTCCCGGACACCGTCGCGGGCGTCCAGGAGAACCGCTTCTGTGCCTCGGGGCTGGAAGCCGTCAACCTGGCCGCCGCCAAGGTCCGTTCGGGCTGGGAGGACCTCATCCTCGCGGGTGGCGTCGAGTCGATGTCCCGGGTGCCGATGGGCTCGGACGGCGGTGCCTGGGCGATGGACCCGATGACCAACTACGAGACGGGCTTCGCGCCGCAGGGCGTCGGCGCCGACCTCATCGCGACGATCGAGGGCTTCTCGCGCCGCGATGTCGACGAGTTCGCCGCGCTCTCGCAGGAGCGGGCCGCCGAGGCGTGGAAGGACAACCGCTTCGCGCGCTCCGTCGTCCCCGTCAAGGACCGTAACGGCCTCGTCGTCCTCGACCACGACGAGCACATGCGGCCCGGCACCACGGCCGACTCCCTCGCCGCGCTCAAGCCGTCGTTCGCGGCCATCGGCGAGATGGGCGGCTTCGACGCGGTGGCACTCCAGAAGTACCACTGGGTGGAGAAGATCGACCACGTCCACCACGCGGGCAACTCCTCCGGCATCGTCGACGGAGCGGCCCTGGTCGCGATCGGCTCGAAGGAGATCGGGGAGCGGTACGGCCTCACGCCGCGCGCCCGGATCGTCTCCGCCGCGGTCTCCGGCTCCGAGCCCACCATCATGCTCACCGGCCCCGCGCCCGCCACCCGCAAGGCGCTCGCCAAGGCCGGGCTCACCATCGACGACATCGACCTCGTCGAGATCAACGAGGCCTTCGCCGGCGTCGTCCTGCGCTTCGCCAGGGACATGGGGCTGCCCCTCGACAAGATCAATGTCAACGGCGGCGCCATCGCGCTCGGCCACCCCCTCGGCGCCACCGGCGCGATGATCCTCGGCACGCTCATCGACGAGCTGGAGCGCCGGGACAAGCGCTACGGCCTCGCCACCCTCTGCGTCGGCGGCGGCATGGGCGTCGCCACCGTCGTCGAGCGCCTCTGACCGTCCCCGGCAACCCCCTGCTTACGGAGAAGAAGAGAATGACCGAGAGCACGACCATCCGCTGGGAACAGGACGAGACCGGCGTCGTCACCCTCGTACTCGACGACCCCGACCAGTCCGCCAACACGATGAACCAGGCATTCAAGGACTCCATCGCGGCCGTCGCCGACCGTGCCGAGGCCGAGAAGGACTCCATCCGCGGCATCATCTACACCTCCGCCAAGAAGACCTTCTTCGCGGGCGGCGACCTCAAGGACATGATCAAGGTCGGCCCCGAGAACGCCCGGGCCGCCTTCGACACCGGCACCGCGATCAAGAACTCGCTGCGCCGCATCGAGACCCTCGGCAAGCCCGTCGTCGCCGCCATCAACGGAGCCGCCCTCGGCGGGGGTTACGAGATCGCGCTCGCCTCCCACCACCGCGTCGCCCTCGACGCGCCCGGCTCCCGGATCGGCCTGCCCGAGGTCACCCTCGGCCTGCTGCCCGCGGGCGGCGGAGTCACCCGCACCGTACGCCTCATGGGCATCGCCGACGCGCTGCTGAAGGTGCTGCTCCAGGGCACTCAGTACACCCCGCGGCGCGCCCTGGAGAACGGCCTGGTCCACGAAGTCGCCGCGACGCCCGAGGAGATGCTCGACAAGGCCCGCGCCTTCATCGAGGCCCACCCCGAGTCGCGGCAGCCCTGGGACGTCAAGGGCTACCGCATCCCCGGCGGCACCCCGTCGAACCCCAAGTTCGCCGCCAACCTGCCCGCTTTCCCGGCCAACCTGAAGAAGCAGCTGGCCGGGGCCCCGATGCCCGCGCCGCGCAACATCCTGGCCGCCGCGGTCGAGGGCTCGCAGGTCGACTTCGAGACCGCGCTCACCATCGAGGCCCGCTACTTCACCGAGCTGGTCACCGGCCAGGTCTCGAAGAACATGATCCAGGCGTTCTTCTTCGACCTCCAGGCCGTCAACTCCGGTGCCAGCCGCCCCAAGGGCATCGAGGAGCGCCAGGTCCGCAGGGTCGCCGTCCTGGGCGCCGGGATGATGGGCGCGGGCATCGCCTACTCCTGCGCCCGCGCCGGTATCGAGGTCGTCCTCAAGGACGTCTCCGCGGAGGCCGCCGCCAGGGGGAAGGCGTACAGCGAGAAGCTGCTCGACAAGGCGCTCTCGCGGGGCCGTACGACCGAGGCGAAGCGCGATGAGCTGCTCGCCCTCATCACCCCGACCGGCGACCCGGCCGACCTCGCCGGCTGCGACGCCGTCATCGAGGCCGTCTTCGAGGACACCGCGCTCAAGCACAAGGTGTTCCAGGAGATCCAGGACGTCATCGAGCCCGACGCGCTGCTCTGCTCCAACACCTCCACCCTGCCCATCACGGCCCTGGCCGAAGGGGTCTCGCGCCCCGCCGACTTCATCGGGCTGCACTTCTTCTCGCCCGTCGACAAGATGCCGCTCGTCGAGATCATCAAGGGCGAGAAGACCGGCGACGAGGCCCTGGCCCGCGCCTTCGACCTGGTCCGCCGGATCAAGAAGACCCCGATCGTCGTCAACGACTCACGCGGCTTCTTCACCTCACGCGTCATCGGCCAGTTCATCAACGAGGGCGTCGCGATGGTCGGCGAGGGCGTCGAGCCCGCCTCCGTCGAGCAGGCCGCCGCCCAGGCCGGATACCCGGCCAAGGTGCTCTCCCTGATGGACGAACTGACGCTCACCCTGCCCCGCAAGATCCGCGACGAGACCAGGCGGGCCGTCGAGGAGGCGGGCGGCAGCTGGGCCGGCCACCCGTCGGACTCGGTCATCGACCGGATGGTCGACGAGTTCGGACGCCCGGGACGCAGCGGTGGCGCGGGCTTCTACGACTACGACGAGAACGGCAGGCGCACCCGCCTCTGGCCCGGCCTGCGCGAGCACTTCGGGCGCTCCGGTGGCCGTGCCCCGGGCGGGCACATCCCGAAGCCGGACACGGACATCTCGTTCACCGACATGCAGGAGCGGATGCTCTTCTCCGAGGCCCTGGACAGCGTCCGCTGCCTGGAGGAGAACGTGCTGATCACCGTCGCCGACGCCAACATCGGCTCCATCATGGGCATCGGCTTCCCGCCGTGGACCGGCGGCGTGCTCCAGTACATCAACGGGTACGAGGGCGGCCTGCCCGGCTTCGTGGCCCGCGCCCGGGAACTCGCCGAGCGGTACGGCGACCGCTTCCTGCCGCCCGCGCTGCTCGTCTCGAAGGCGGAGCGGGGCGAGACCTTCCACGACTGACGCCAGGAGCTGCGGGCCGTACTCACTCAGCGGTGAACGCGGCCCGCAGCTCCTCCTTCAGCGACCGCTGGAAGGCGGTCACCAGCGCCTGGAGAACCATCGGCTGCATGTGCGCCGACAGCGACTTCATCGCCCTGAGGTGCTCCGGATCCGACTCCCGCTCCCGGTACGGACTCCACACCTCGTCCCGGAACAGCCGGGTCAGCTGCTGGGCGGCCGAGCGGGTGTGCTCCAGCAGGACCGTCCGGGCGGCCAGGATCGTCTCGTGCGCGATCGGCACGTCGAGCAGTTCCACACCGAGCCGCAGCAGCCCCGGATCCACCCGGTAGGGGGCCTCGCCCGGATCGGCCCGTTCCAGCACGCCCATCGCGGCCAGCCGGTCGAGGTCCTGTTCGGTCAGCGCCCGCCCCGCGCGGCGCTCCAGCTCCGCCCGGGTCGCGTCCTCCGCCGAGTCCGGCGCCCAGGAAGCCACCAGCGCCCGGTGGATCGCCAGATCCTGGGCGCTCAGATCGGGCGGCAGCTGCTCCAGATAGCGTTCGATCGCGGCGAGCGTCATGCCCTGGTGCTGGAGCTCCTCGATCAGCGCGAGCCGGGAGAGGTGGTCGTGCCCGTAGTGCCCCACCCGGCGCGGCCCGATCACCGGCGGCGGCAGCAGCCCCCGGGTGCTGTAGAAGCGCACCGTGCGCACGGTCACCCCGGCGCGCGCCGCCAGCTCGTCGACGGTGAGCGTCGGCTCCTCGGTCCCGGTCGCCATATCTGCTCCTCGTGTCCGACCCCGCGGGTGAACTGCCGGGCGTGTGCGTCAATCAGGTGCAACAGTATTGCTGTCTCACCACTGTTGTGAAAGTGTCCGGCAGCAGTGAAGCGCAGTCCACCCCGGGTACGGGCCCGCACGGTCCGGCCGAGGGCGGCCGGAAGGATCGCCCGGCACAGCCGCGCCCGCTTCGCCGTAGCCGAGGGGGAACGTCTCCCCGGCACTCGCGGAGAACACCCTGAAGGAACACCCCCCAGATCGGTCAGGCCCTCGTCCACGGCGACGGCCGCTCCTGCCTGACGGCCCTCCTGGTCCTGGACCCCGAGACGCTACCCGCGTGGGCGGCCGCCCGGGGCATCGACGTGGCCGCCTCCGCACCGGCCGGAGCCCGGCGGGGAGAAAAGGCGCATCGGTTGTCGGTGCCCGCTCGTACGCTGGTGCGATGACGGAGATCATGTACGTACGGGGGGATGCCACCGCCCCGCAGGGCAAGGGCGTCAAACTGATCGCGCATGTCTGCAACGACCTGGGCGGCTGGGGCAAGGGCTTCGTCCTGGCGCTCTCGCGCCGCTGGCCCGAGCCGGAGGCCCGGTACCGCACCTGGCACCGGGAACGGGCGGGCAACGATTTCGGCCTCGGCGCCGTTCAGTTCGTCCAGGTGAGCCCGTACATCTGGGTGGCGAACATGGTGGGCCAGCGAGGGATGCGCACCGGTAGCAAGGGGGTGCCGGTGCGCTACGAGGCGATCGATACGGCACTGGGTGCGGTGGCCGGCCGGGCGGCCGAGCTGGGGGCTTCGGTGCACATGCCGCGCATCGGCTGCGGACTGGCGGGCGGCAAGTGGTCACGGATCGAACCACTGCTGGAGCAGCGGCTGTCGAGCCGGGGGATCGGCGTGACGGTGTACGACCACGACTGACCGCCACACCTCCTCGCACCGGCGAGGTGACAGAGAGACGGACACGGTCTCTGTGTTGCGGCGCCGCTATGGTGGACCGGAACCGGCAAGGAGCGGGGAGGGCCCATGGCCGCACGGAGTACGGACGAAGCACTGCTGGCCCGGGCGCTCGGTGAGGCACCGCCCTCCGACGCGCTGAGCGAGCAGATCCTCGACGCCGCGCGTGAGCAGTTCATGACCTTCGGGCTGCGCCGCTCCACCGTCGACGACGTCGCCAAGCGGGCGGGGGTCTCGCGTGTGACCGTGTACCGGCGGATCGGCAACAAGGACGGCCTGGTGTCGGCCTGCCTGCTGCGTGAGTACCGGCGCTTCGTCGTCGAGGTGGACGAGGCGGTCGCCGCGCTCCCCACCACCGAGGACCGGATCGTCGAAGGGTTCGTGGCCGTCCTCGGCCACATCCGCGAACATCCTCTGGTGGGAGGGCTGTTGCGGCTGGAACCGGAGATCATGCTCCCGTTCCTGACCGTGGAGAGCGGGCCGGCACTCGTCGCCATGCGCGGCTACGTGGCCGGTCGGCTGCGCGAGGCCAGGCGTGCGGAGGGGAGGCCGGAGGCCGATCCGGCACCTGTCGCCGAGCTGATGGTGCGCATCACGGTCTCCTTCCTCCTCAACCCGGTCAGCTGTTTCGAGCTCGACGACGACGAGCAGTTGAGGGCGTTCGCCCGCCGCTACCTGGTGCCGCTGATCGCCGTCGCGTAGGACTCCTGACAAAAGTGGTGGGCTTGACCTGGTCAAGGGGCAGTGTCGCGCACGAGGCCGTCGGGTAGCGGGACGCGGTCAGCTGCGTAAGCGCGTGCGGTAAATCTGGCGATGTCGGCGATCATCTCCGGGATACTGGTCGCCCATGGATGAGGTCAGAGTCGTTGTCGCCCATTCCGAGCGTGCGACTCTGCGCGTCGGTGACGTGTTCCTGAAGGTGGACGCCGATCAGGCGCGTATCGACGTCGAGGTCGAGGCGATGTCCCTGGCACCGGTACCGACCCCGGAAGTCCTGTGGCGCAAGCCGCCCGTGCTCGCGATCGCCGCGCTCCCGGGGACGACGCTTGGGCGCCTCGGTGGGCCGTCGACGGGGTCGTCGGCAGCGTGGGCCGCGGCGGGCGCCACAATCCGGAAGCTGCACGACGCGCCGCTGCCGTCCCGGCCGGGCCGGGCGGGCCGGAGCGTCGTCGCGCTGGCGGCGGAACTCGACGACGAGTGCGAGTTGCTCGTGGCGAACGGCGTCCTGCCCGCTGACCTGGTCACCCGCAACCGTCGGGTCGCCGAGGCCGCGCTCCGGCCGTGGACTCCGGCGTTCACGCACGGCGACCTGCAGATCGCGCACGTCTTCGTCGACGGCGACGAGGTGACGGGCATCATCGACTGGTCCGAGGCGGGCCAGGGTGATGCTCTGTACGACCTCGCCACCTTCACGCTCGGACACGAGGGGCACCTCGACGACGTCATCGCCGGCTATGGCACCGACATCGACCTCGACGTGATCCACGCCTGGTGGTCGTTGCGAAGCCTGCTGGCGGTTCGCTGGCTGATCGAGCACGGCTTCGACCCGTTCGCGCCGGGCTGTGAGGTCGACGTGCTGAGATCCCGGGTGTGAGGCTACGCGGGCCCGACTGCTACGTATGCGTTCTGACGCATCGAGTAGGCCGTCCCCTCGGGCGATCACCCGCCCCCACGCCCAACAAAGCCTGGTGCGTAGTTTCTTGGGACGGTTCCGATCTATCTGATGAGGTGTCGCTCGGGCGGATGAATGGGGCCCACAAGCCCTTCGGCCCGCTGCTATCTCGCCTGTGGCCACCAGCGTCTCGGCGAACTCGAGGTGTTGCTGGAACTTCGCGCGCAGCAAGCGCGCCATGACGGCAACCGGAACCTGGGGCCAGTCGTCACGCAGAGTGGAACCCTCAGCGAGATTCTGTGCGTCATACGGCCGTTCTGCGCCGAGGATCTCGGCCTGTCCGTGTTCATCGGTGACCGCCAGCGCCCAGGAGGCGTGCGCAACCGTGGGATAGGTCCGGTTACCCATGGCGATCGGCGCGGGGAACTCGTTGCGCAACACGAGGGTGCCAGGGTGCTCGGGCCAGCCGCGCGGGAAGACCACCTGGTTGAGATGGACGCTGCTCTCCACCGGTTCAGTCGTGCCGTCGGCGGGTGCCTTCGTCTCGTGCTGCTTCCGCAGTTGCTCGCGCTCCGCGAAGTACTCCAAGGCGGAGGTGTGCACTCTGTCTTGAGCTCGACCGGTTCCCCTTTGCCATGGTAGCGACCTTGGAAGACTCGCTCATGGTCCTGCGTCCGTGCCTTCGCTGACCGACGAGGTTTCGATCTGATCGCTGGTGAGGTCCAACTCTCGCCATGCGAGAGCCGGCATCCGGTCGGGTATGCGGCATCAGCTGCATGTCCCGATGACGGTGGTTCGGGGTGGCGGCAGGCGGCTGACCCGAGTGGTGCCGACGGCGGCTTCGCGGAGTCGAATGATCTCCTCGTGCTGGGCAGCGAGGCGGGCCAGGGCCTGAGTGCGGAAGCCCGTGAGCTCGTCGATCGTCCCGTCCGACTGGGCCAGCCGCTCCTTGAGCTTGGCGTTCTGCGCTTTGAGGCGGGTGATCTGGGCTTCGCGGGGTCGGGTGGCTCTGTAGGCGAGAAGGGACAGCAGATGTTCACCACTTCGGGAGGCGGTCCCGAGGGTCGCAGCGTTCGAATTGTTCACGAGCTGCGGCAGCACCGGTTGCCCGGTGCTCAATGGCGGTACGCGGCTGTGGCGATCTCGATGAATGATCGGATCAACGGGTTGGTGTCACCTTCGTTCCACACCGCCACCACGCGGCTCGGCGTCATGTCGATCAGGGGTATCACGGCCAACTCCGCGGGCAGGTCGTGTCCGAGCGGGGCCAGGCCGACCGTGCCGTTCCACAGCACGGCCTGCAGGCATTCCTGGACGGCGCGCACCACGGGGCCCTCGCGCGGTCTGCCGCCGTTCCAGTACGACTGCCAGACGGGGTCGGTGCCCTGCGGGAACTGGAACCAGCGGCGGTCGTTCAGGTCGGCCAGCCGCAGCCGGTCGCGGCGGGCCAGCGGATCGTCGGCGCGCAGGACCACGCCGACCGGATCAGTTCGCAGCGCACGCACCGTCAGGGTGGACTCGTCGAACGGCGCCCGGGTGAGGGCGACGTCGACCAGTCCGGCGCGCAGCCCGCACGTCGGGTCGGTCAGATCGGTGTCGCGGATGCGGATGTCGATGCCGGGGTGGCGTCGTCGGTAGGCGGCGGCCAGCCTGGTCACGCCCGGGTCGGTGCCGTCGCCCAGGATGCCGACGGTGAGGGTCGCGACGCCGGCCGCCGCGCTCACGCGTTCACGGACGCGGTCGGCATGGTCGAGTAGGGCCCGCGCCTCGTTGAGCAGCACCGTGCCCACCGGAGTGAGTGCGACGCCGGTCGGCGAGCGAGCGAACAGCAGGGCCCCGACATCGGCCTCCAACTGCTTGATCGCCCGGCTCAGCGGCGGCTGACTCATGTGCAGTCGGGTGGCGGCCCGGCCGAAATGGAGTTCCTCAGCGACCGCCACGAAGTAGCGCAAGGTACGAAGCTCCACGCTGCAACGATACCCACGAGGTATCGGCGCTGCGGGATGGGTCTTGGACAGCCGTGGGGCCCCGGCGGTGCACTCGTGAACATGACCGAAGAAGCGAAGACCAACGCACCGCAGGCCGCTCCCGCTGTATCGGTGGTGGGTCCCGACGACGGCGAGACGATCGGCCTGGGCACCACGCGCATGCGCGTCCTGGAGGACGGCAGCAACACCGGGCACCGACTCGCGATCGCCGAGTCCGTCCTCGCTCCGCATACCCAGGGCCCGCCGCAGCACCGCCACGCCCAACACGACGAGGGTTTCTACATCCTCTCCGGCACCGTGCGGTTCACCGTCGGGGACGAGGACCACGACGCCACCGCGGGCACGCTCGTGATGGTTCCGCCCGGTACCCCGCACACCTTCGCCAACCTGACAGACCAACCGGCCGTCATGCTCAGCACATTCACCCCAGACCTGTACGTGCAGTACTTCCGAGACCTCCAGGATGTGCTCGCCGGCGGCCGACCGCTGACGCCACAGGCCAACATCGACGCGATGAGCCGCTACGCGACCGAGCCCGCCACCGACCTCGCCTGAAGCCGGCGGGACGGCCCGGCCCGGCCGCCTTCCTTTCGACCGGCGGGCCGTGGCGGCCCGCTCCAGGGCTCTTCTGGCAATCGGCGCAATCGACGGGCCCCCGGGAACCGGTGGCCCATGAACGGGAACTATGAACATCGCCTATTGGATCGTCGCGGGACTGCTCGCCCTCTTCTACTTCTACGCAGGCGCGCTGAAAGTGATCCGCAGCCGCGATCAACTCCGACCGATGATGGCCTGGGTCGACCGCATACCCTTGCCCGCCGTCAGGGCACTGGGGACGGTCGAAATACTCGGCGCGACCGGCCTGGTCCTGCCGCCGCTGACCGGCATCGCTCCCTCGCTGGCGCCGGCCGCGGCCATCGGCTTCGTACTCCTGCAGACCGGTGCGATCGCCGTCCACCTGACCGGCGAAGACCGCCGGATCACACTCAACGTCGGGCTCACCGCCACCGCGGCCGTGACCATCTGGCTGGCCACCGGGCTGTAATCAGCACAGTCCTCGACCAGTGCACGTGCCTGAGGGCCAGCCGCCCCGCGGCCGCTGTCATTTCTCAGGTTCTGGCTCACATTCCGTGGCGTGGTTACGGAGAGTCAGATTTTCGGGGCCATGCGATGGCGGTCTGGATGGGCACGAAGTTGAGGCGAGGTGAGTTCCAGGGCCCGGTTGTCGCGTCCGGCGCCCATGTGGTTGAGCCAGCGTTCGTACCAGTCGAGGAAGTCGGTGGCGGAGGAGACGTTGGGGCCCCAATAGCCGTCGCTGTTACCAATGAGGATGCGGCCGGTGAGGGGACCGGTCACCGCGATGACGCATACGTCGGTGCAGCCCATCTCGATGATGTGGAGGAAGAGATCGCGTCCCTGTCCGTGTGCCCTGGGGCCTGTACCGCTGAAGCCGCGGGGTGTCCCCAGTTCTGCACGCGGATTCATGACCAGCAGGGAACACCGCTCCAGCGGCATGAGGCCGTAGAACGGCGCCGCGCCGTAGCCGCCGATGTGCGTGAGGAACTGCCGATAGGCGTCGGGCAGGACAATGTCGTACTCGGCCTCAAACGCAGCGACACGTGCTTCCGCCAGCTTCGGACCGAGGCAGAACTTGTGCTCCTCTTCCCCGAAGGAGTGGCTGCGCAGCGGTTGGAACGGGATC
The DNA here is from genome assembly GCF_017353455.1 of Streptomyces laculatispora. Classification (GTDB taxonomy): domain Bacteria; phylum Actinomycetota; class Actinomycetes; order Streptomycetales; family Streptomycetaceae; genus Streptomyces; species Streptomyces laculatispora. The sequence continues at coordinate 19,102 of NZ_JAFMPZ010000083.1, forward strand.
GCGGTCAGCTTGCGACGCAGGCGGGGTATTCGGGGATCCATCGTGCATCTTCTCTCGTCCCCTCACCCTATGGGTGGCTGTGGTCAGCCGGCCAGAAGAACCCTCTTCCGCATTCTCTGAACTTACTGCCGAGCCTTGCTCGTGGCCACGATGTCGATGGCGACTCGAAGCGGTGTCTCCGCATTCCCCAAGAGGGCCCGGGTGATTCCGATCGCCTGGATTATGCTTATGCCATGCTCGGCCAGGAGCGTCTGGACGGCTTCCATTCCGTCGCTCTCAAGGACTGGCCGGGACTGCTCGACCAGCGCGGTCCAGCGTGCGGCCTCCTCAGGGCTTAGCCCGATGACGTGGTCAAACACGACTTCGTCCTCCCCGTGATGAACCGATGGGCTGTACTCACGTCTCGTCAAAGCCCAGTGCTGCACTCAGGACCTTCACAGCGTCAGCGTATTGAAGGCGGTCGAACTGAAACGGGCCGAACCCCGAATAGTCGCGTGTCTTGCGGTGGGGTTGCTCGAAGGAGTCCCAGGTCACGTGGTCAGGGGTCACTGGGATGCTGGCCATCAGCGGCCAGCATCCCCACTCACCGCATTCACAGCCGAGCACGGGTGTCTTCGGTCCCATCGCGTCGGTGGACGTCGGTGGACGTCGGTGATGAAGATGTGCCTTGTGTCCGCAGAGGCCGTGTGCGGATGACCTCGTGTGGCGATTGAGCAGGTCGCTCTTCGAGACACCGTTCGCGACGCCGATCGTCGAGCGTGTTGCATTCCGTGAGATCTCCTGTGGTGCGGATCACTTGCTTCTGGTGCTCCTCAGGCAGCGGCAGCGTTGTCAGTGGGGGCTGACATCGTGCCTCCATGCGTGAACTGGTTGAGCATGTCGATGAGTACGACCGCGTGCTGGGAGTCGTCGACCGGGATGAGGCGGTGCGTGAGAACGGCCAGAGCAGGCTCTCCGATCTCGGCGAACGGGCCGTCGCCGAGCACGCGTCGGACTATCGGAACAAGGGTCATACAGGGTTCCTCCCAGGGCGGCACATGAACGACCGCCGTCCCGAGCGCGCACGGCGGCAGCTCATGATCCCGTCGGGCAGCGGGGTAGACCAATGGATTTCGTCCGGGCAAGGCGCTGACCGTGCAGCCCGTGCCCATCTGGGTGAACATGACGAGCTGACAGCATCGCAATTTCCCTGTCTCGCGAGACTCCCGAATCGCGAAGAACACCTCCGTCGCCAGCAGATGACGGCGCAGCCAAGGGTGACGAACGCGTGGTGGATGTCGTCGCGGATCTCCCAGCGGATACGCAGGCGGCGGAACCAGTGCAGCAGCGCGATCGCTCCTTTCACGACCCGGCGGTACACGCCCAGGCCGGAGCCGTGCCCGGTGCCGCGCCGGGCAATGCGCGGGGTGCTCTGGAACCTGCGGACCTTGTCCCGGCAGACCTCGTGGTCATGGCCGCGGTCGGCGTACACGTGCTTGGGTCGGCGCAGTGGCTGGCCGCGCTTGCCGCGGATCGGCGGGACGGCCTGGATCAGCGGGATCAGTCGGGTGACGTCGTTGCGGTTGCCGCCGGTAGTGATCGCGCGGACCGGGATGCCATGTGCCTCGACGATCAGGTGGTGTTTGCTGCCGGCCTTGCCCCGGCCCACCGGGACGGGCCGGTGGCCGGCCCGCCCTTCATCGCGCCGATGTGGCTGGAGTCGACCGCGGCGCGGGAGAAGTCCAGCAAGTCTGCGGCCCTCAGCTCGGACAGCAGTAGCTCGTGCACGCACTGCCAGACCCCGGCCTCGTTCCAGTCCCGCAGCCGGCGCCGGCAGGTCATCCCCGAGCCGAAGCCCAGCTCCTGGGGCAGAGACGCCCAGCGGATCCCGGTATGCAGCACGAGCAGGACCCCGCACAGCACCCTGCGGCTATCGGGCAGCCCTCAGGTGCGCTGATCCGCGCGCCCGTTCAGCGGCGCCTCCGAGGGCGAGGGGCGGCGCTCGTCGGGCAGCGGCTCCAGGGGCCGGCTGCCCGCCCAGTGCGGGCCCAGGTCGTCGAGCCGCCAGCCGAACGGGTACGAACGCGGCTGCGGGCGGGAGGGCAGCCACCGGGGCCGGGCCGGGAGGAGGCGCACACACCGCGAGCGGGCGCGCAGCGATCCGGCGGCGGCCCACCGGACCCAGCGGGGCTGCGCCCTGAACCCCAGTGCTCGCAGCAGCGGTTCGTCCAGCAGCGCGAGCGAGAACCGCGCGATCACCGGACGCAGCGGGCGCGGATACCAGCTCGCCATGATCCGGAACGTGGCGTTGGCGACCCGCCGGTTCGCCGGGTCGTACGC
>NZ_JAFMPZ010000480.1 GCF_017353455.1 Streptomyces laculatispora
GGGCCAGCTGGGCATGTCCGCGGCCCTGCTGCTGGGCGTGCTTCCGGCGGACCGGCTGCCGGAGCCGATCGGCTGGGCGCGCGACCTGCTGCCCTCCACGTACGGGGTCGAGGCGCTCGCCCGCTCCTTCGACGCCCACCCCGACTGGGCCGTCGTCGCCCTCGACCTGGCTGTCTGCGCCGTCGTGGGCGTCCTCTCGCTGGCCGTGGCGACCTGGGCGTACCGCAGGGCAGCGGACATGCCCAGCTGGCCCAGCAGCGTGGCCAGCTCCTGCCGGGGCGCGAGCAGTCCGAGCGCGGCGCCGAGTCCGGAGAGGGCCGCGCCGGAGAGCGGGATGACGGCGACGAGCACCCACAGGTGGGTCATCGGCAGCCCGAAGAGCACGCTGCCCGCCACTGCCGTGACGATCGTGCCGGGCACAGTGAAGGAGGCGTACGCCCCGGCCGCTCCGAGTACCACGGCGGCGGGCGGCACGGGCAGGGTCGCGTAATGGTCGAGCCCCCCGCCGGCCCGCAGCTGCCCGAAGTACTGGGCCAGCAGGTTCAGCGCGACGAAGGCGACGACCAGGACGGTGGACCCGGCCACGACAGCCCGCGCCTCGGAGCCGCCGTCGACGACCCCGCGCATCAGGACCATGATCCCGACGGACTGGAAGGTCGCCACGAAGAGCAGCGGGATGCGGGCGACCCTGGCCCGGGAGATCTGGGCCCGGTAGACCGCCGCCAGCGAGGGGAGCAGCCGGGCCCTCGGTGCGAGCTCCGCGGCCTCCGTGCTCCGGCCGTCGGCGAAACCTTCCTGGCCGGACCTGCCGGACCTGCCGGACGGCTCGGAGTGTGCCGGCCGCCCGGACTGCCCGGACACCACCTCCGTAGGAACGATGCTCGTCACCTGGCGCTGCTCCTGTTCGGTCCCTGCCCGGCCGCACACCCGCACCGGTCCGCTCCGGCCGTGCCGCTCGTCGCACGCATCGCGGTCATGACTTCACCAGCCCCTTGGTAGCGCCCCCGCCGAGCGCCAGGTAGACATCCTCCAGGCTGGGCGTCGCCAGGGTGAAGTCGTCGAGCGCGGCGAAGGCCGCACCACCGGTCACCGCGGCGACCGCCGCCCGCGCCTCGTCGGGCCCCAGCCGCAGCATCCAGCGGCGTCCGGACTCCTGCGCGGACGCCCGCAGCGCCGCGACCTCGGGCACGTCCAGCGGTGGCCGCTCGCGCCACACCAGCTCCACCCTGACCTCGCCCGCGACCTGCTCCTTGAGCCCGGCCGGGGTGTCGCAGGCGATGACCTTGCCGCGGTCGATGACGGCGACCCGGTCCAGGACGGTCTCGGCCTCGATGACGTTGTGGGTGACCAGCAGCACCGTCGCACCGCGTTCGGCACGCCGCCGGTCGACGGCGGCCCAGACGGCGCGCCGGGCAACGGGGTCCATACCGGTCGTGGGCTCGTCGAGGATGAGCACCGGACGCTCCCCGACCAGCGCGGCGGCGACACAGGCGAGCCGCCGCTGCCCGCCGGAGAGCTTCTTCAGGGGGCGGCCGGCGATCTCGCCGAGGCCGAGTTCATCGAGTACCGCGTCGCGCTCGGCACGGGCGTCCCGTACCGGCAGCCCACGCAGTCGTCCGGTGGTCTCGGCGGCGAGCGCCACCGTCAGCTCGTCGAGTGCGGTGGATTCCTGACCGAGGTAGCCGATCAGCCGGGAAGCCCGCTCGGGGTGGCGCACGAGGTCGTGGCCGAGCACGTCGACGCTGCCGGAGTCGGGCCGCATCAGGCCCGTGAGCTGCCGTACGAGCGTGGTCTTGCCGGCGCCGTTGGGGCCGAGCACTCCAAGGACGGTGCCCTCGCGTACGTCGAGGTCCACGCCGTCCAGAGCCTTGGTCGAGCCGTAGTGCTTGACCAGTCCCCGTACCTCGACGGCGTTCCCGCCGCTCCTGGGGTTCTTGTCGATTCGCGTCATGCCCACTATCAGAACAGCCGCCACCGACAGTCCACCGACAACGGGCCGACAGCCCGCCGATGGGGGAAGTCGGCGGGCTGTCGGTGGTGCCGGCAGTGGTCGTCCGGCTCGTGGGATCCGGTCAGTGGAAGGTGTGCTCCGGCGCCGGGAAGCTGCCGCCGACGACCTCGTCCGCGTACGCCTTGGCGGCGTCGCCGAGGATCTGGCGCAGGTCGGCGTACTGCTTGGTGAAGCGCGGCACCTTGCCGCCGGTCAGACCGACCATGTCGGTGTAGACCAGCACCTGGGCGTCGGTGTCCGGACCGGCGCCGATGCCGACGGTCGGGATGTGCAGGGTGCGGGTGACCTCGGCGGCCAGTTCGGCCGGTACGAGTTCCAGCACGACGGCGAACGCGCCCGCGTCCTGCACGGCCTTGGCGTCGCGCAGCATCTGCTGGGCGGCCTCCTCGCCGCGGCCCTGCACCCGGTAGCCCATCGCGTTGACGGACTGCGGGGTCAGCCCGATGTGGGCCATCACCGGGATACCGGCGTCGACCAGCAGCTTGATCTGCTCGTGGCTGCGCTCGCCGCCCTCCAGCTTGACCGCGCCGACCCCGGACTCCTTGATCAGCCGGGTGGCGTTGCGCAGGGCCTGGACAGGGCCCTCCTGGTAGGCCCCGAAGGGCAGGTCGGCGACGACGAGGGCGCGCTTGGTGCCCCGTACGACGGCGGCGGAGAGGATGGCGATCTCGTCCATCGTGACGGGCACGGTGGTCTCGTAGCCGAGGTGACAGTTGCCCATCGAGTCGCCGACGAGCATGACCGGGATACCGGCCTCGTCGAAGACGGACGCGGTCATCGCGTCATAGGCGGTGAGCATGGGCCACTTCTCGCCGCGCTCGGTGGCGGCGGCGATGTCGTGGATGGTGATGCGGCGGTTGCTCTTGCCTCCGTACAGCGCCTTGCTGCTGTCGGTGCGGGCTCCCGCGGGAGGTGTGGACTGGTTCTGCGCAGCCTGAAGCGACATGGCCAACGGCTCCTTCGTCATCTCGAGGCGCCCTGACGGCGTCCCCGGATCCCTCCCATGGTGGCATCCCGGAGCCGGTCACGGGAAGTGGGCCCGCACACGTCGCCCGGACGGCGGTACGGCGGCGGCGAGTTCCCGCCCGGTAAAGACTTTCCAATACGAGACGGTCTCGTATCGAAATGCGGTTAGGCTCCTGCCCATGTCCATACCGTCCGGCGCTGCCGCCGTCGTGCCCCAGGTCCCTGAGGCGGTCCACCGCCGCCGCTGGGCGATCCTCGTTGTCCTGATGTTCAGCCTGCTCATCGTGGTGCTGGACAACTCGATCCTGAACGTCGCCGTCAAGACGATCGCATCCCCCGCACCCACCGGACTGGGGGCCACCCAGAGCGAGCTGGAGTGGGCGATCAACTCCTACACCCTCGTCTTCGCCGGGCTGCTCTTCACCGCGGGCCTGCTCGGCGACCGCATCGGGCGCAAGAAGGTGCTGCTCCTGGGCATCGTGCTCTTCGGCATCGGCTCGGCCTTCGCCGCCATGTCCGGCTCGCCCGGTGAACTCATCACCTGGCGTGCCGTGATGGGCTTCGGCGCCGCCTTCGTGATGCCGGCCACCCTCGCCGTCCTGATGAACGTCTTCGAGCGCGACGAGCAGCCCAAGGCCATCGGCATCTGGGCCGGCAGCGTCGGTCTCGGCATCGCGATCGGCCCGATCACCGGCGGGCTGCTCCTGGAACACTTCTGGTGGGGCTCGATCTTCCTGGTCAACGTGCCCGTGGTGGTCATCGCGCTGATCGCGATGGTGGTCCTCGTGCCGGACTCCAGGGACCCCAGGCCGGGCCGTCTCGACCCGATCGGTGTGGTGCTCTCCATCATCGGCCTGGTGCTGCTGGTGTACGGCATCATCCGCGGCGGCGAGCTGGCCGACTTCACCGATGTCTCCGTGCTCCTGCCGGTCATCGGCGGCCTCGCCGTCCTGGTGGTGTTCGTCCTCCACGAGAAGCGCAGCAGCAGCCCGGCCATCGACATCACGTACTTCAGGAAGCCGGCCTTCTCCGCCGCCGTCGCCGCCATCGCGCTGGTCTTCTTCGCGCTGATGGGCGTGACGTTCTTCTCCGCCTTCTACATGCAGAGCGTGCGGGGCTGGAGCGCCCTGCAGTCCGGGCTGCTGATCCTGCCGCTGGCCGTCGCCCAGATGGTCTTCGCGCCCAGGGCGCGGCTGGTGGTCGCACGGTTCGGCGCCCGCGCCGTGTGCACCGTCGGCATGCTGATGGTCGCGGTCGGACTGGCGGCGTTCGCGCTGTTCGACGCCGACACCCCCGTCTGGCTGATGTGTGTGGTCTTCTTCGTGCAGGGCACGGGCATGGCCCATGTGATGCCGCCGGTCACCGTCGCCGTGATGCAGGCGCTGCCGCGCGAGAAGGCCGGCTCCGGCTCGGCCGTCAACAACACGTTCAGGCAGGTCGGCGGCGCGCTCGGGATCGCCGTCCTCGGATCGGTGCTGTCCGCGGTCTACCGCGGTGACATCGAGGGGCACCTCGGTGCGCTCCCGGCCGCCGCCAGGGACACCGCGGCGGAGTCCATCGAGGCGACGCTCGGTATCGCGGAGAAGATGGGACCGGCGGGCGCCCCGCTGGTCGCCGCCGCGCACGACGCCTTCCTGGACGCCATGCGGGTCACGGCCATCAGCTCGGCCGTCGTCGCCCTGCTCGGCGCGATCGTGGTCGCGCTGTTCCTGCCGGGCCGGACGCCCGCCGCGCAGTCGCCCACGCGGGACGACGCGCAGGACGAGCCCACGGCGCCCGCGCCCGCGGCCCGCTGACGCCGCGGGCCCCGCACGGCTGACGGCCCACGGCCCCGGCCGGTGGCCCCGATCCGGTGGAGGCGGCCGGGCGTCGTCCGTTCGGGGAGAATCGGGGGCGGCGAAAGGTGGTTTCACGTGCAGGGTCAGGCATCGGACCGGGACGAGCAGGCTCCGGGCGAGCGCGAGCGCGACCGCGGCGACGATCAGGAGCCCCGCCGCGGCCGCCCGCGCAGCGCGGCGGCCGAGCGGGCCATCCTGGACGCCGTCGTCGAGCTGCTGGAGGCCGGCGAACCCCTCGCCGGACTGTCCATCGAGCGGATCGCCCGCACCGCCGGGGTCGGCAAGGCCACCATCTACCGGCGCTGGACCGACAAGGAGGAGCTCTTCGTCGACGTCCTGCGTGACATCGAGCCCCCGGAACCCGATGTCTCCGGCACCGGCGGGCTCCGCGACCTGCGCGTACTGCTGGAGTCGATGCGCAGGCGCGGCCTGGCCCAGCGTTCCTCCGTACTGCTGCACAACGTCTTCGCCCAGATGAAGAGCCATCCCCGGCTCTGGTCCGAGTACCAGTGCACCGTGATAGCGCCGCGCCGCATCGCCATGCTCGCGGCCGTCCGGCGAGCCGTCGAAGCCGGTGAACTGCGGGGCGACACGGACGTGGAGCTGATGGACGACCTGTTCCTCGGCCCCATGCTCGTACGCACCATTCACCGGCCGGACGCGCCGCTGCCCGAGGATCTCGCCGACCGCATCATCCAGCTGCTGGTCGAGGGCGTCGGGCCGCGGCCGCCGGGCGCCGGACCCGGCGAAGCCGCAGGCCACGGCTGACGCGCCCGGACCCGCGCGAGTGTGATCGTTCTGTCACAAGCCACCGCAGACCGCCTCCGGCCGGAACTCACCGCACCGCCTTGTTCGTCCTCGTGGCAGTACGGCCGTCGTCGGCGGCGGGAAACGCATCGTTCATCGCCTAGGGTCGTTGGCGCGGAGATGTGCACGGCAAGGCAGTGAGGACAGCGTGATGGTGCAGGCGTACAGGGCGGACACCGGGAACGGCGGCGAGGGACCGCAGCCCTCCGGATCCCGCTTCCGGGACCTGCGCGACAGGCTGGTCCGGGACCGGGGTATCTGGCGGCGCGGGATTGTTCTGGCCGGCTGCTCGGTCCTGCTGACCCTCGTGATGCTCCTGCACGCCCACATGCCGAACGCCATCGGCAACCTGGGCAGCCTCACCGAGACGTTCCTGCCCTGGATCGCCCTCTTCGTGCCGGTGCTGCTCGTGCTGGGCCTGGTGCGGCGCTCCGCGACCGCCCTGATCGCCCTGCTGCTCCCGGTCGTGGTCTGGTTCAACGTGTTCGGCGGTCTGCTCACCGACAAGTCGGGCGGGGGCGGCGATCTCACCGTCGCCACCCACAACGTCAACGCGGACAACGCCGACCCCTCGGGCACCGCCCAGCAGGTCGCGGGCTCCGGCGCCGATGTCATCGCCCTCCAGGAACTGCCCGCCGGGCAGGTGAAGACGTACGAATCGGCGCTCGCCGACCGCTTCCCGTACCACGCTGTCCAGGGGACCGTCGGCCTGTGGAGCAAGTACCCGATCAGCGACACCCGTCCGGTGGACATCAAGATGGGCTGGGTCCGGGCCATGCGGACCACCGTCGCCACGCCCGAGGGCAAGGTCGGCTTCGTCGTCGCGCATCTGCCCTCGGTACGGGTCAAGCTGCACGCCGGATTCACCGCGAACCAGCGCGACCAGAGCGCGGACGCACTCGGTGCGGCCATCGCGGACGAACGGCTCGACCGGGTCGTCCTGCTCGGCGACCTCAACGGCACCATGAACGACCGCTCGCTCAACGCGGTCACCTCCCAGATGCGCTCCACCCAGGGTGCGGCCGGTGACGGCTTCGGATTCAGCTGGCCCGCGTCGTTCCCGATGGCCCGGATCGACCAGATCATGGTGAAGGGCGTCGACCCGGTGTCGTCCTGGACGCTCCCCGCGACGGACAGCGACCACCTCCCGATCGCCGCGCGCGTCAAGCTCTGACGTCACGGTCCGTTCACGGCCGCAGCCGCAGGCCGTTACCTCCTGGCATAGACCGTCTGAGAGTATTTGCTCCGATCAGGGACCGAGGCCGGCCGGCGATGAAGCCGGTCCGCCGCTGTGCGCTCCGGCCCCCACGCCCGGCAGCGCCGCCATGCCCCGGCTCCCTCCTGCGCCTCGTGCCGCGCCCGGCCTCGCCCGCCGCGGTGGACGAGGCCCCCTGCGGAAAGGTGTTCCTGGTGGTCGCGGTGATCGGGCTGTGCGCGATGGCCGCGCTCGCCCGGCTCGTCCCGCGGATCCCGGCCGAGGCGCACACCGACGTCCGCCACGAGGTGCGGGCCCTGGGCAACCGGCAGGTGCTGCTCGGACTGCTCACCGCCGTCCTCGGCTTCGCCGGGGTCTTCGCCGTGTACTCCTACCTCTCGGCGATGACGACCGAGGTGATGGGCTTCGGCGAATCCTCGGTGACGCTGGTGCTGGCGCTCTTCGGTATCGGCATGACCCTGGGGGCGCTCGCCGCGGGCCCGCTCACGGACCGGGCGCTGCGTCCCACGCTGTACGGATCGCTGGGAGCGCTCGCGGTCGTCCTGGCCGTCTTCCCGTTCGCCGCCCAGGTGCAGTGGGCCGCGCTGGTGATGGTGGTGCTGCTGGGAGGGGTCGGCTTCATGACGACCACGCCGTTGCAGATGCTCGTCATGAACAAGGCCAAGCACGCCCCGACCCTGGCGTCCGCCTCCAACCACTCCGCGTTCAACCTGGCCAACGCGGGCGGCGCGTGGCTGGGCGGGGTGGCCATCGCGGCAGGCTGGGGCTGGACGTCCCCGGCCCTGGTCGGCGCGGTCCTGGCCGTGGCGGGTCTCGCGGTGGCGGTCACGGCGGGCGTACTGGACCGCGACCGCGCACCGTCCAGGGTGGTGGCCGGCGCCCGGCCCGTCCGGCAGGAGTCCGGAGCGGACGTGTGACGGCGGGCCCGTCCGGCGATGGAGGACAACCCCTCAGCCGGACGGGCCCGCCGTCACACCCGCAACACCCGTCCCCCCGGCGTCAGCCGGACTCGCGCCAGCGATTGGTGATCGGCAGCCGCCGGTCCTTGCCGAAGCCCTTGGGCGAGATCTTCGTGCCCGGCGGATACTGCCGCCGCTTGTACTCCGCCGTGTCCACCATCCGCAGGGTCTTCGCGACCAGCGCCTGGTCGAACCCGGCCGCCACGATCGTGTCGATCCCCTGGTCCCGGTCGACGTACATCTCCAGGATCCGGTCCAGCACGTCGTAGTCGGGCAGCGAGTCCGTGTCGACCTGCCCCGGACGCAGCTCCGCGCTGGGCGGCTTGGTGATGGAGGCCTCCGGGATCGGCGGGGTCTGCCCGCGCTCCTCGGCGGCCCGGTTGCGCCACTTCGCCAGCCGGAAGATCGACGTCTTGTAGACGTCCTTGATCGGCCCGTACGCGCCGACGGAGTCGCCGTACAGCGTCGAGTAACCGACCGCCAGCTCCGACTTGTTGCCCGGCGCCAGGACGATCTGCCCCTCCTGGTTGGAGACGGCCATCAGCATCGTGCCGCGCAGCCGCGACTGGAGGTTCTCCTCGGCGAGACCGGTGAGCCCCAGCGACCCCATGTACGCGTCGAACATCGGCTCGATCGGTACGGTCCGGAAGTTCAGCCCGGTACGCCGCGCCAGCTCGGCCGCGTCGCCCTTGGAGTGGTCCGAGGAGTACTTCGACGGCATCGAGATGCCGTAGACGTTCTGCGCCCCCAGCGCGTCGCAGGCGATCGCCGCGACCAGCGCCGAGTCGATCCCGCCGGAGAGCCCGATGAGCACGCTGCCGAAGCCGTTCTTCGCGGCGTACGCCCGCAGGCCCACGACGAGCGCCGAGTACAGCTCCTCGTCGTCGTCGAGCCGGTCCGCGTACCCTCCGGCCAGCTCCGCCTCGTACGCCGGCAGCGGCTTCTCGGAGAGGACCACGTGGTCGATGCGCAGCCCGTCGTTCACCACACCCGACGGCGCGTCGGCCGCGGCGGCCGGCAGGTCGAGGTCGATGATCACGCTGCCCTCGGCGAACTGGGGGGCGCGGGCGATCACTTCGCCGTGCTTGTCGACGACGATCGAGTCGCCGTCGAAGACCAGCTCGTCCTGGCCGCCGATCATCGCCAGATAGGCCGTCGTGCAGCCGGCCTCCTCGGCCCGCTTGCAGACCAGTTCCAGCCGGGTGTCGTCCTTGTCCCGCTCGTAGGGCGAGGCGTTGATCGAGAGGAGCAGCCCGGCCCCGGCGGCCCGCGCGGCCGGCACCCGGCCGCCCTCCTGCCAGAGGTCCTCGCAGATCGCGAGCGCGACATCGATCCCGTGCACCCGCACGACGGGCATCGAGTCGCCCGGCACGAAGTACCGGAACTCGTCGAAGACGCCGTAGTTGGGCAGGTGGTGCTTGGCGAAGTTCAGCGCGACCCCGCCGCGGTGCAGCACCGCGGCGGCGTTGCGCGGGGACCCGGCGGGCTGGCCGTAGCGCGGCGCCGGGAACTCGGAGCGGTCGAGGTATCCGACGACGACCGGCAGTTCCCCGAAGCCCTCCTCGTCGAGACGGGCGGCGAGCGCGCGCAGCGCGTCCCGCGACGCCTCGACGAAGGACGACCGCAGGGCCAGGTCCTCGACGGGGTAACCGGTCAGCACCATCTCGGGGAACGCCACCAGGTGGGCGCCCTGCTCGGCGGAGTGCCGGGTCCAGTGGAGGATCGCCTCGGCGTTGCCGGCGAGGTCACCGACGGTCGAGTCGATCTGATTCAGTGCGAGGCGTAGTTGAGGCACGCCGCCCAGTGTAATCGTCTGATTGACGCGATGTCCTGGCGGGCCGCGCGAAGGACCGTGCGGCCCGCCAGGGAGACGGTCAGCCGCGGTAGCCGACGACCGTCATCATGCCCGCCTCCGCGTGGTACAGGTTGTGGCAGTGGAGCATCCACAGACCCGGGTTGTCGGCGTCGAAGTCCACCGTCAGCGACTGCCCGGGCAGCACGATCGCGGTGTCCTTACGGGCCCCGGACGCGTTCCCGGCCAGCGCGAACGTGTGTCCGTGCAGATGGACCGGGTGCCACATCGCGGTCGGGTTCCGCAACTCCAGCCGGACCCGCTGCCCGGCCCGCACCGGATGGCGCTGGTCGGCGCTGTACGGCTTCCCGTCGAAGGCCCAGTCGTACGCCGCCATGGAACCGGTCAGCCTCAACCGCACCGTGCGGTCGGGCTCACGGCCGGGCAGCGCCACGGACGCGTCCGGGGCCAGCCGGTCGGCGGTCACCAGCTGACCGGTCAGCTCCTTCGGCCGCACGGAGGCGTCGGGCGCCGCGCCCGTGCCGGTACGGAGCAGCGCCATCGCGGAGGCCTTCTTCCCCTCGGCCAGCGCGGTCAGCGGGAACACCCCGTCCCCGGCGGTCACCAGCACGTCGTACCGCTCGCCCATGCCGAGCAGCAGCGCGTCCGTCGTGGTGTGCCGGACCGGGAAGCCGTCCGTGTGCGTGATCGTCATCCGGTGGCCGCCGAGCGCGACGCGGAACGCGGTGTCACCGCCCGCGTTGATGATTCGCAGCCGGATCCGGTCACCGGGCCGGGCGCCGAAGGCGGACGGGTCCTGCGGAGTGCGGCCGTTGATCAGGTAGTACGGGTAGGCGACATCGCCCGCGTCACCGCCCAGCAACGTGCTGGTGGCGCCCATGAGCATGCGCGAGGGCCCGGTTCCGGCACCGGCCGAGGGCATGGCCTCCATGGCGTGCCCGCTGTGACCGCTGCCCTTGGTGAGCTCCTGGAGCACCGCGTCGGGGGTGGAGCCGTCCACCCCGTCGAGCCAGTCGTCCAGGACGACGACCCACTCCTTGTCGTACGACAGCGGCTCCTTCGGGTCCTCGACGATCAGCGGCGCGTACAGCCCGCGGTCCAGCTGGACGCCCGAGTGCGGGTGGAACCAGTACGTGCCCGGGTCCGGCACCGCGAACCGGTAGGTGAAGTCCTTGCCCGGCTCGATGGCCCGCTGGGTCAGCCCGGGGACACCGTCCATGTCGTTGCGCAGGGCGAGCCCGTGCCAGTGCAGCGAGGTCGACTGCGGAAGGTGGTTGGCGAGGGTGAGGTCGAGCGTGTCGCCCGCGGTGACCCGCACCTCCTTGCCGGGCAGCCGGTCCCCGTACGCCCAGGTGCTGACGGTGTGCCCGCCGCCCAGGTCGAACCGGGACGGGGTGGCGGTCAGGGAGACCTTGCGTACGGGACCGGAGCCTCGGCGCTTCTCGGCCGCCGCGACCTCGGGGCCGTCGGGGGCCACATATCCCTCGGGGACCGTCGTGCCGGACGGGCCGGAGTGGTCCATGCCGGAGTGGTCGGTGGACGCGGCGCTGTCGGAGCAGGCGGCGAGAACTCCGGTACCGGCAAGGGCGATCGATGCGCCGAGTACGGCGCGTCGGGTGTGCTGAGCGGACATGGCTGAGTGCACCTCAAAGATGTTGTCGGTGTGCTGAAAGGCGGACGGGGGCGCGGTGCGCCTATATCCGCAGTACCGACAGATCAGTGAGAACGGCCTTGCGCGGCCGTGGCGGGGGAGGGGGCCGCGGCCTCCACGGCGAACGGGTCCCGGCGCCTCCCGCCACGCTGTCCGCGGGCCGCCGCGCCACCATGAGCACGGTGAGCAGGGCGAGGCCCCAGACGGAGAGCACGGCGAGGCAGACGGTCATCGGGTCCATGCCCTGCATGGGAGCCGGACGGGCGGGGCGCCGGGCGTCCGGGTGCACGGTCCCCGCGGCCGTCGCGTGCGAAGCGGCCATGGCATCCGCGGCCGTCGCGTGCGAAGCGGTCATCGCGGCGGTACCCTGCCCGCTGTGCTCCGCCGGGTGGCCGACGGTGTGCATGGTAAAGATCCCGAAGAGCAGCGCGGCGAACAGCAGCAGCTGCCCGTACCTCGCACCCCTCATCCCGAACATGCCGGCCACCCTACCCCCGCCGGGTATACGGACGGCGACGGCCCGCTGCCCCGCGCGCGGCGGGAGGGCGGGCCGTCGTGTCGTGGGCGGGCGCGGTGCCGGTCAGCTGTGGGAGTAGACCTTCTCGGCCCAGCCGGCGATCTGGTCGTCGGAGAGGTGCTGCGCCAGGTCGGCTTCGCTGATCATGCCGATCAGCTTCTTGTTCTCGACCACGGGAAGCCGGCGGATGCGATGGTTCTGCATCTCCTGAAGCACATCCTCCACCTCCGCGCCCGCGTCGATCCAGCGCGGCGTGCCGTGGGCGAGGTCGCCCGCGGTCACCTTCGACGGGTCGCGGCCCATCGCCACGCAGTCGACCACGATGTCGCGGTCCGTGAGGATGCCGATCATCCGGTCCTGCTCGCCGTTGGCCGAGATGGGCAGCGCCCCGACTTTGTGCTCACGCATCAGCTGGGCGGCGCGGTCGAGGGTCTCGTGCGCCGGGATCCAGGTGGCGCCGGTGTGCATGATGTCCTTGGCGATGGTCATGGGATACCTACCTCCTGCGTGCCGGTGGGCACTGTCGTACGACCCCGAGCGAACCCATCGTGAGGGGCCCGTTCGGGGCACGCGACCGCTTGCACCCATTCGGGTGCACTTGCGGCGGGAGGGAACCTTCGAGGCCCGTCAGGCGCGGGGCGCCGAGCCGCGCTTCGCCAGCATCCCGTCCATCGCGTCCAGCTCGGACTGCTGGGCCTCGACCATGCCCCGGGCCAACCGCTTCTCCGCCTTCACGGTGCACAGGCTCGCGCAGCCGCGGGCCATGTCGATCCCGCCCTTGTGGTGGTCGGTCATCAGCTGGAGATACAGGATCTCGGCCTGCTTGCCGTCGGCCTTGCGGAGCCGGCCGAGCTCGGTGCGGGTGGCCATGCCGGGCATGAGGGACCCGTCGTGGGCCCGGTAACCGCCCCCATGCCCCGGCATCCCGTCCATCCCGTCCATCCCATCCATATCGCCCGTGTCGTGGCCGCCGTGCCCACCGGCACCGGAGCCGCCGGCCATCCAGGCCATCGGCTCCTGTCCGGCGGCCACCTTGGGCAGCTCCCACAGATCCAGCCAGCCAAGCAGCATGCCCCGCTGGTTGGCCTGCGTGTTGGCGATGTCGTACGCGAAACGGCGCACGTCCTCGTCCCGCGTGCGGTCCCGCACGATGAAGGACATCTCCACGGCCTGCTGGTGGTGGACCGCCATGTCCTGGGCGAACCCGGCGTCCGCCGAGTCCGCAGCGGGCGTGCGCGGGGCGGACTCGGACCCGGTCGCCTGGTGGTCCGCCCCGTCGTCCCGCGCGGAGGCCACCGTCGCGGCCCCCGCGAACAGCACCGCGAGCGCGACGGCGGAACCCGCCACCCACCGGGTGCGCCGGGTGCGCTCCGTAACCGTCACTGGGCCCCCAGCCCGCCGGTGCACGCCGCGCCCGGCTCGGGCGTCTGCGGCCCCTGCACGTACTTGGAGAAGAACTGCGCCACCCGGGGGTCGTCGGCGCCGTCCACCGTGACCTGCTTGCCCCAGGCGCTCAGCATGATCGTGCCGGCCTGGTCCTCGTACGGGCTCATCAGCGAGTACGGGGTCTTCCCGACCCGCTCGGCGAGCTTGTCCAGGTCCGCGGCCGGGGCCTTGTCCGTGTACGTCACCCACACCGAACCGTGCTCCAGCGAGTGCACGGCGTTCATGTCGGGGATCGCCTTCTTGTACACCTCGCCGTCGCAGTTCATCCAGACGGGGTTGTGGTCACCGCCGACCGGGGGCTTCATCGGGTACGTCACGGTCTTGGTGACGTGGTTGCGGGTCAGCTTCTTCGCGTCCCACGTCTTCTCGCCCTCGATCGCGCCGTCGGCCGGGTTCCTGCCGTCCGTACCGGGCTGCTTCGCCTCCTTCACGTTCGCGGACTTCTGGTCCGCCGAGGCCTCGGACCTGTCGAGCAGTGTGTAGCTGCCGAAGGCGACGAGACCTGCGACGACGACGGCGCTGAGGCTTATGGCCAGCACACGGTTGCGGCGGTCCCGCACGCGGTCGGCGTTGCGCATCTGCTCTATGCGGGTCCTGCGGTCGTGGCTCTCGTGGCTCATGTCGTGGGTCCTTCTGCGAAGGGGCGATGAGGGTCTGGACAGGTCGGAAATCCGGTGTGCGCAGGGCGGTTGCGAGGCCGCCGCGTCCCTTGCACACCATGGCCGACGATCGTAGTGGGTGGCCGAGTGCTCCATCTCACGTCGTGTGCGTAATCTGGGTGAAATCCCGGGTCGTGATACTGGAGTTTCTCCCCTACCCCGGGCGGTGGTGCACGGACCGTCTGAACTGCAAGGATGTGGCTATGGACAAGCAGCAGGAATTCGTCCTCAGGACCCTTGAGGAGCGCGACATCCGGTTCGTCCGGCTGTGGTTCACCGACGTGCTCGGTTACCTCAAGTCCGTGGCCGTGGCCCCTGCCGAGCTGGAGCAGGCGTTCGACGAGGGGATCGGCTTCGACGGCTCGGCCATCGAGGGCTTCGCCCGGGTCTACGAGTCGGACATGATCGCCAAGCCGGACCCGGGTACGTTCCAGATCCTGCCCTGGCGTGCCGAGGCCCCCGGCACGGCCCGGATGTTCTGCGACATCCTGATGCCGGACGGCTCACCGTCCTTCGCCGACCCGCGCTACGTGCTCAAGCGCATCCTGGCCAAGACCTCCGACCTGGGCTTCACCTTCTACACCCACCCGGAGATCGAGTTCTTCCTGCTGAAGGACAAGCCGGTCGACGGCAGCCGCCCCACCCCCGCGGACAGCTCCGGCTACTTCGACCACACCCCGCAGAACGTCGGGATGGACTTCCGCCGTCAGGCGATCACGATGCTCGAATCGATGGGCATCTCGGTCGAGTTCAGCCACCACGAGGGAGCCCCCGGGCAGCAGGAGATCGACCTGCGGTACGCGGACGCGCTGTCCACCGCCGACAACATCATGACGTTCCGCCTGGTCATGAAGCAGGTCGCGCTGGAGCAGGGCGTGCAGGCGACGTTCATGCCGAAGCCGTTCTCGGAGTACCCCGGCTCGGGCATGCACACCCACCTCTCCCTCTTCGAGGGCGACCGCAACGCGTTCTACGAGTCCGGCGCCGAGTACCAGCTCTCCAAGGTCGGCCGCTCCTTCATCGCGGGCCTGCTCACGCACGCCGCGGAGATCTCCGCCGTGACCAACCAGTGGGTCAACTCCTACAAGCGCATCTGGGGCGGCTCCTCCCGCGCCGCGGGCGCCGGCGGCGAGGCTCCCTCGTACATCTGCTGGGGCCACAACAACCGCTCCGCGCTGATCAGGGTCCCGATGTACAAGCCCGGCAAGACCGGCTCGGCCCGCGTCGAGGTCCGCTCCATCGACTCCGGCGCCAACCCGTACCTGACCTACGCGGTCCTGCTGGCCGCCGGCCTCAAGGGCGTCGAGGAGGGCTACGAACTCCCGGCCGGCGCCGACGACGACGTCTGGGCCCTGTCCGACGCCGAGCGCCGCGCGATGGGCATCGAGCCCCTCCCGCAGAACCTGGGCGAGGCCATCTCCCTGATGGAGAAGAGCGAACTGGTCGCCGAGACGCTGGGCGAGCACGTCTTCGACTTCTTCCTGCGCAACAAGAAGCAGGAGTGGGAGGAGTACCGCAGCGAGGTCACGGCCTTCGAGCTGAAGAACCTGCTGCCGGTGCTGTAACCGCGGTTCAGCGCTGACTGAGCCCGCTCGTACGTGACTTCGGGCCGACGGTGCGACACCGTCGGCCCCAAGCTGTTTCGGGTACCTCGGCCGTCCGCGGACCGGGACGGAAACCCGCAGCCGCCCCGGTGCTGACTATTCGTCAGTTCTCTGCGATGCTGCGCGCCATGCTGGACGATTCGCAAGCGGCGGGAGCAGCGGGTTCGGCGTCCGATGGTGCTCCCGACGTACTGGCACCGGCCCGGCTGGGGCCGCTGAGGCTGCGCAACCGGGTGATCAAGGCCGCGACCTTCGAGGGCGCCACCCCCGAGGCACTGGTCACCGACGCGCTCATCGACTACCACCTGCGCCCTGCGGCGGGCGGTGTCGCCATGACCACCGTGGCCTACTGCGCGGTGTCCCCGGAGGGCCGCACCGAGCGCCGCCAGCTGTGGATGCGCCCCGAGGTGCTGCCTGGGCTGCGCAGGCTGACGCGGGCGGTGCACGACACCGGGGCCGCGGTCTGCGCCCAGTTGGGCCACGCCGGACCGGTGGCCGACGGCCGCTCCAACGGGCTGCCCGCCCTCGCCCCGACGGCCGGCTTCAACCCGCTCAGTATGCGGCGCAACAAGGCGGCCACCGCCGACGACATCGCCCGTGTCGTCGAGGCCCATGCCGAGGCGGCGTTACTGGCGGCCGAGGCCGGCTTCGACGCCGTGGAGATCCACCTCGGCCACAACTACCTGGCCAGCGCCTTCCTCAGCCCCCGGCTGAACCACCGCACCGACGCCTTCGGCGGCTCCCTGCGCGCCCGCGCCGCCGTGGCGCTGGGCGTCACCCGGGCGGTACGCGACGCGCTGGGCGACCGCCTCGCCATCACCGCCAAGCTGAACATGAAGGACGGCGCGCCCGGCGGGCTCACCCTGGACGACAGCCTCCAGGTCGCCCGCTGGCTGGAGGCGGACGGCTCGGTGGACGCCCTGGAACTGACGGCGGGCAGTTCCCTGCTGAACCCGATGTACCTGTTCCGCGGCGACGCCCCTGTCACCGAGTTCGCGGCGAATTTCCCACTCCCGCAGCGCCTCGCGATCCGGGCGCTGGGCCGCACCTTCTTCCGCGCCTACCCGTATCAGCCGCTGTACCTGCTGGACGCCGCCCGGCAGTTCCGCGCCGCGCTCGGGCTGCCGCTGATCCTCCTGGGCGGAATCACCGACCGGCAGGGCATGGACCGCGCCATGGCGGAGGGGTTCGACTTCGTCGCCATGGCCCGCGCCCTGCTCCGCGAGCCCGACCTGCTGCACCGCATCGAGCGCGATACCGCCACCCGCTCGGAGTGCATCCACTGCAACCGCTGCATGCCCACGATCTACACGGGGACGCACTGCCCGCTGATCGGTGAACGGGGGCGCTGAGCGGCACGCGGGAGACCGGCGCCGACATCGAGAAGGCAGTTGGCTGACCCGGCAGAGACGCCGCCGCCGCCGGTGCCGTACCGGATACGCGTGAAGGGCCGACGGTCGCCATGACCGGCGGCCCTTCTTCGTGGTCTCCCGCGCGCCCCGGCGCCAGGGGCCTCAGCCGAAGCTCCGCCCCATCTCGTCCAGGATCTCTTCGATCACCTCGGCCGGCTCCCGGGCCAGGTCCTCCTCGATCCACACCCGCATCGCGATCCGCATCGACGAGAGGAACGCCGCCGCGAGGACCAGAGGGCGGACCGGGCCCGCCGAGTGGTCCTGGCGGGCGGTCACCGCTTCGGCCAAGTCGCGTTCCAGCGCTGCGTGGTTGGCGAGCTGGCGGGCGAGCAGGGAGGGGTGGCGCATGGCCAGTCGGGTGCGGACGGCCCATTCGCGTTCCGGAGGTGCCAGCCGTTCGGCGAACTGGGCCACCGCTGCCCGCAGCGCCGTCCAGGCGCTCTCCTCGGCGGGGCGTTCACGCACCGCGCGGACGAGGTCTCCTATCTGCTGCTCCTCCCCGTACAGGAGGGCCTCCTCCTTGCCGGTGAAGTAGTTGGAGAACGTTCTGCGGGAGATCCCGGCCGCGTCCGCCACGGCCTCCACCGTGACCTGGTCGAAGCCGTGCTCGACGGTCAGCCTCAGTGCCGCTTCGTGCACTGCCTGCCGGGTGGCTTCCTTCTTGCGTTCCCGCAGTCCCACTGAGCGCTCCATGGGCGCCATTATCTACCCGCCCGGTTATTATTGCGCAGTGGGCAAAATTGCTCATTGGGCATGTATGGTGAGCCCTTGCTTTCTTCGTTTCTTTGTTCGAATACCTTCTGGAGGTTGCGCGTGAGCGCTCAAACGGCCGCGCCGACCGAGGCCGCGCCCATGGACCACCGCCATATCCTGCGCGCCCTGAGCGGTCTGCTCATCGTGCTGTTCGTGGCGATGACCAGCAGTACGGTGGTCTCCGTCGCGCTCCCGCAGATCATCGGGTCGCTCAACGGGACGCAGTCGCAGTACACCTGGGTCGTCACCGCGATGCTGCTCGCCTCCACGGCCTCCACGCCGATCTGGGGCAAGCTCGCCGACCTGTTCAGCAAGAAACTGCTGCTCCAGATAGCCATCGGCATCTTCGTCGTCTCGTCGATCGCCTGCGGATTCGCCCAGTCCACCGAGCAGTTGATCGCCTTCCGTGCCCTCCAGGGCCTCGGGATGGGCGCGCTCCAGGTGCTCGTGCAGGTCATCATCGCGGCGATGATCAGCCCCAAGGAGCGCGGCCGCTACAACGGCTACCTCGGCGGCGTCATGGCCGTCGCCACCGTCGGCGGCCCGCTGCTGGGCGGCTTCATCACCGACACCTCGTGGCTCGGCTGGCGTTGGTGCTTCTTCATCGCCGTGCCGTTCACGCTGCTCGCCCTCGTGATGCTCACCCGCACCCTGCACCTCACCGAGATCCGGCGCCCCGACACCAAGGTCGACTACCTGGGCGCCTCGCTCATCGCCGTCGGCGTCAGCGTGCTGCTCCTCTGGGTCACCTTCGTCGGCAACGACTTCGACTGGCTGTCCTGGCAGACGGCCGCCATGGTCGGTGCGAGCGTCGTGATCCTCGGCGGAGCCGTGGCCGTCGAGGCGCGGGTCAAGGAGCCCGTGGTGCCGCTCCATGTCGTACGCCGCCGGGACCCCGCCCTCGCCATCGTGGCGAGCCTCGCGGTCGGAATGGCGATGTTCGGCGGGGCGGTCTTCCTCGGCCAGTACTTCCAGATCGGACGTGGCTACTCGCCGACCGAGGCCGGACTGCTCACCATTCCGCTGATGTTCGGCGTGCTGGTCTCCTCGACCGTGGCCGGCCGGCTGGTGTCGAAGACCGGCAAGGTGAAGCCGTACATCATCACCGGCGTCGTCGTCCTCACCCTCGGATTCCTGGGGCTGTCCACCATCGACCACGAGACATCGCTCGTCCTCGTCTCGATCGGCATGCTCGCGGTCGGAGTCGGTGTCGGCATGTCGATGCAGAACCTCGTCCTCGTCCTCCAGAACACCGTCCCGCTCAGCGAACTCGGCGCGGCCAGCGGCGCGATCACCTTCTTCCGCTCGCTCGGCGGCACCATCGGCGTCTCGGTCCTGGGCGCGGTGCTCGCCAACCAGGTCGCCACGAAGATCACGGCCGGGCTGACGAAGCTCGGCGTCGACCCGGCGGCCTCGTCCTCCGGCGGCTCCACGCTGAACGTGGCCGCCATGCCGCCGGAGATCCGCGAGATCGTGCGGGCCGCGTACGGCGACGCGACGGGGCACATCTTCCTGATCTCGGCGGCCATTTCGGTCGTCGGCGTGATCGCCGCCCTGTTCCTCACCCCGACCAAGCTGCGCGACAGCGTGGACCTGTAGCCGACGCGGGCGGGGGCGGGCTCCGGGGGCGGCGTCC
>NZ_JAFMPZ010000084.1 GCF_017353455.1 Streptomyces laculatispora
CGAGAGCGTCACCGAGGGCACCGTCACCCGCTGGCTGAAGGAGGTCGGCGAGGAGGTCACGGAGGACGAGCCCCTCCTGGAGGTCTCCACGGACAAGGTCGACACCGAGATCCCGGCCCCGGTTTCCGGTGTGCTGCTGGAGATCGTCGTCGCCGAGGACGAGACCGCCGAGGTCGGCGCCAAGCTCGCCGTCATCGGTGCCCCCGGTGCCGCTCCGGCCGCTGCTCCGGCTCCGGCCGCCGCCGCTCCGGCGCCCGCTGCTCCGGCTGCTCCGGCACCGGCCGCTCCCGCGCCGGCCGCCCCGGCTCCGGCTGCTCCGGCTCCGGCGGCTCCGGCCCCGGCTCCGGCTGCTCCCGCCGCACCGGTCGCCGCTCCGGCACCGGCCGCTCCGGCGCCCGCCGCCGCCGCTCCGGCTCCGGTCACCCCGGCGGCCCCGGCCGCTCCGGCCGCGACCTCCGGTGACGACGGCGCGTACGTCACGCCGCTGGTCCGCAAGCTCGCCGCCGAGAACAGCGTCGACCTGGGCGCGGTCAAGGGCACCGGCGTCGGTGGCCGTATCCGCAAGCAGGACGTCGTCGCCGCCGCGGAGGCCGCCAAGGCCGCCGCTGCCCCGGCACCCGCCGCCGTGCCTGCCGGAGGCGCCGCCTCCAAGGCGCCGAAGCTGGAGGTGTCCCCGCTGCGCGGTCAGACGGTCAAGATGACCCGCATGCGCAAGGTCATCGGCGAGAACATGATGAAGGCGCTGCACTCGCAGGCTCAGCTGACCACGGTCGTCGAGGTCGACGTCACCAAGCTGATGAAGCTGCGCAACAAGGCGAAGGACGCCTTCGCGGCCCGTGAGGGCGTCAAGCTCTCCCCGATGCCGTTCTACGTCAAGGCCGCTGCCCAGGCGCTGAAGGCCCACCCGGTCGTCAACGCCCGGATCAACGAGGACGAAGGCACGATCACGTACTTCGACTCGGAGAACATCGGCATCGCCGTGGACGCCGAGAAGGGTCTGATGACCCCGGTCATCAAGGGTGCGGGCGACCTCAACATCGCCGGTATCTCGAAGAAGACCGCCGAGCTGGCCGGCAAGGCCCGCGGTGGCGGCCTGACGCCGGACGACATGTCCGGTGCCACCTTCACCATCAGCAACACCGGCTCGCGCGGTGCGCTGTTCGACACCGTCATCGTGCCGCCGAACCAGGCAGCCATCCTGGGCATCGGCGCCACCGTCAAGCGTCCGGCCGTCATCGAGACCGCCGAGGGCACCGTCATCGGCGTCCGCGACATGACGTACCTCTCGCTCTCCTACGACCACCGTCTGGTGGACGGCGCGGACGCCGCCCGCTACCTGACCGCGGTCAAGGCGATCCTGGAGGCCGGTGAGTTCGAGGTCGAGCTCGGCCTCTGAGCACCGCAGTTGTAACCAGCCTCACCAGCGGCGCCCCCGTCCGGAACACTCCCGGGCGGGGGCGCCGCCGTATTGTCTAGACACCACCTGTCGCCCCCGGCAGCGGGGGTGGGTGCAGGCAGCACCGGTTTGCCCCGAAGGAGCCACACATGACCCCGCCCGTCGTCCACTCGCTGCGCGAGCAGATCCGCGAGCACATCGTGGACGGGATCGTCAGCGGGCGCTGGAAGCCGGGCGAGCGGATCGTGGAGCGGCGCATCGCCACCGAGCTGGAGGTCAGCCAGACGCCCGTGCGCGAGGCGCTGCGGGAGCTGGAGACGCTCCGGCTGATCGAGTCGGCACCCAACAAGGGCGTCCGGGTCCGCAATCTCACCGCGGCCGATCTGGAGGAGAGCTATCCGGTCCGGGCCGGTCTGGAGCAGATCGCCGCGGAACTGGCGGCCCCCGGGCTCGGCGAGGACTGCTCGTCGCTCGCGCCCCATGTGACGGCGCTGTACGAGGCGGACCGGCGGGCCGACGGCGAGGCCCAGGTGCGCCACACGGTCGGTTTCCACCGCGAGCTGGTCCGGGCGGCCGGGAACGCCGTGCTGCTGCACACCTGGGAGGGGCTGGGCATCGAGGTGTTCACGGCGCTCTCGATCCGCTGGCTCGGCACGGTGCAGAAGTCGTACGCCGAGGAGCACGAGGCGCTCATCGAGGCGTTCCTGCGCAAGGACCCGGAGATCGGTGTGCTGGTCAAGGCGCATGTGCTCGGCTGCGCACCGCGCGCCTGAAACGCATGGCGGCCGAGTGCCGGCCGGGTGTCGGCTGACTCCCGGGCGGGTACGCATCTGTCGTGAGGGGCGCTCTCCTGTGCAGGCGAGCGCCTGTTTTGCCTGATATATCCCGTCACTCCGTGCCCCGTTCTGCGGCACCCCATGCCACTTTCTTCATATCGAGAAGTTTTGCCTTTCATCCTTTGATCGATCATCGATCGGCGACTTAGAGTTCACCAGCGGGCCCACCGGCCCCATCGCCCTGTCCTGCCAGCCAGGGACTTCTCCACCCCCCTCCTCACCGGAAGGCGGCGAACATGACCGACCCCGTAGGAAAGCTTCCGAGCGAGCTCGACCAGCTCCCGGACCGCGACCCCGAGGAGACCGCCGAATGGGCGGCCTCCCTCGATGCCGTCACCAAGGCCGCAGGCCCGCACCGCGCCGCATACCTGATGCGCCGCTCGCTCCAGCATGCCGAGGGCGCCGGTCTCGCGCTGCCCAAACTGCTGGAGACCGATTACGTCAACTCCATCCCGACCGCCGCCGAGCCCGCGTTCGACGGCGACCTGGCGATGGAGTCCCGGATCACCGCCTGGAACCGCTGGAACGCGGCCGCGATGGTCACCCGTGGCTCCCGGCTCGGCGTCGGCGGCCACATCGCCACCTTCGCCTCGGCGGCCTGGCTGTACGAGACCGGCTTCAACCACTTCTTCCGCGGCAAGGAGGGGGACGGCTCCGGCGACCAGCTCTACATCCAGGGCCACGCCTCCCCCGGCATATACGCCCGCGCCTTCCTGGACGGCCGGCTCAGCGAGCAGCAGCTCGACAACTTCCGCCAGGAGGCGGGCGGCGAGGGTCTGCCGTCCTACCCGCACCCGCGGCGGCTGCCCTGGCTGTGGGAGTTCCCCACCGTGTCGATGGGCCTCGGCCCGCTCTCGGCGATCTACCAGGCGCGCTTCAACCGCTACCTGACCAACCGCAACATCAAGGACACGTCGAACTCGCACGTCTGGGCCTTCCTGGGCGACGGCGAGATGGACGAGCCCGAGTCGACCGCCGCCCTCGCCCTCGCGGCCCGTGAGCAGCTCGACAACCTGACCTTCGTCATCAACTGCAACCTGCAGCGACTCGACGGTCCGGTCCGCGCCAACTTCCGCGTGGTCCAGGAGCTGGAGGGCGCGTTCCGCGGCGCCGGCTGGAACGTCGTCAAGACGCTCTGGGGCAACGCCTGGGACGAGCTGTTCCAGCTCGACACCACGGGCGCGCTGGTGCGCCGGCTCCGGGAGGTCCCGGACGCGCAGTTCCAGACGTACGCCACCCGCGACGTCGCCTACATCCGGCAGCACTTCTTCGGCGCCGAGCCCGCTCTCGCCGAGCTGGCGAAGCTGCTCACCGACGCGAAGATCGCCGAGTGTTTCCACACCTCGCGCGGTGGCCACGAGGCCCGCAAGGTGTACGCGGCGTACAAGGCCGCAGTCGAGCACAAGGGTGCGCCGACCGTGATCCTCGCGCAGACGGTGAAGGGCTACACGCTCGGCCCGGGCTTCGAGTCGCGCAACGCCAACCACCAGATGAAGAAGCTCGACGGCAAGCAGTTCCGCGCCATGCGCGACCTTCTGGAGCTGCCGATCCCGGACTCGAAGCTGGACGAGGGCCTGGTGCCCTACGGCCACCCGGGCGCCGACTCCCCCGAGGTCCGCTACCTCCAGGAGCGCCGTGCCGCC
Source organism: Streptomyces laculatispora (assembly GCF_017353455.1). GTDB lineage: Bacteria > Actinomycetota > Actinomycetes > Streptomycetales > Streptomycetaceae > Streptomyces > Streptomyces laculatispora. The sequence goes on from NZ_JAFMPZ010000084.1 coordinate 3,876, forward strand.
CTCGGCGGCCCCGCCCCCGCCCGCCGGGTGCACGCGGTGGCCCTGCCGCAGCCCGAGGAGCGCGCGTTCAGCGCGCTGAAGAAGGGCTCCGGCAAGCAGGAACTGGCCACCACGATGGCGTTCGTCCGCCTGGCCAAGGACCTGATGCGGGACAAGGAGACCGGCAAGCGCTGGGTTCCGATCGTCCCCGACGAGGCCCGCACCTTCGGTATGGAGGCGCTGTTCCCGTCGGCCGGCATCTACTCGCCGCTGGGCCAGACGTACGACCCGGTCGACCGCGACCAGCTGATGTACTACAAGGAAGCCAAGGACGGCCAGGTCCTCAACGAGGGCATCACCGAGGCCGGCGCGATGGCCGACTTCATCGCCGCTTCCACGTCGTACGCGACGCACGGCGAGCCGATGATCCCGTTCTACATCTTCTACTCGATGTTCGGCTGGCAGCGTACGGGTGACCAGTTCTGGCAGCTGGGCGACCAGCTCGGCCGCGGCTTCGTGGTCGGTGCCACGGCGGGCCGCACGACCCTCACGGGCGAGGGCCTCCAGCACGCGGACGGTCACTCGCACCTGATCGCGTCCACGAACCCGGCGTCGCTCAACTACGACCCGGCGTTCGCGTACGAGATCGCGGTGATCGTCCAGGACGGTCTGCGCCGGATGTACGGCCCCGACGCCGAGAACGTCTTCTACTACCTGACGGTCTACAACGAGCCGAAGCCGCAGCCCGCGATGCCGGAAGGCGTCGAGGAGGGCATCGTCAAGGGCCTCTACCGCTTCAAGGAGGGCGCGCCCGCGAAGGCGGACGCGCCGCGCCTTCAGCTGATGGCGTCCGGTACGGCGATCCACTGGGCCCTGGAGGCCCAGGAGCTGCTGGCCGCGGACTGGGGTGTCACGGCCGACGTCTGGTCCGCCACCTCGTGGGGCGAGCTGCGCCGGGAGGCGCTGGAGTGCGACGAGGCGCTGCTCCGCGGCGAGCACCGGGTGCCGTACGTGACCCAGGCGCTGGAAGGCGCACCGGGTCCGGTCCTGGCGGTCAGCGACTGGATGCGCGCGGTGCCGGACCAGATCAGCCAGTGGGTGGAGCAGGACTGGTCCTCGCTCGGCACGGACGGCTTCGGCCTCTCCGACACCCGCGAGGCCGCCCGCCGCCACTTCGGTGTCGACGCGCAGTCGGTGACCGTCGCGGCCCTGGCCCAGCTGGCCCGCCGTGGCGAGGTGACCGCGTCGGCGGTCAAGGAGGCCCGCGAGCGGTACGGGCTCTGACGGCCCGGAGGACGGGGCGGGCCCGGCTGCCCGCCCCGTCCTCCGCGTGCGTCTGCCCCGCTCCGGCACAGACTTTGTCCTCAATCGCCGGACGGGCTTGATTTTTCATCTTCCAAGCCCGTCCGGCGATTGAGGACATCTTTCAAGCCCGGCCGGCGATTGAGGCCGAACCCAGCCCGGCCGGCGACTGACGCCCACCACCCCGGGCCGCAGGAACACGCGCCCCGCGGCGCGGTCACAATGGCCGCATGCGTGCTGCCCGGCTCATCAGAATGGTGCTGCTCCTGCAGTCCCGCCCCGCCATGACCGCCGCCGAGCTCGCCCGGGAGCTGGAGGTGTCGGAGCGGACCGTCACCCGGGACGCCCAGGCGCTCTCCGAGGCCGGAATCCCGGTCTACGCGGAGCGGGGGCGCGCGGGCGGGTACCGGCTCGTCGGCGGGTACCGCACCGGGCTCACCGGTCTCGCCCGTGACGAGGCCGAGGCGCTCTTCCTCTCCGGGCTGCCCTCCGCGCTGCGCGAGATGGGCCTTCAGGACGCCGCGTCCGCCGCCCGGCTGAAGGTGTCGGCGGCCCTTCTCCCCTCCCTGCGGGACGCCTCCACCGGTGTCAGCCGGCGCTTCCACCTGGACGCACCCGGCTGGTACCGGGAACCGGCCACCCCCGAACTGCTGCCTGCCGTGGCCGAGGCGGTCCGGGACGACCGGACGGTTCTGGCGCGCTACCGGCGAGCCGGTCAGGACACCGAGGTGGAGCGGGAGCTGGCGCCGTACGGACTCGTGCTCAAGGCCGGGGTCTGGTACCTCTGCGCCCGCGCGGCGGACGACTTCCGGGTGTACCGCATCGACCGCTTCACGGCCGTCGCCGTGTCGGACACCCGGTTCGTCCGGGACGAGGGCTTCGACCTGCCGGGCTTCTGGAACGAGCGCGCGGCCCAGTTCGCCCGGTCGATCCTGCGTACCCAGGTGACGCTGCGTCTCTCGGGGGCGGCGGCCGGCCGACTGCCGGACACCGTGGACCGCGTCGCCGCCCGGGACGCCCTGGACGCGGCCGGCCCGCCCGGGGCCGACGGATGGGTGACGGTCACTCTGCCGGTCGAGTCCCTGGACGTCGCGTACGGCCAGTTGCTCTCCCTGGGACCGGAGTTGGAGGTCCTGGAGCCGGCCGCGCTGCGGAGCCGCTTCGCCGCCGCCGCCGAACAGCTGCACGCGCTCTACCGGCGGCCCCGATAACGGCCCCGGGGGAGCCGTAAGGCTTCATTTCGGTGTCTCCGCGTGCGTCGCCCGCCGCCAAGGCAGATGCTGGACCCGTGATGGACGAGACGGAATTCTGGGAGCTCATCGACAGCACCCGCGAGGCCGCCGACGGTGACCCCGAGGACCACGCCGACCTGCTGGTCGAACGCCTGGTGCAGCTCGATCCCGATTCCGTGCTGGACTTCGCCCGGCACTTCGAGGCCCGCTACAACCGCGCCTACCGCTGGGATCTGTGGGGCGCCGCCACCGTACTGCTCGGCGGGGCGAGCGACGACGCCTTCGACTACTTCCGCTGCTGGCTGATCGGCCAGGGCCGGGAGATCTTCGAGGGCGCCGTGCACGATCCGGACAGCCTCGCCGAGCTCCTCGACGACTTCGACGAGGAGCTCGACGGGGACGCGGAAGAGCTGGGCTACGCCGCCGACGAGGCGTACGAGCAGCTCACCGGGGTGGTCGCGCCGGACCTCGGGCTGCCGCCCCAGCCCGCCGAGCCGGAGGGCACCGCGTTCAGCTTCGAGGACGACGCGGCCCTGGCCGACCGCTTCCCGCTGCTCCAGGAGCGGTTCGGCAGCGTCTGAGCCCTGCCGCTCCCACCCGCGCTCCCGGTCAGTAGTGGGTGCCGCCGTCGATGCGGATCTCCGTACCGGTGATGAACGCGCCGTCCTGCGAGCCGAGCATCGCGACGACGCCCGCCACGGTGTCCGGGCTGGCGAAGCCCTCGCCCAGCGCGGGGGCCAGCTTCGCGAAGAGCGACATGTCGGCGTCGGCCGGGAGCCCCGGGCCGTTGCCGCTGGTCATGTCGGAGGAGATCGAGCCGGGCGCGACGGCGGCGAAGCGCAGCCCCTGCTTGCTGTACTCGGCGGCCAGCGCGTGGGTCATCGACTGGATGCCGCCCTTGCTCGCCGCGTAGGCCGACATGTAGGGGTGCGCGAAGCTCGCCGACGTCGAGGAGAAGTTCACGACGGCCGGCTTGTCGCCCGCCAGCAGTGCCGGTATCGCCTCGCGGATCATCAGGAACGTGCCGGTGAGGTTGACCGCGATGACCTTGTTGAAGAACTCCAGCGACGTCTTGTGCGTGTGCTCCGAGCGCAGGATGCCCGCCGCGTTGACCAGCACGTCCAGTCCGCCGAGGGCGGTCACGGCGGCGGCGACGCCGGTCCGGACGGCGGTCTCGTCCGAGATGTCGAGGACGGTGGTGGTGAGGCGGCCGGCGGTGCCGTTCGCCTCGGCGGTGCCGTACGTGGCCTTCAGGCCCGCCTCGCTGACATCGGCGGCGACCACGCGGCCGCCCTCGGCGAGGACGCGGTGGACGGTGGCCTGTCCGATGCCGGAGCCCGCGCCGGTGATGAGTACGCGTCGGCCTTCGTAGCGGTTCATATGAGGTCTCCCGATCTCGAATCCCCCGATGACAATCTCATTTCTTGTCCACCGTACGCCTCTGTGGCGCGTTTTGCCACGACGGCATTTCGCGCATCAGGTCGATGCGGATCGGGCCCGGCCGGGGTAATCTGCGGGGAATGAGCCCCCAGCAGCCGTCACTCACCGAACGCCGCAAGGCCGCGACCCAGCTGGACATCGCACGCGCGGCCGCCGCGCTCTTCGCCGAGCGCGGGCCCGACGGCACCACGGCGGAGGACATCGCCCACCGTGCGGGTGTCGCGCTGCGCACCTTCTACCGCTATTTCCGCTCGAAGCAGGACGCGGTGGGGCCACTGCTCACCGGCGGCGCCGAACGCTGGCAGGCGCTGCTCGGAGCGGCCGAGCCGGGCGCCCCGCTCGCCGGGGTCCTGGAACGGGCGGTCACGGAGGCACTGAGTCCGGGCGACGAGCACGCCACGGAGCAGCTCGGTCAGACGCGCGGGCTGCTGCGGGCGGCGCAGGACGATCCGGCGCTACGGGCCGTCTGGTACCGGGTCAACCAGGATTCGGAGGAGCGGCTGCTGCCGGTACTGAGCCGGCTGGCGGGCGACGGGGCGGACCCGCTGGAGATCCGGCTCGCCGCCGCGGCCGCCACGGACGCGGTGCGGGTGGCGCTGGAGACATGGGCGGGCACGGACGCCCCGACGACCGGGGCCGGCTCCCCCGCCGACCTCGCGGTGCGCTGCCTGCACGAACTCACCGGCGGAATGCGGCTGTTCACGGCCTGAGCGGAGAGCCTGAGCGGCGACCCGCTCAAGGAGCGAGCGAGCGCCCCATCAGCACGTCGTCGACATAGCGCCCGCCCAGGAAGAACTCACCGGGCAGCACTCCCTCGACGACGAACCCCTCCGACGCGTACAGCGCACGCGCGGGCGTGTTGTGCCCGAGTACCCGCAGGGTCATCCGGTTCGCGCCCTGGTTCCGCGCCACCGCCATCGCCGCCCGAAGGAGCCCCCTGGCGATCCCCCGGCCGCGGGCCCAGTCGGCCACGGCCAGGCCCTGTATCTGGCGTACGTGCGTATTGCAGGCCAGCGGGGTCGGCGGGACCAGCCTGGTGTACCCGGCCAGCCGCACCTCGCCCGCCGCGTCCCGCGCCTCGGCCACCAGGAAGTCCGGCGGCCGGTGGCTGTCGTCGAAGAACGGCGGGTACGGCGGCTGCGGCCTCGGCGACACGGCGTGCAGCGTCGACCAGGTGGAGCGGTCGAGTTCACCGAGAGCGGCTTCGTCGGAGAGGACCGAGGGACGGACGGGGTGGGCCTGGTGCGCGGGAATCTCGGACATGCGCGCAACTGTGCCACGCCGCCCCTGCCCGGTTCGTACGGCAGGATGGCAGCATGCTGCGCTCCCGCATTGCCGTCACCGGATCGACCGGACTCATCGGAGCGGCCCTCGTGCGCTCCCTGCGGGCCGACGGGCACGAGGTGGTCCGGCTGGTCCGGCACCCGGCCCGGTCCGGCGACGAGGTGGAGTGGGACCCGAAGCGCGGTTACGTCGACGTGGCCGGACTGGTGGGCTGCGACGCCGTCGTCCACCTCGCCGGGGCCGGAGTGGGCGACCACCGCTGGACCGAGGCGTACAAGCGCGAGATCCGGGACAGCCGGGTGCTGGGCACCGCCGCGATCGCGGAGGCCGTCGCCTCGCTCGACACTCCGCCGAGGGTACTGCTGGCCGGGTCCGCGATCGGCTTCTACGGCGACACCGGGGACCGGGCGGTCGACGAGAGCGCGCCGCCCGGCGACGGGTTCCTGCCGTCGGTGTGCGTGGAGTGGGAAGAGGCCACGGCCGCCGCGGAGGAGGCCGGGGTGCGGACCGTGCACGCCCGCACCGGACTGGTCGTCGCCCGGGAGGGCGGGGCCTGGGGCCGGCTCTTCCCGCTCTTCCGGGCCGGGCTCGGCGGGCGGCTGGGCAACGGACGGCAGTACTGGAG
>NZ_JAFMPZ010000481.1 GCF_017353455.1 Streptomyces laculatispora
CCCACGGCCGACTCGGGGGGGGAGGAGCCGGACCGGGTTAGCACGGTCGCGAACGATCCGTGACTTCCATGGTGTACCCGAGCGCCTTCTCAGGCAAACCCACGCGCCGGAGTTTACGCCGAATGGTGGGCCTCTATGCTCTGCCTTGTGGAAAACTGCTTCTTGCCGCGCACAGCAGCCTTCTTTGACCTGGACAAGACGGTCATTGCGAAGTCTTCGACGCTGACCTTCAGCAAGTCCTTCTACCAAGGCGGGCTGATCAACCGCCGTGCCGTACTGCGCACTGCGTACGCACAGTTCGTGTTCCTTGCCGGGGGCGCAGATCACGACCAGATGGAGCGGATGCGCGAGTATCTCTCCGCGCTCTGCAAAGGCTGGAACGTCCAGCAGGTGAAGGAAATCGTCGCCGAGACTCTGCACGATCTGATCGACCCGATCATCTACGACGAAGCGGCGACGCTCATCGAGGAACATCACACCGCGGGACGCGATGTGGTCATCGTCTCGGCCTCTGGCGCCGAGGTCGTCGAACCGATCGGTGAGCTGCTCGGTGCCGACCGCGTCGTCGCCACGCGCATGGTCGTCGGTGACGACGGCTGCTTCACCGGTGAGGTGGAGTACTACGCGTACGGGCCGACGAAGGCAGAGGCCATCAAGGCCCTCGCCGTTTCCGAGGGCTACGACCTCGCGCGCTGCTACGCCTACAGCGATTCCGCGACCGATGTGCCGATGCTGGAGTCCGTCGGCCATCCGCACGCGGTCAATCCGGACCGCGCCCTACGCCGCGAGGCGACTCTCCGGGAGTGGCCGATTCTCGTCTTCGACCGCCCGGTCCGGCTCAAGCAGCGATTGCCCGCCTTCTCGTTGCCGCCGCGCCCGGCACTCATGGCCGCGGCAGCAGTGGGCGCAGCCGCTCTCGCCGCCGGGCTCGTCTGGTACACCGCCCGCCGGCGCACCGCCGCGGCGTCCGCATGACGCAGCCCGCCCTCGGCCCCGTCGGCGGAAACCCGGACGACGAACGCCCCTCCCCGCCCAACCGGGCCATCGACCACCCCGGATACCCCGGAAATCAGCCGCGGGCCGCCATTACCGCTCCCGAATTCCCTGCACACCCAATTGAACCGACTAGTCCGTAATTGAACCCAAAAGTAAAGAAGTGCCGCCAGCACTACCGCTCACCCGGCCCCAGGAGTACAAAGGACTCAACGGCCCGCGAGACCAAGGACATCCGTGAGGATGACCTGTAACGCAGAGAAGGCCCCACGGACCGCGCATGAAAGCCGGGCACCCACGCGACGTCGACCCGTCGATTACGGGCCAGCCGCACCAGGAACGGGCAAAGCACCCGACCTGATGGGCATATATAGAGGACGCTTGGTAACCGGGCGGACATGCCAGCGGCGGTACCGAGGTCGGTACCGCCGCACCCCTTTTCGCCGGGCACTCCCCGGCGTCCGGGCCGCCGGGAATCTCCGGCCATCCGGTCGCTACGCGGCGCCGCGCTGGAGCGCCTCGCAGACCGCCGTCGATTCCCGGACGCCGAGTTCCGCCGCGCGCCCGCAGTGCGCGATCCAGGCCGCCATCCCCTCCGGCGTTCCCGACAGATAACCCTCGAAGGCTGCTACGTACGCCGCCCGCCCTTGCTCGGCGTGGCCGACCTCTGCCGGACAGATCGACTTCGGGTCGAGCCCGCTGCCGATCAGCACGATCCGCTCGGCGGTCCGCGCGACCAGGCCGTTGTACGAACCGAAGGGACGCAGGGCCAGCAGTTCACCGTGCACGACCGCAGCCGTCACCAGAGCGGGCGCCTCACTCCCCGAAAGGATGAGCCCGCTGAGCCCTTCCAGCCGCCCCGCCACCTCATCGGCGTCGGGCAGCGGCGCTTCGATCAGCGGCTCGTCCACCGGCTCACCCGCCAGGCGGGGCCGGCCGACGGCATCCTCGGGCGCCGCGCCACCGGCCGCCACCAGATGCAGCCTCGCCAGCACACGCAACGGCGACTGCCGCCAGATGGAGAGCAGTTGGCCCGCCTCTGCGGTCAACCGCAGAGCAGCCCCGACCACACGCGCTTCACTGTCCCCGGTGAAGTCGGTACGTCGGCGCACCTCTTCCAGGTTCCAGTCAGCACCGGAGAGCGCGGCCGACCCACGGGCGCCCCGCAGGGCCGCCTCCGAGGTGACTTCGTTGCTGCGGCGCCGCATGACGCGGTGACCGTAGACGCGATCGACAGCCTTGCGTACGGAGTCCACCGCGTCCGTCACGCCCGGCAGGGTACCCAGAGTGGCGAGCGGGTCCGAGGAAGTCGTACTCATAAGTAGCGAGGCTACGCGCCCCTCACGCGCCTGCTCCCCCGGAGTGGCCTTCTTCACGAAGTTCGACAACGGATAGCGATCGTGCCACTACCCTAGGTGAACATGAAGATCGCTTTCGTAGGGAAGGGCGGCAGCGGCAAGACCACGCTGTCCTCGCTCTTCATCCGCCACCTTGCCGCCAATGAGGCCCACGTCGTCGCGGTGGACGCCGACATCAACCAGCATCTCGGGGCCGCGCTCGGCCTCGACGAGGAGGAGGCCGCAGCGCTGCCCGCCATGGGAGCGCAGCTGCCTCTGATCAAGGAGTATCTGCGCGGCAGCAATCCCCGCATCGCTTCGGTCGAGACGATGATCAAGACGACGCCGCCCGGCGAGGGCTCGCGACTGCTCCGTGTGCGCGAGGACAACCCGATCTACGACGCATGCGCGCGCACGGTCGGGCTCGACGACGGGGACATCCGGCTGATGGCCACCGGGCCGTTCACCGAGTCGGACCTGGGGGTGGCCTGCTATCACTCCAAGGTCGGCGCGGTCGAGCTCTGCCTCAACCATCTCGTCGACGGCCCCGAGGAGTACGTCGTGGTCGACATGACCGCCGGCTCGGACTCCTTCGCCTCGGGAATGTTCACCCGCTTCGACATGACGTTCCTGGTCGCGGAACCGACCCGCAAGGGAGTCTCGGTCTACCGCCAGTACAAGGAGTACGCGCGTGACTTCGGAGTCGCGCTGAAGGTCGTCGGCAACAAAGTGCAGGGGGAGGACGATCTGGACTTCCTGCGCGCCGAGGTCGGCGACGACCTGCTGGTCGCCGTCGGCCATTCCGACTGGGTGCGGGCCATGGAGAAGGGCCGCCCAGCCCGCTTCGAGCTGCTGGAGGCGGACAACCGGATGGCCCTGCAGGCTCTGCAGAACGCCGCGGAGGACTCGTACGGACAGCGCGACTGGGAGCGTTACACGCGGCAGATGGTGCATTTCCATCTGAAGAACGCGGAGAGCTGGGGCAACGAGAAGACAGGGGCCGACCTGGCAGCCCAGGTGGACCCCGCCTTCGTACTCGACGAGCACGGTGCCCAGACCGGGGCAGCCCAGCCGGCCTGATCGGACGGTGCCCCTGACCGACTTCGGTACGGGGCACCCCCAACACGGCCGGCCGGGGCCGGGCCGGTTCCAAGCTGCCCGGCACCGGCCGGCCCCGTTCATCCGGGCGCCCGGCACTGGTCGGGTTCGGTCACCGGCCCGTCGGGCGCCGGTCACCGGTGACCGGTCACCGGTCACCGGTCACCGGCTGGGGCCGCATCGGGCACACGGGACACGGCAGCCCCAGTCGGCCGCATCCTCACTTGCGGGCGTCCGGGTCGGCGGGCTTCCCGTCCGACCCGGCGGGCACCTTCGCGGCAGCCTTGTCCTGCTCCTCTTCCTTGCCCTTGGCCTTGCCGGGACTCGCGGCCCGGCCGAGGAAGGCCGCCCAGCTCTTCCTGGGTGCCTCACCGACCTTCAGCGTGCCGAGCTTCGCGAGCGCCGCCGGGTCCTGCGCGTCCAGCCAGTCCGCCAGCTGCTTGAAGGACACGCAGCGCACACCCTGCTTGGTGCAGACGGTCTCGATCGTCTTCTCGATGGCGCGCATGTACGTGCCGCCGTTCCAGGACTCGAAGTGGTTGCCGATGATCAGCGGGGCGCGGTTTCCGTCGTACGAGCGGTCGAAGGCCTGGAGCAGGCCGTCCCGCATCTGGTTGCCCCAGTACTCGTGCTGGTCCGGGTCACCCTGCGTCGTACCGGACTGGTTGAACATGAAGTTGTAGTCCATCGACAGCGTCTCGAATTCGCGCCCCGGCACCGGGACGAGCTGCATCGAGAGGTCCCAGATACCACTCTTCTTCTTCGGCCAGACCTGGTCGTTGACACCACTGGAGTCGTAGCGGAAGCCCATCGAGCGTGCGGCCGCCACCATGTTCTTCTGCCCCTCCAGGCAGGGGGTGCGGCCGCCGATGAGTTCCTTGTCGTAGTCGAAGGGCAGCGGCTTCATGCCCTTGAGCTCGGGATCGTTCGACTTCCAGCCCTTCACGAAGGACTTCGCCTGGCTGATCTCGCTCTTCCACTCGGCAACGGACCAGGTGCCGACTCCACCGTCCTTGCCGCAGAAGTGGCCGTTGAAGTGGGTGCCGATCTCGTTGCCGTCCAGCCAGGCACCGCGGACCTGAGTGAGGGTGTCCCGGATCCCCTTGGTGTCGTTGAAGCCGATGTCGGAACTGCCGGCGTTGTGCTTGGGCGGGTCGTAGAGCTTCCGCTTCGCTTCCGGCAGCAGGTACACGCCGCTGAGGAAGTACGACATGTTCGCGTCGTACTTCTTGCCCACCTCGCGGAAGTGCGAGAAGAGCCGCTGGCTGTCCTCCCCTGCGCCGTCCCACGAGAACACCACGAACTGCGGGGGCTTTTGACCGGGGGCCAGCCGCCGCACCGCGGGCTGCTTCGGCTGAGCGCCGGTAAAGGCCGTGGAGCCGTCACCGATGAGCCGGAACACACTCCTGGGAGCCTCGCCGACGGCCTTCTTCTTCGCTCCGGCCGCTCCGCTCACGACACCGGACCCGGATTCGCCCGACCCGGAGCAGCCGGCCACTCCCGCGACCAGCGCAACGGCCATGACGCCCAAGGCGATCCTCTTCGCGGCGGCCATCATCCGCCCACCCTCTTCCTTGCAGGTTCGGTTGCGCCGAAGTGCCGTCCTGGCGCGGTCAAAGTCGCACGCACAGCACACAAATCCGCGCGACAGGCCGAATGAAAAGCTGCCTATTCACTGGAATGGGTGATTAGATGGACCATTTGCCCTCAATCATGGACACAAGTCTTTACTCTCCATTACGATCTGTTTACCGAGAATTGAGATATCCCGCCGCTGCACGCCGTGACCCACGGCCGCGTCCCCACGTTCCGCGACCGCGCTGCCCCGGAGGAGACGGGAAACATGCCTGCCTGCGTCCCCACTCGCCATGACCACTCATCCCGCAGTTCGCGCCCTCCCCGGTCATCCGGGGTCAAGCGACCTCACAGCCCGCCGCCGCGTCGCGGCGGACGATTCCGCATCGCGGGCGCCGACCTGTCCGCATCGATCACCGTCTTCCTGCTCGCCATCCCCATGTCGCTCGGCCTGGCCGTCGCCATGGATGCACCGCTGGAAGCCGGTCTCATCTCCGCCGCGGTCGGCGGCATCGTCGCCGGTCTGCTCGGCGGCACCCCGCTCCAGGTCTCCGGGCCGTCCGCCGGGCTGACCGTGGTGACCGCCGAGCTGATCCAGATCTACGGCTGGCGCACCACCTGCGCGATCACCATCGGCGCGGGTCTGCTGCAGATCCTCCTGGGTTCACTGCGGGCCGCTCGCAGCGCGCTCGCCGTCAGCCCCGCCATCGTGCACGGCACGCTCGCCGGCATCGGCGTGGCCATCGCGCTCGCTCAGCTGCACATCGTGCTGGGCGGTTCACCGGAGAGCTCAGCCGTCTCCAATGCCCTCACCCTGCCTGCCCGGTTGGAGCAGGTCGGCCCCGCCGCACCGCTGATCGGCGGTCTGACCATCGCGATTCTGGTGCTGTGGCCCCGGATTCCGGGGCGGCCCGGCCGCGTCATGCGGCGGATTCCGGCAGCCCTGGTCTCCGTGACCCTCGCCACTGCCGTGGCGGCCTTCGCGGCACCGTCGATCGCACGGGTCGATCTGCCGTCCTGGCGCTCGCACGCCCTGCCCGAAATGCCGCAGGGACCCGTACTCGGCCTGGCCACAGCCGTGTTCACCATGATGCTGGTGGCAAGCCTGGAATCCATGCTCGCCGCCGTCGCTGTGGACAAGCTGGCCGCCGACCGGAGCAGCGAGCGGTCTACCGGCCCGGCTGTCGAACGGGACGACGAGCACACGGCCGAGCGTCCGTCCGAGCACACGGCTGACCTCCCCGAGCCCGGCTCCGGCCCGGCCTCGCCCCCCGTCAAGCGCTCGGACCTCGACCGGGAACTACGCGCACAAGGCATCGCCAATGCGGTATCGGGTCTGCTGGGCGGGCTGGCGGTCTCCGGTGGCGCGGTGCGCAGTTCGGCGAATGTACGGGCCGGGGCGACCAGCCGTGCTTCCACCGTGCTGCATGGCGTCTGGGTGCTGCTCGCCACCGGTCTGCTGGTCACCGCGCTGGAGTGGATCCCGCTGGCCGCCCTCGGCGCGCTCGTGATGGTGGTCGGCATCCAGATGGTGAACTTCGCCCACATCCGCAACGTCCACAGGCACCGGGAATTCCTGGTGTACGGGGCGACGATCTCCGGGGTACTGCTCTTCGGTGTCCTCAAGGGCGTGGCGATCGGGATCGCGGTGGCAGTGGCCGTCGCCCTGCACCGACTGGCGCGGACCAGGATCACCGTGACCGAACAGAGCGGCCAGCATCTGGTCGTCGTACGGGGCCAGTTGACGTTCCTGGCCGTGCCACGGCTCAACCGGACGCTGGGCCAGCTGCCCCAGAACGCGGACGTGGTCGTCGAGCTGGACGGCTTCTTCATCGATCACGCGGCGTTCGAGATGTTCCAGGACTGGAGCAATGCCCATACCGCCCACGGCGGCCGGGCTGTCTTCGCCGGCAGGTCCGGTGGCCGGATCGCCGAGCCCGCCTCGGCAGCGCACTCCTGCTGCCGTCCCTGGACACCGTGGCGCAACCACCACTGTCACGACCGGCCCGAGCAGGTACCCCTCACCGGCTTCAGGCGCGACCGCCGCATCCCCGGCACCACCGCCGAGGTCTCCACATCCGCCGAGGCCGGCACATCCGCTGAGGCCGCCAAGGCCACCGAGTGCGCCGGGGTCACCGAGTCCGCCGCGCCCCCCGCCGGCACCGCCACCCATCTCGCCCCGGAGGTGAAGGAC
>NZ_JAFMPZ010000085.1 GCF_017353455.1 Streptomyces laculatispora
GGCATACCCGTGCCGTCCGGGGACGGCTGGCAAGTGGCGGAGGCGGAAGGGGATTCGGCCCTGCCGATCGCCGCGGCCGCGCTGTCCCGGCCCGCGCTGTGGAAGCTCGTCGCGCTCGCAGGCGGCGGTGCGCTCACCGTCTTCGGCGAAGGCGGACACCGCGGTTTCGATCCGCTCGCGGCCTGGCCGCCCTCGCGCACGGGCGGCCAGGCCGCGAGCGGATCGAAACCGCGGTGGCCGCATTCGCCGAAGACGGTGAGCGGACCGCCGCCGGAGAGCGCGACGAGCTTCCACAGCGCGGGCCGGGACAGCGCGGCCGGGGCGATCGGCAGGGCCGAATCCCCTTCCGCGTCCGCCAGTTGCCAGCCGTCCTCGGACGGCACGGGTATGACGTCGCGCAGCGTCACCGGCCAGGAGTCCAGCCAGGGGTCGTCGCCCAGGGCCCGCCCGTACGCGGCGACCGCCCCGGCGACCGTGACGCCCGGCGGCGGCGTCCCGGCCGGTGCCGGCGTCCCGAACCGCGTCCCGAGTTCGGCCCTCAGCTGTCCCGATCCCCGATGGGGCGTGAGCTCGGCATCCAGCGTGACGCCCACCGGCAGGGCCTGTCCGGGGGAACGGCCGGCGGCCCCGAAGGACAGCAGCAGCGCGGTCCGGCCCGACTGCCTCCCGTACAGCCAGATACGGCGGGCGACGATCTTGCCCTCGGGGGTGTCGTACTGGGCGAGGACCAGCCAGTGATCACGGACCGGCGGACCCTCGGCGGGGGCCGGCAGCCCGACCCGGGTACGGACCGTGGCCGCCAGTGGGGGCGGCAGCCGGTCGATGCCCAGCCAGCCCGTGTCCAGCAGATGCAGCAGCGCGCACTCCTCCAGCAGCCGCACCGGCCAGCTCGGTCCGGAACCCGGGATCGCGCCCAACTCCCTTACCCGTCCAGCCAGACCGGGCGCCTGGGCGTCGACCATGCGGGCCGCCGTCTCCTCCCACAGCCCGTATCCCGACTGCTCGGCCGCGGCCAGACCGCCGCGCACCAGGTCGGTCAGGCGCTGTTCCAGCTCCCGCACGCCGCCGCTGATCCGCCCGGCCCGGCGCTCGGCCCGCCGCCGGGCGGCCGCCGGATCGGCGGGTCCGGCCGCGGTGCCCTCACCCCCCTCCGGCCGCTCCTTCACCTCCGCGGCCTCCGCGCGGCGGCGGCGGCCCGCCAGCCACTCACCGGCCCAGTCGGGCGGATCGGCGGCGGGCAGGGCCCCCTCGTCGGACGCCCGGAGCAGCAACAGGCCCAGCGCGTGCTTGCAGGGGAACTTCCGGCTGGGGCAACTGCACCTGTACGCGGGGCCGGTGGTATCGATCACCGTGCGGTACGGCTTGCTCCCGCTCCCCCTGCACAGCCCCCACACCGCACCCGGGCCGTCCCACCCGGTGTCCGACCACGGCCCGGCCGAACCGAGCTTGTTCCCCGCCTTGCGTGAGGCCTCGTCAGGAGCCAGGGCCAGGACCTGCTCCACCGTCCAGCGCGCCGCCGGAGCGGCGGTGCGCAAGGGTTCTCCCCCGTCAGTCAGCAGCATGGACACGACGGTAGGACGCACCACTGACAACCGCCTTTGACCTGCGGGAAAGCCGATTGTCAGTGCCATGGTGCACGGTGGGAACCACATCGGGCCGACCGATCTGGAGGGGGATCCATGACCGTGTCCGAAACCACCGCAGCCGTGGGCGCCGAGGCGCTGCGCCCGCACGCCGAGGACGCCTTCGCCGATGAGCTGAAGGCACTCGCGGCCGCCGACGACCGCCCGCGGCCCGCCCGTTGGCGGCTGTCGCCCTGGGCCGTCGCCACGTACCTGCTGGGTGGCGCCCTGTCCGACGGCACCGTGATCACACCCAAGTACGTGGGCCCGCGCCGCCTCGTGGAGGTCGCCGTCACCACGCTCGCCACCGACCGGGCGCTGCTGCTGCTCGGGGTGCCCGGCACCGCCAAGACCTGGGTGTCCGAGCATCTCGCGGCCGCCGTCAGCGGCGACTCGACCCTCCTCGTCCAGGGCACGGCGGGCACACCCGAGGAAGCGGTCCGCTACGGGTGGAACTACGCGGAACTGCTCGCGCACGGCCCCAGCCGCGACGCGCTGGTGCCCAGCCCGCTGATGCGCGCCATGTCCGAGGGCATAACCGCGCGGATCGAGGAGCTCACCCGCATCCCCGCCGATGTGCAGGACTCCCTGATCACCATCCTGTCCGAGAAGACCCTGCCGCTGCCCGAACTGGGCCAGGAGGTCCAGGCCGTCCGCGGCTTCAACGTCATCGCCACGGCCAACGACCGCGACCGCGGGGTCAACGAGCTGTCCAGTGCCCTGCGCCGCCGGTTCAACACGGTGGTGCTGCCACTGCCGGCCACCCCCGAGGCCGAGGTCGACATCGTCTCGCGGCGCGTCGACCAGGTCGGCCGCTCCCTCGACCTGCCTCCCGCGCCCGACGGCCTCGCGGAGATCCGCCGCGTGGTCACCGTCTTCCGCGAGCTGCGCGACGGGGTCACCACCGACGGCCGCACCAGGATCAAGTCGCCTTCGGGGACGCTGTCCACGGCCGAGGCCATCTCCGTCGTCACCAACGGCCTCGCCCTCGCCGCCCACTTCGGCGACGGGGTGCTGCGTGCCGGGGACGTCGCGGCCGGCATCCTCGGCGCGGTCGTCCGGGACCCGGCCGCCGACCGGGTGGTCTGGCAGGAGTACCTGGAGACGGTGGTGCGCGAGCGGGACGGCTGGAAGGACTTCTACCGCGCCTGCCGTGAGGCCTCCCTGTGACCGGCGCCCCGCGCCCCGGCGGGCCGCTGCTGCTGGGGGTGCGGCACCACGGCCCCGGCTCGGCCCGCGCCGTCGGCGCCGCACTGGAGGCCGCCCGTCCGCGGGCGGTGCTCATCGAGGGCCCGCCCGAGGGCGACGCGCTGCTGCCGCTCGCCGCCGACGAGCAGATGCGGCCGCCCGTCGCACTGCTCGCCCATGCGGTGGACGATCCCGGACGGGCGGCGTTCTGGCCGCTCGCCGAGTTCTCGCCCGAATGGGTCGCGATCCGCTGGGCCCTCGCGCACGGCGTCCCGGTCCGCTTCATCGACCTGCCGGCCGCCCACTCGCTGGCCATGACGGAGGAGGACGAGCGCCGGGGCCCGGCGGAACAGGCCGGGGAAGCGGGCTCCCCGCCCGTCCCGGTCGACCCCATCGGGGTACTGGCCGAGACCGCGGGCTACGACGACCCCGAGCGCTGGTGGGAGGACGTCGTCGAGCACCGCGCCCACGACGGCGGCCCCGGCGACCCGTTGGCGGCCTTCGCCGCGCTCGGCGAGGCGATGACCGCGCTGCGCGAGGTGTACGGGGACGGCGGCCACCCCAGGGACGCGGTCCGCGAGGCGTACATGCGGATCCAGTTGCGCACGGCGCGCAAGGAGTTCGGCGACGGCTTCGCCGTGGTCTGCGGTGCCTGGCACGTACCCGCGCTCGAAGCGAGGACGACGCTCGCCGCCGACCGGGCCCTCCTCAAGGGACTGCCCAAGACCAAGGCCGAGCTGACCTGGGTGCCCTGGACCCACCACCGGCTCGCCCGGCACAGCGGATACGGGGCCGGGATCGATTCACCCGGCTGGTACGCACACCTCTTCGCATCCCCGGACCGCCCGGTCGAACGGTGGATGACCAAGGTCGCCGGACTCCTGCGTGACGAGGACCGGTTCGTGTCGTCCGCCCATGTCATCGAGGCCGTCCGGCTCGCCGCGACCCTCGCCGCCATGCGGGGCCGGCCGCTCGCCGGACTGAGCGAGGCGACCGACGCCGTCCGCGCCGTGATGTGCGAGGGCTCCGACGTACCGCTCGCCCTCGTCCGGGACCGGCTGATCGTCGGCGGGACACTCGGCGAGGTACCGGACACCGCCCCCGCCGTGCCGCTCCAGCGCGACCTCACCCGCCTGCAGCGCACCCTGCGGCTCAAACCGGAGGCGTCCGAACGGGACATGGAGCTCGACCTCCGTAAGGACACCGACGCGGCCCGCAGCCGGCTGCTGCACCGGCTGCGGATCCTCGGCGTCGGCTGGGGCGAGACCACCGAGGGCCGGGGGAGCACCGGCACCTTCCGGGAGAGCTGGCGGCTGCGCTGGGAGCCCGAGTTGTACGTACGCGTCGCGGAGGCGGGCGTATGGGGCACCACCGTGCTCTCCGCCGCGACCGCCCGCGCCGAGTCGGACGCCGTGGCGGCCACCGCCCTCGCCGAGGTCACCGCGCTCGCCGAACGGTGCCTGCTGGCCGAACTGCCCGAAGCGCTGCCCGTCGTGATGCGCGTGCTCGCCGACCGTGCTGCCCTCGACACGGACGTCGGCCACCTCGCCGACGCCCTGCCGTCCCTGGCCCGGACGCTGCGCTACGGGGACGTCCGGTCCACGGACACCGCGGCGCTCGGGGAGGTCGCGGCCGGGCTGGCGGAGCGGATCTGCGTCGGACTGCCACCCGCCTGCACCGGACTCGACGACGACGGGGCCGCCGCGCTGCGCCGCCAGGTGGACGGCGTCCACACGGCGGTCGGGCTGCTCGCCGGCGCCGTCCCGGCGAGCGCGGACGGGCTGCGCGAACGCTGGAGGGCGGTGCTGCGCAAGCTCGCCGCCCGCGACACGGTCGCAGGCGTGATCCGGGGCCGGGCCGCCCGGTTGCTGCTCGACGACGGGCACCTCGAACAGGACGACGCGGCCCGGCTGATGGGCCTGGCCCTGTCGCCCGGCACACCGCCCGCCGACGCCGCCGCGTGGATCGAGGGCTTCGTCGGCGGGGCGG
>NZ_JAFMPZ010000086.1 GCF_017353455.1 Streptomyces laculatispora
GGCCCCCCACCTCACCCGCATCAGTCACGGGAGACGCAGTGGAAATCCTGGCCTTCGGCGTGCAGTCCGACGAGAAGCCGCTGATCGAGAAAGCCTTCGCCGGGAAACACGAGGTCCGCTGCCTGGACGTCTTCCTGAACCGGGACACCGCACCCATCGCGGCCGGCTACGAGATCATCTCCACCAGCGTCAACGCCGACCTGGGCAGCAGCGTCCTGCAGACCCTCGCGGCCGGCGGCACGCAGATGATCGCCCAGCGCTCCACCGGCTTCAACAACATCGACCTGGACGTCGCCGAGCGCCTCGCCATGCGCGTGGCCCGGGTCTCCTCCTACTCGCCCCACTCGGTCGCCGAATTCGCCTGGACCCTCGCCATGGCGGTCAACCGCCGCGTCATCCGGGCCGCCGGCCGCACCCGCGACTTCGACTTCCGCCTCGACGGGCTCCTCGGCCGGGACATGCACGGCCGCACGGCCGGTGTCGTCGGCACCGGCAAGATCGGTGAGGCCTTCACCCGGATCGCCCATGGCTTCGGCATGAATCTGCTGGGCTGGGACGTCGCCGAGAACCCGGCCTGCGTCGAGCTCGGCATGCGGTACGTCGACAAGGACCAGCTCCTCGCCGAGTCCGACCTGATCAGCCTGCACGTCCCGCTGCTGCCCTCGACCCACCACGTCATCGGCAAGGACGCCCTGGCCCGGATGAAGGACGACGCGATCCTGATCAACTCCAGCCGCGGCGGACTCGTCGACACCACCGCCCTGGTCGGGGAGTTGCGGGCCGGCCGGTTCCTCGGCGTCGGACTCGACGTGTACGAGGCCGAGGCCGGGCTCTTCTTCCTCGACAAGTCGATCGAGGGCATCGACGACGACACCCTGGCCCGGCTGGTCACCTTCCCGAACGTCATCGTCACCTCGCACCAGGCGTACTACACCGAGGACGCGGTGGGCCAGATCATCGAGGCCACCGTCCAGAACGTCGACGACTACCTGGCCCGCCGCCGCAGTGCCAACGTCCTGGTCCCGGCGCCGCCCGGACCCTGAGCACCCGACAGGGTCCGGGCGGCCGCCTCAGCCGCGCACCGGCAGTCCGGCCAGCAGCTCGCTCACGATCGCCGAGCCGCGCAGCGTCAGCACCGACTCCGGGTGGAACTGCACCGAGGCGAAGCCGTCCCCGCGCAGCGCGTGCAGCTCCCCGGTCGCCCCGTCCACGCTCGCCTCGATGCCGTGCGCCGCCAGCTCGGCGGCCACGGCGTCGTCGCAGCGCGCGGTGAAACTGTTGTAGAAGCCGACCGTCTCCGGCCGCCCGAACAGCTCGATCCGGGTCTGCGCACCCTGGTACGGCACCGTCTTGCGGACGATCTCCAGCCCCAGCTCCGCAGCGATCAGCTCATGGCCCAGGCACACCCCCAGCAGCCCGTGCCGGTGGCCTTGGACCAGCTCCGCCGCCAGTGCCCGCAGCTGCCGCATCTTCGGATCGTCCGGATCGCCCGGATTCCCCGGCCCGGGGCCCAGCACCACGGGCCCCTCGTGCGCCCGCACGGCCGCGCGCAGCCCCGGTTCGTCGTAGCGGCGCACCGACACATCGAGACCCGAGGCGCGCAGCAGATGCCCCAGCATCGCGGTGAACGTGTCCTCGCCGTCGATCACCAGCGCATGGCCGGACAGCTCGTCGGTGCGCTCCTGCATCCGCAGCCAGAACGGTGCGAGCCCGTCCCGCCTGGCGTCCAGCGCCGCCCGCACCCGCGGGTCCGCGGCCAGTCGCGGCGGCGCGCCCACGGTTCTCGGCCGGCCCGGCAGCACGCCCAGCGCGGTCAGCACCCCGGCCGCCTTCGCGTGGGTCTCGGCGACCTCGCCCGCCGGGTCGGAGTGGCGCACCAGCGTCGCCCCGACCGGCACCCTGAGCTGCCCCCGCGCCGAGATGTCGGCGGTCCGGATCAGGATCGGCGAGTCCAGCGTCTGCGCCCCGTCGGGTCCCTGCCGCAGCAGGGCCAGCGCACCCGCGTAGTAGCCGCGCCCGCCGGTCTCGTACCGCTCGATGACCCGGCAGGCGTTCTGCACGGGGGAGCCGGTGACCGTCGCCGCGAACATGGTCTCCTTCAGCACCTCGCGCACATCCAGCGAGGAGCGCCCGCGCAACTCGTACTCCGTGTGCGCGAGATGGGCCATCTCCTTGAGCCGGGGGCCGATCACCACACCGCCCATGTCGCCGACGGTGCACATCATCTTCAGCTCCTCGTCGACCACCATGGAGAGTTCCTCGGTCTCCTTTCGGTCGCCGAGGAAGGCCAGCAGGCTCTCGGCGGACGGCCCTTCGGCGGGGTAGCGGTAGGTGCCGCTGATCGGGTTCATCACGACCGTCCCGCCGGACATCCGCACATGCACCTCGGGGCTGGCCCCGACCAGTGTCCTGTCCCCGGTGTGCACGACGAACGTCCAGTACGCGCCCCGCTCACCGGCCAGCAGCCGCCGGAACAGCGCCAGCGCGTCCGCCCTCCCGAACCCCGGGATCTCACCCCGGAAGGTCCGCCGGATGACGAAGTTCGCGCCCTCGCCCCGGCCGATCTCGTCCTCGATGACCCGCCGGACGGTCCCCGCGTACTCCTCGTCGGCGACATCGAAAGCGCCGTCCCGGACCCGCACCTCGTGCGCGGGGAGCTGCTCCAGCGTCTCGTCGAGCGGCAGCGCGTAGGTCTCGTCCGCGACCAGGACGGCCAGCGGTGTTCCGTCGTCCCGTACGTCGAAGCCGCGCTCGGCGATCTGCCGGAACGGCACCAGGGCGAGCGAGGGCCGCTCACAGACCGGGAGGTCCGCCAGCCGGTCCACCTCCCGCACCTCACCGATCAGCACCTCGACGGTGTCGTGGTCATGGCCGGGGGTACGCCTGCGGAGCAGGGCGAAGGGCGGGCAGTCCTCGCCGAGAAGTCTCTGGACGATCGTGTGCGGTGCCGGGTGCGGTGTCATGGCGGGTGTTCCTTCCACTGGAATCAGCTGGGAGGAACGGCCCGTGGACACGGAAAAGGCCGCCCCTCGGGCGGCCTCTGCGTCTTTCTGCGTACGCGCAGTCAGTGGGCCGCCGGATGAGCGGTCCACCACCAGTTACGGGTCGAGTGCGCGAACATGCCCGAACCCTAACCCACGATCGGGCACGAGGAGGCCCGCTCCACCCGATGGATGGAACGGGCCTGCGGTCCGGTCAGCTCAACTCGGCTCAGCTCAGAACAGCGAGTTGTAGATCTGCCAGCCGGTGCCGACCTGCGCCTTGGCGGCGAAGGGCTTGGCCGCGTTACCGGTGCCCGCGTAGAACCAGAGCTCTCCCGATCCGTTCACGCCGATCAGGTCCCCGATGCCGTCCCGGTTCAGGTCGCTCGGACCCAGCATCAGCTTGTAGGCGCCCCAGCCGGAACCGATCTGCACCCGCTTGGCATACGGCGCGGTGGCGCTGCCGGTACCCGTGTAGGTCCAGAGCACTCCGGACTTGTCCCGCGCCACGAAGTCAGCCTTGCCGTCACCGTTCAGATCGCCGGTGGAGACGACGGCGTCGTAGATCTGCCAGCCCGTGCCTATCTGCGCCTTGGGGGCGAAGGGCTTCGCCGGGTCACCCGTTCCCTTGTAGAAATAGATCACCCCGGAGCCGTTGCGGGCGATCACGTCCGCCTTGCCGTCCCCGTCCAGGTCGCGCATGCCCCAGATGCCGTCGTACTGGTTCCAGCCGCTGCCCACCTTGAGCCGGGCCAGATACGGCTTGTCCGGGTTGCCGCTGCCGCGGTAGTACCAGAGCACACCGTCCTTGTCGCGGGCCACGATGTCGCCCGTGCCGTCGGCCCGCATCGCGGTCATGGCGGTCATGGCGGTGTAGTTCTGCCAGCCGTAGCCCATGAGGTAGCGCTTGTAGTACGGGGACGTGGCGCTGCCGGTGCCCTGGTACTGCCAGACGTCGCCCGCGCTGTCCCGGCCGATGATGTTGTAGCGGTTCGTCCCGGCGTCCGGGACGGTGCTGCTCGCCTGCTGGACGTCGCTCGCCCTCACCCAGGCGATGCGGTGGTTGTAGCGGATCGGGTAGAAGAGGTTCGTGCTCCCCTTCACCAGCGTCCGGTCGTTCTCGGCCGTACCGGCGAACGTACCCGCGAACCAGTAGTCACCGGCCTGGGCCGGACCCACCTGCGGGTACGCCTGGCCTGCGGGGACGACGTACTTCGACAGCGACTCGTCGTTCTTCGTCTGCACCGGCACACCGGTGTCCGAGTAGGCGGCTTCCTCCGGGTAGGCGCGCCCGTACACCGGGATGGACGTCACACCCGCCCTGGGCTTCAGCACCGGCTGGGCGGTCTTGGCGACCGCCTTGGTGAACTGGCCGCCCGGGTTCTGGAACCAGGCCTTCTTGCCGCCGTACCAGATGGCGGTCCAGTCGGCCTTGGCCTCGGCGACGACGTACTGGCCTCCGGCGACGACCTTGTTGCCCCAGTTCGGGCCGTCGGTGGCCTTCACGTTCGGGATGTACGGGTCGCTGATCATCGCGGACGTCGTGGAGGCCGAGGTGTAGAGGTAGCCGAAGTTCGTCGGCTGCTTGGCCACCGTGCTGCCGCCGTACGTCAGCGTCGGCTGGTTGGCCGTGGTGAACGGGGGCACGACCCGGACCACCTGGCCGGCCTTGACCGGGCCGCCCGCGCCACTGGCGCCGGTCGGGGCGCCGACCAGGGACATGTAGTGGTTCCAGTCCCAGAAGGGTCCCGGGTCCCAGTGCTGGCCGGCGACGTTGCCGTCCAGGACGCCGGGCACCTCGTCGTGGCCGATGATGTGCTCACGGTCGAGCGGGATGGAGAACCGGGCGGCGAGGTACTTCACGAGCGTCGCGGACGACTCGTACTGCGGCTCGGTGTACCAGCTGCCCGACTTGATCGCGTAGCCCTCGTGCTCGATACCCACCGAGTGCATGTTCACGGTCTTGTTCGCCGCGTGCCACGCCTCGTTCCTGGTCTCGACCATCTGGGTGACCAGGCCGTCCTTGGCCCGGATCAGATAGTGCGCGCTCGCGTAGGACGCCGGGTTCTGGAAGGTGGCCAGCGAACCGTCGTACCCGCCCTCCGTGTCGTGGATGACGATGTAGCGGATGTCCTCGCCGCTCGCCGGACGGTCGGCGACGTTGTAGTTGCCGAAGTCGTCCGGGGCGCTGCTGTTCTGCTTGTACCCGGCGGGCCTGAAGTCGCAGTTCAGCCCGGACGGGCACTCCGGGGCCGGGGTCGCGGTGGTGCTCGCGTTCGTCGCCGCGAGCGGCATGTTCGCGGGTTTGACCGGGGCCACCGACGGGTCGGCGGGCAGCGACAGCTGCTGGCCGTCCGCCGTCAGCCGGCTCTCGCCGTTGCGGACGGACTCGAAGACGCGGTTGGCGAAGAGCGTGGCGCCCTTGGTGTCCGGTGCCTGGCTGTAGCGCGCGACGGCCGGGTACCACTTGCCGGCGTCGTCGGGCAGCGAGTCGGTGGCCTCGCGCTGGTACTTCGCGAGCAGCGCCGCGCCCGCGCGGATGGACTGCGCGGTGTCGTCCTGCACGGCGCCGGCCGGCTTGCCGATCAGCTTCGCGGCCTCGTCCAGTGTGTGCAGCTCGGCCGCGCCGGTGTCCACCCGCTTCGGCAGGGTGCGCAGGGCACGCTCGGCGTCGAAGTGCTTCGTCACGGCCGGGTCGCCGCTCATGTTGAGGTGTGCGAGCCGCTCCGCGTCCGTCGGCTGCTCGATGTCGTCCTCGGTGACCCGGGTGAGCCCCATGACGTTGTACGCGCCGCTGGTGCTCGGCTCGCCGTCGTGGCTCTCCCACAGCGTCTGGCGGTAGGAGACCGCCATCAGCACACTCTGCGGTACGTCGAACTCGCGCGCCGCGTCCTTGAACTGCGTCTGCAGCGCGGCGGCCGCGGAGGCCGGCTTGCTGTCGGTCGTCACGGTGTCCTGGGACGCCATGGCGACCGTGCCGATCGTCGCGGTCGCCACGACCGCTGCCCCCACCCCGTAGAGCATCCGTCTCTTCTTGAGGTCCTTGCGATGGTTCTGCTTCAAAACCCCACCCCTGCGGTTCATTTGCTTGACATCCGAAAACGGTGACGCTAGCAGCCCCGACTGTGTCCCTCGTCACTGGCACGCCGCCTCGTCCGTCTCAGTCACTGAGCATCAGGAAAAGCAGTCGACAGGACCCCGTAATGTGGAACCCGTGACCGTGAACGCCAATACCTCCGTCGCCGGTGGCAACACCTGGCGAGACCTTCCCGCGGCGCAGCAGCCCGAGTACCCCGACTCCGAGGCGCTGCGCGATGTACTCGCGGACCTCGCGTCGTATCCGCCGCTCGTCTTCGCGGGCGAGTGCGACCAGCTGCGCGCCCGCATGGGAGCCGTCGCCAAGGGCGAGGCGTTCCTGCTCCAGGGCGGTGACTGCGCCGAGGCCTTCGACGCCGTGTCGGCCGAGCACATCCGCGCCAAGCTGAAGACGCTGCTCCAGATGAGCGCCGTCCTCACCTACGCGGCCTCCGTGCCCGTCGTCAAGGTGGGCCGGATCGCCGGCCAGTACTCCAAGCCGCGCTCCAAGTCGACCGAGACCCGCGACGGCGTGACCCTGCCGACCTACCGCGGCGACTCCGTCAACGGCTTCGCCTTCACCGAGGCCGAGCGCGTCCCGGACCCGGACCGGCTGAAGCAGATGTACCACGCATCCGCTTCCACGCTGAACCTCGTCCGCGCCTTCACCACCGGCGGTTACGCCGACCTGCGCCAGGTGCACGCCTGGAACCAGGACTTCGTGAAGTCGTCCCCGTCCGGCCAGCGCTACGAGGCACTGGCCCGCGAGATCGACAACGCGCTGAACTTCATGAAGGCGTGCGGCACGGACCCGGCCGAGTTCAAGGCCGTCGAGTTCTACGCCTCGCACGAGGGCCTGCTGCTGGACTACGAGTCGGCGCTGACCCGCACCGACTCGCGCACCGGCGAGCTGTACGACACCTCGGGACACATGGTGTGGATCGGTGAGCGCACCCGCCAGATGGACGGCGCGCACATCGAGTTCGCCTCGAAGATCCGCAACCCCATCGGCATCAAGCTCGGACCGACGACCACCGTCGACGAGGCGCTCGGCTACATCGACCGCCTCGACCCCGAGCGCGAGCCCGGCCGGCTGACCTTCATCGTCCGGATGGGCGCCGACAAGGTCCGCGACAAGCTCCCCGAGCTGGTCGAGAAGGTCACCGCCTCCGGTGCCACCGTCGCCTGGGTCACCGACCCGATGCACGGCAACACCTTCGAGGCCGCGTCCGGCCACAAGACCCGCCGCTTCGACGACGTCCTGGACGAGGTCAAGGGCTTCTTCGAGGTGCACAAGGGCCTCGGCACCCACCCGGGCGGCATCCACGTCGAGCTCACCGGTGACGACGTCACCGAGTGCGTCGGCGGCGGCCACGAGATCTTCGTGGACGATCTGCACCAGCGTTACGAGACGGCCTGCGACCCGCGGCTCAACCGCAGCCAGTCGTTGGACCTCGCGTTCCTGGTCGCCGAGATGTACCGGGACCAGTAGGCGTCACCGCTGGTAGCGCAGTTGCGACTGTGGGGCACGGATCGATGTGATCTGTGCCCCACAGGGCGTTCCGGGGCTTTTGCCGCTCTCGGGTGACAGGTAAGGTTAGGTTAGCCTCACCGATTATCGGGACGGCCGCCACGATCCATCCCGCCGGGAGGTGAAACCCGCATGTACGTCTGCTCGTGCTTCGGCGTCACGGAGCAGCAGGTCAAGAAGCATGCGGAAGCCGGCGCCTGCACGCCCCGCCAGATAGCCTCCGCCTGCAAGGCGGGGACCGACTGCGGCAGCTGCGTCCGCACCATCCAGGCGATGCTCGGCCGCGGCGCCTGTCCGCGCCGCGAACTGCTCGACCGGAAGCAGCCGCCCGGCACGGTCGAACGTCTGGACGCCGGTACCGAACCCGGCGCCGTCCCCGCTCTCGGGCCGACGGCCGGATTCCCCGAAGCCGCCTGAGCGTGGCCGGGTACGGATACCGGCCACGCGTCGGTCAGCTCTCCGGCTGCTCGATCAGCTGCGCGATGTAGAGCGGCTCGCCGAGTTTCTCGACCAGTTCCAGCTGGGTGTCCAGATAGTCGATGTGGTGCTCCTCGTCGGCCAGGATCGACTCGAAGATGTTCGCGGACGTGATGTCGCCCTTGCCGCGCATCAGCTCGATGCCCCGCTTGAGGCGGTCGATCGCCTCCACCTCGACCTGGCGGTCCGCCTGGAACATCTCGGTGACCGTCTGGCCCACGCGTACGTGGAAGAGCCGTTGGTAGTTCGGCAGTCCATCGAGGAAGAGGATCCGGTCGGTCAGGATCTCGGCGTGCTTCATTTCGTCGAACGACTCGGATCGGGTGTACTTCGCGAGCTTCGTCCAGCCGAAGTTGTCCTGCATCTTTGCATGCAGGAAATACTGATTGATGGCAGTCAATTCGGCGGTCAGCTGTTCGTTCAGGAACTCGAGGACCTCGGGGTCGCCCTGCATCGCAGAGGCTCCTTCCAACCGGTGAACTGGGCAAGTTGGCCGCATCTTCGCATCGCACCCGGTGGTCGTCCAGTAAGTACATGCTTAGTGGTATTTGCCCGAAACGTCTCTGTGCTGGTCATGACCACCCCTGCCTGTCTGTCACCATGGAGTCATGGGTCAGCCGGAAAGCCGGGAACACCGCGCATCAGAGCAGTCCGAGCTTCCGCCGGGACAGCGACTGCAGCGCGGCTGGCCGGTCACCCATTACGGGCCGGTGCCGAAGTTCAAGCCCGACCGTTGGGAATTCCGGGTTTTCGGGGCCACGGCCGACGGTGACAAGCACTGCTGGAACCATCAGGAATTCTCGGCGCTGCCCTTCTCCTCGGTCGTCGCCGATCTGCACTGCGTGACGAAATTCAGCATGCTCGGCGCCGAGTGGGGCGGGGTGCTCGTCCGCGACGTCGTGGCACTAGCGCCGCCCGCGCCCCATGTCACCCATGTGATGGTCTGGGCCGAGTACGGATTCAGCTCGAACCTCAGGATCGACGACTTCACCGCCGAGCGGGCTTTGTTCGCCACCCACAAGGGCGGTGAACTGCTCACCGCCGAGCACGGCTTCCCGCTCCGGCTGGTGGTTCCGCAGCTGTACGCCTGGAAGGGCCCCAAGTGGGTCCGGGGCATCGAGTACATGACCGCCGACCGCCGCGGCTTCTGGGAGGAGCGCGGCTATCACAACATCGGCGATCCGTGGAAGGAACAGCGCTACTCCTACCAGGAGGAGCCCGGGGACGGCCCCGAGCTCTGACCCCCGGCCCTGCCGGTCCCCGGGCCGCCTCAGTGGTGGTACTGGTGCACCACGGCGTGCCCCTTGCCGCGGCCGATCATCCACTTGTTGACCGGCGTGGTGACGACGAAGGCCACGGCCAGCGAAAGGGCGAGCGTCCCCCAGAACAGCGCGTCCGCGAGTGTCGCGTCCATCGCGCCGGGCCACAGGGCGATCAGCCCGTTGTCGATCAGCTCCATCACCGCGATGGAGAGCGTGTCGGCGGCGAGGGCGACGCGGAACGCCGTACGGAAGTCGACGCCGGCCTTCCGGATGGAGCGCAGGGTCAGCGTGTAGCCGAAGAAGAACGCCAGGGCGATCGCGAGGGCCATCGTCGCCATGTTGCCCCAGCCGAACGCCGTACCGATCACCATGCCGAGCACCTCACCGATGGCGCATCCGGTGAGGCAGTGCAGGGTGGCCTGCGCCGCGGTCCTCCACCCGACGGTGCCGGGGTGATGGCCGGAGTGGTCCGCGTGGTCGGCGTGGTCGGCGTGCGCGGTGTGGGCCGTGCGGCCCGGCTCGGCCGTGTGCGCTGAGTGGTCCGTGTGCGCCGAGTGGTTCTGCATGTCGATCCCCCAATGCTGGATGGCGGTTCCTGTCGACTACAGGAACCGTATACCCCCCTGGGGTATTCCGCATCCGTGGGCGGGATCGGATCAGCTCCGGCCGCGCAGCTCCTTCAGCCGGGCCACGTCCGCCGCGTGGCCCTCCTTGCCGCCCGGTGTCTCGATGATCAGCGGAACGCCCTCGGTGGCCGGATGGGAGAACAGCTCGCGGAACGGCTCCTCGCCGATGTGGCCCGCACCGATGTTCTCGTGGCGGTCCTTGTGGGCTCCGGCCACGTCCTTGGAGTCATTGGCGTGGATCAGCTTCAGCCGGCCCTCGCCGACCGTCTCCACCAGCAGGTCCAGCGTCTCGTTCATCCCGCCGGGACCGGCCAGATCGTGTCCCGCCGCGAAGATGTGGCAGGTGTCGAGACAGATGCCGAGCTTCGGATGGGCGTCGAGTGCGTCGAAGTACGGGCCGAAGTCCCAGGTCCGTGAGCAGAGCGAGAACCCCTGACCGGCGGTCGACTCCAGCAGCAGGAACGGGTCGTCGTCGTGCGTCAGCTCGTCCAGCAGTGGCCGCATATGGGTGCGCACCTGGGCCAGCGCCTCCTGGCGGGGGCGGCCGTTGGTCGCCGAGCCGGTGTGCACCACGACGCCCAGGGCGCCGATCTCGCGGGCCCGGCGCAGGGAGTGGCGCAGTGAGTCCACGGACTTCTCGACGGTCGCCGCGGTGTGCGAGCCGAAATTGATCAGGTACGGGGCGTGAACGTACACCGGCAGGGACCCGGCGGCGCACTCGGCGCGGAACTGCTCGTCCTGGGCCGGATTCCCGGCCGGGGCCGCCCATCCGCGCGGATTGGCGACGAAGACCTGGACGGCCTCCGCGCCCATCTCCCGGGCGTAGGGGAGGCCGGTCCTGGCGAGGCCGCCGGCCACCGGTACATGGCCGCCGACGGGGTTGCGCATACGGATCTAGAGCCCCTTGGTCCTGATGGTGATGGTGCTGCCCTCGGGGGCCCGGTCGCCGCCGTCGACGGACTGGCTCGCGATCGTGTCGCTGAAGGAGAGGAACGGATGGTCGACCTTGACCTCGAAGCCCGCGTCCTCCAGCTCGCTGCGGGCGTCGGCGACGTCCTTGCCGGTGACGTCCGGGACATCGATCAGCTGCGGGCCCTTGGAGACCGTCAGCGTGATGCTGTCGCCCTCGGCGGCCTCCTGGCCCTCGGCCGGTGACTGCTCGGCGATGTCGCCCGCGTCCTCGGGGGAGTTCACCCGGCGGGGCAGCACCTTGGCCTTCAGCCCCTCCTCGTCCAGCGCGTCGGTGGCGTCCTTGACGGAGAGGCCGGTGACATCGGGGACGTCGACCGGGCTGCCCTTGGAGACCACGATCGCGACCGCGGTGTCCGGGTGGCGCTCGGCGCCCGCCTCGGGATCCGTCCGCACCACCTCACCGGCCCCCGCGTCCTCGCTGAACTCCTTGGTGGTCATACCGGGCACCAGGCCCGCCTTCGTCAGCTTCTGCCTGGCCTCGGCCAGGGTGCTGCCCTGGACGTCGGGCACCTTCACGATCTCGGGCCCGCGCGAGACGACGAGTGTCACCGAGCCGTTGCCCCGGATCCGGGCAGCCGACTTCGGGTCGCTGTCGATCACCTTGCCGCGGTCGACCGTGTCGCTGTAGGCGCGCTCGACGCCCTTCAGTTCGAGACCGGCGTCCGACAGCCGCCCCTTGGCCGCCTTCTCGCTCTGGCCGAGCACCGAGGGGACGTGGGTGAACTGGCCGGAGTTGATGTACCAGACGCCGCCGCCGATCCCCAGGACCAGCAGCACGGCGACGACCGCCGCGACGATGCCGCGCCGCGGCCCGCCGAGGAGCCCGGTCCGGCGGTCCGGCTGTGCCGGCGGCAGCGGCGGGGGCATCTCCAGCCGGCTGGTGTGGTGGGCGGTGCCCTGGCCGGGCGGCAGCACCCGCGGGATCACGCTCGTGCGGTCCTCGGCGGCGTCGCGCACCTCGGCGAGGGCCTGCGGCGGTATCGTGTCCAGCTGGGTGTCGGTGAGGCCGGAGCGGGCCCGGCGGGACTCGGCGAGCAGTGCCACCGCGTCGAACGGCCGGACCTCGGGGTCACGCGCGGTGGCGCTCGCGACCAGCGCGTCGAGCTCGGGCGCGAGACCCGGGACGAGGCCCGAGGGGGCCGGGACGTCCTCGTTCAGATGCTGGTAGATGACCTGGGCGGGGGAGTCGCCGGTGTGCGGCTTGGCTCCGGTGAGCATCTCGTACAGCACCACACCGCACGCGTACACATCGGCGCGGGTGTCCGCGGTGCCGTGCTCGATCTGCTCGGGCGCGAGATAGGAGACGGTGCCCAGGATGGACCCGGTGGTGTTGGTGACCGTGCCCACGGCCCGTACCAGGCCGAAGTCGGCGACCTTGACCCGGCCGTCGTCGCCTATGAGCACGTTCTCCGGCTTCATGTCCCGGTGCACGAAGCCCGCCCGGTGCGCGGCGCCGAGCGCCGCGAGCACCGGCTCCAGGATGTCCAGCGCGGCCCGCGGCTGCAGTGCGCCGCGCTCGCGCAGCACATCGCGCAGCGTGCAGCCCGCGACGTACTCCATCGCCAGATAGACGTAACTCCCCTGGGCCCCCTGGTCGAAGACCCCGACCACATTGGGGTGCGCGAGCCCGGCCACCGACTTGGCCTCACGGATGAAGCGCTCGACGAACGAGGCGTCGGTCGCCAGCGCCGGGTGCATCACCTTGAGGGCGAGCACCCGGTCGAGCCGGGTGTCCATGGCCCGGTAGACCGTGGCCATGCCGCCCACGGCGATGAGGGCATCGACGCGGTAGCGGCCGTCGAGCAGCTGCCCGACGAGAGGGTCCTGGAGGGTCGTATCCACGCAGCGAGTCTACGAGCCGACGCGGACACGGCCGACTGGCCGGGTGGCACCGCGGCCTCGGAGGCTGTCGGGTGACCTGGCGACCGGGCGTTCACATCTCGTCGCGCACGCTTCCCGCGTTACCGCTATGTCCTGATAGCTCCGCCACCGGGGACCATCAGCACCTTGGAATCGCAGGCCCAGGACCGCGTCCGCTTCGCGGTCGCAGGTCACCCGTCGGCCTCGTACTGCAGCCGAGCCGTGACAGGGACACGCGATCCACCGCTGCCGGAGTTCCGGGTTCCGGGCTCAGAACGCCGGACGCTCCGGGTCCAGCGCCGCCCGGCCCGCCATCGGCGACGACGCCTCGGCGAAGTGCCGGCGCGGTATCCGTCCCGCGCGGTACGCTAGCCGCCCGCCCTCCACCGCATGACGCATCGCGGCGGCCATCAGCTCGGGCTCCTGGGCCCGGGTCACCGCCGAGGCGAGCATCACCGCCGCACACCCGAGCTCCATGGCGAGGGCCGCGTCCGACGCCGTCCCGGCGCCCGCGTCCAGGATCACCGGGACCCGGGCCTGCTCGACGATCAGCTGGAAGTTGTGCGGATTGCGGATGCCCAGACCCGAGCCGATGGGGGAGCCGAGCGGCATCACCGCCGCACATCCCACGTCCTGGAGCCGGCGGGCCAGCACCGGATCGTCATTGGTGTACGGCAGGACGGTGAAACCGTCGTCCACCAGGATCTCCGCGGCGTCCAGCAGCTCGATCGGGTCGGGCAGCAGGGTCCGCTCGTCGGCCACCACCTCCAGCTTGACCCAGTCGGTGCCGAGCGCCTCGCGGGCCAGCCGGGCGGTGAGCACGGCCTCGCCCGCGGTGAAGCAGCCCGCGGTGTTCGGCAGGACGCGGATGGAGAGCCGCTCCAGCACGGAGAGCACGGAGCCCCGCACGGTCGGGTCGAGGCGGCGCATCGCGACGGTGGTCAGCCCGGTGCCGGAGGCGACGAGCGAGCGTTCCAGCACATCGAGGCTGGGCGCCCCGCCCGTTCCCATGATCAGCCGGGAGCCGAGGACGCTGTCCCCGAGGGTGAAGAGGTCGTCGGACACGGTCAGCCTCCCTGGACCGCGGTCAGGACCTCGACCCGGTCGCCGTCGGCGAGCGCCGCGGCGGACCACTGGCCGCGCGGCACGACGGTCTCGTTCAGTGCGGCCGCGACGCCCGAGGGCGCCCCGGTCAGGGCCGCTACGAGGGCGTCCAGGGTGGTGCCCGCGGCGACGGCGACGGCCTCGCCGTTCACGGACACGGAGAGGGAGAGGGGCGCGGTCATGCGGGCTGCTCCTGGG
>NZ_JAFMPZ010000482.1 GCF_017353455.1 Streptomyces laculatispora
TCGTCGGCGAGGCAGCCGCCGAGGCCGAGTTCGCACATCTCGGCCAGCCAGGCGAGTCCCCGCTTCTGGTAGTCGCGCAACGTGGCCTCGAGAGCGGCGGGCTGGGCTGCGGGAGTGCGGGACTCGGGATCACGGATCCGGGTGACAAGATCGCCGAGCGCGCCGACGGCCTCGCTGACGAACGTCTCCCCGTCCCTCTCCACCTCACCGGTCAGAGCGGCGCTCAGCGCCTCCATAGGGGTGAGCGGTTCCATCCGGCGGCGCTTCGCGCGGGCCACCAGCTTCGGGTCGGCGACGACCCATTGGTCGCGTAGCCGGATCAGAGGGCGGCGCGCCTCGGCGAGGGCATTCATCTCGGCCTCGGTGAGAGGTTCGCCGCCGAGCGAGACCTGCCAGCGGAAGTCGAGCAGGGTGTCGGCGTCGAGCAGACCGCCGGCGCTGGAACCGGGAGCGGTGCGCTGCCCGATCTCCGCAGTCGCGGTGAGCGCCTTGACCAGTGCGCGCGGCCAGTGCACGACAATACCGGCCGCACGCAGCGCGTCGGTTGCTTCGCCCAGCAGGTCGAAGGCTTCGTCGTCGGTCAGCCGGAGCTGTTCGGGAGCGGCGTCCGCCAGCAGTCGCTGGAGCGGGGGCCAGACGCGGGCACCGCGGCGCAGCGCGAGCAGTGTCTCGGTTTCGGCGCGTGGGCCGAGCAGCCTCTCCACCTCACCGGGCTCGCTCCACAGCCGTGCGGCCTCCACGACGAGCGCCGGATCCGCCGCGGTGCGCAGTTGAAGGACGGCCCGGAACTGCCGTCGTCGACCCTCGGGCACGTCGACACGCAGCGAGACGCCGACCTCGGCGGTCAACGCGGCAGCGGTCTCCTCGGCCCAATCGCGCAGCGCGGGCACGGCCCGGGTATCGCGCCAGACGTACGGCACCGCTCCCACGGCGAGAGGCGCGGCCGGAGTACGGACCAGGTCGTCGGCGACCGCGTCGCAGAACTGGCGGACCAGCGCGGCCGGTTCGGCGATGCGTACCGGAGGCGGGCTGGGCTCGGGAAGGCAGTGGGCATGGGGTGGGAAGGCTGCG
This sequence comes from Streptomyces laculatispora, assembly GCF_017353455.1. Taxonomy (GTDB): domain Bacteria; phylum Actinomycetota; class Actinomycetes; order Streptomycetales; family Streptomycetaceae; genus Streptomyces; species Streptomyces laculatispora. The sequence goes on from NZ_JAFMPZ010000482.1 coordinate 1,072, forward strand.
GCGAGGGCGTCCAGTGCCTGCCGCTGGGCAGCGGTGAAGGGGCCCGCCCGCCAGGTGTCGTAACCGGCCGGAGTGAGGGCCGGGTGGAGGCGGCCGTCGGCGAGCAGCCGCAGGGCGAAACAGGCGGCGCCCTGCCAGGCTGCGGCGGACGGGTGCGGTGGCTGAGCCCCGGTCAGAGCGGACACGGCGACCGCGACCGGCAGCGCGTAGCCGTCCACCCTGCGTCGTCTGACCGAGCGGCCATGCGGCAGCACCAGTTCCACCGAGTCGGTTTCCACACCCGCCGGCACGTCACCGCCCCCGGCGACCGCCCCGGCGGGCTGCCACAGCAGGAGCCGCCCGAGGCGGGCCGGCTCTCCGGGCAGGAACACCGCCGCCCAGCCCCTGTCGAGAAGCTCCCGCGCCCACGCGGTCGCATCGGGTGCGGCAAGCGGTGATGCGCTCATCACGCCCGAGCCCGTGCTCACTTCTCGTACGACGACCCGTGCCACTCGTTTCCGTCCTAGCGCCATCCGGGGGCTCCCGAAGGTGGCCCCGCCCACCACCGGACTCCACCACGTGCTGTCACCCACCGGCAAGCCCTGGCCATGCCTTCACGGGTGGGAACGGGACTCCTACCGCAGGCACCGTATGTGTCAGGCGGAGGATCACCGCGGCCCGGTCCACGTCCGCCCTGGGCGCCGATTTCGTCATCAGAGCGAACAGCGTCAGGGAGGTCAGCCATGCACGGGTGAACGTGCCTCGACTGCCACGTACGCGACCGTCCGAGATGGCACTGCGCCGACCGGGCACGGTTGCCATGTCGGCCTCGGCGTCGACGACATGGCCCACCCGTGCGGCGGCCGTGTACGGCTCTTCGATATCCGACCGGGCAACTGTGCTCGCCGACCGAAGGGAATCCTCGTAGCTCAGGCCGTGATAGGCGAAAAAGGCTTGACTGAGGTGACGAGGGTTCCCAGGCGCAGGCGGGTGGTCGCCGCGGCGGCGGCGGTGAGGGTGGGCAGAGCACCGAACCAAGGGCCGTCGCGGAAGGTGCGCCAGGAGAGGTGGTCGTAGGTGTACGCCGCGTGGAAGCCGAGCTCCTCGGCACGCTGCCACTTCGCCCGGCCTCCCCCGTGCCAGCGGTCGACAGGCAGGATCACGGTGCTCAGGCGCAGACTCATGCCCCGAGCCTACGTCCCGCCGCTCTGTCGTCCGAGGCCACCTGTCCAGCCGCGGTACCGGCGCGGAGCCGGTGGCCGCGGTGATGGGCGCGGTGGTGGGCGCGGTGGTGGGCGCGGTGGTGGGCGCTCACTTCCTGGCGTCGGTATCCGGGAGCCGGGGTACGGGCGGACGCGTCATCCACCGGTTCACGTCTGCGTAGGCCGGGGCCTCCTCCACGAAACCGAAGGCCCCGTGATCGAGCACCTCACGGGCTGCCCGGACGAATCCGCCCAGCGCCGCCCGGGACAGCGTCGAACCGAGGCTGATCCGGCGCACCCCGCAGGCCGCGAGCGCGGCCACGTCCAACGTCGGCTGCCCGCTCCCCGCGAGGACGTTGACCGGCCGCCCGACCGAGGTGCACACGGCGCGCACGGCCTCGGCCGACGGCAGTCCGGGCGCGTAGAGGACGTCGGCGCCCGCTTCCTCATAGGCCCGCAGACGACGGATCGTGTCGTCGAGGTCGGGGCGCCCGTAGAGGAAGTTCTCCGCGCGTGCGGTGACGGTGAACGGGAAGGGCAGGCCGCGGGCGGCCTCCACCGCCGCCGCCACCCGGTCCACCGCCTCCGCGAGCGGACGGACCGGATCGCCCGGCCGTCCCGTCGCGTCCTCGACCGAGCCGCCCACCAGTCCCGCGTCCGCCGCCGCGCGAATGGTCTCGGCGACGCCCTCCGGGGTCCCGGCGAATCCGCTCTCCAGATCGGCGGAGACCGGCAGCGGCGTCGCGGCAACGATCTCGCGGGCGTTCGCGAGCACCATGTCGCGGTCCAGCAGACCGGCGCCGTCCGGCAGACCGAGGGTGACGGCGAGACCGGCGCTGGTCGTCGCGAGCGCCGGGAAGCCGAGCCCGGCCAGAATCAGGGCGGTGCCCGCGTTCCACGGGTTGGGGATCACGAAGGGTTCGGGTCCGTTGTGCAGGTCCCGGAACGCGGCACCCCTGGACCGCAGTTCGCTCACAGACAGTGGCACTTTCACTCTCCCCATCAGGTACGCGGATCTTCTCGGCGGGACATCCCGCCGACGCGCGGCACGGGCGCCGTCACCGACCGATGAAATCAGCACATCGGCCGGCCGGCGGGCAGGTCCGGGAAGCAGCCGTGCCGGCGTCCGGCAGGCAATCCCCCGGTCGCGACGCAGGTGAATCCGTCGGCATATGCCAAAGGAATGTTCTCCTGTTCAGAAGCGTGCGTACTCAGATGTGCGCCCCTGCGCACGCCCGTGCACCCCGGTACGCGAGAATGGAGCGGTGACCTCAGCTACCGATTCCCCTCTTCCTGCCGCTCCCCGGCTGATCGCCACCGATCTGGACGGCACCCTCCTGCGGGACGACAAGACCGTCTCGGACCGTACGGTCGCGGCGCTCGCCGCCGCCGAGGAGGCCGGGATCGAGGTCTTCTTCGTCACCGGCCGCCCCGCCCGCTGGATGGATGTCGTCAGCGACCACGTCCACGGCCACGGCCTGGCGATCTGCGCCAACGGCGCCGCCGTCGCCGACCTGCACGACGGCGGCAGGCTGCTGAAGGTCCGCGCCCTGGAGCGGGAGACCGCCCTCGACGTCGTGCACACCCTGCGCGCGGCCGCGCCCGGCACCTCCTTCGCGGTCGAACTGGCCACCGGTATCCACTACGAGCCGGCCTACCCGCCCTTCCACCTCGATCCCGGCGCCACCGTGGCCGTCGCCGAGAAGCTGCTCCACGAGGAGGCACCGGGCACCGGCGCCCCCGCGCTGAAGCTCCTCGCCCACCACGGCGAGCTGACCCCGGACGACTTCCTCGCCCTGGCCCGGACGGCCGCGGGCGAGCGGGCCTCCTTCACCCGGTCCAGCCCGACCGCCCTCCTGGAGGTCAGCGGACCGGGCGTCTCCAAGGCCAGCACGCTGGAGCTCTGCTGCGCCGAGCGCGGCATCTCCCCCGCCGAGGTCGTCGCGTTCGGCGACATGCCCAACGACGTGGAGATGCTGAGCTGGGCCGGCACCTCGTACGCGATGGGCAACGCCCACCCGGCCGCCCTGGCGGCGGCCACCGGCCGTACGGTCACCAACAACGAGGACGGCGTCGCCGTCGTCATCGAGCGGATCATCGCCGAGCGGATCCTGTCCCGCACGGAGCGCTGAACCGGCGCGACCCACGGGTACGCCGCTGATGCCGCGCGGCATTTCGCGCGGCACGGCTCGGGCGGCATGACTCGCACGGCACGACTCGCGCGGCGTCAGAGCGGTGCCTGCCACACCACCGTCGTACCGCCGCCGTCCTCCCCGATGCCGGGCCCGAACCAGCTGGCCCCGCCGAGCGACTCCGCCCGGCGGGCCAGGTTCCGCAGCCCGCTGCGCCTGCCGCCCGGCGGGATGCCCACACCGTCGTCGGCGACCGTGAGCCGTACCGCGTCCCGCCCGTCGGGAAGCGTGGCGGTCGCGTCCACGACCACGTCGATCCGGGACGCGACGGCGTGCCGGAAGGCGTTGGACAGCGCCTCCCGCAGCGCCGCGATCAGGTTCTTGCCGGTCAGCTCGCCGACCAGGGAGTCGACCGGGCCGAGAAAGCGGTGCGACGGTTTGAAACCCAGCGGGACCGCCGCCATGTTGATCTCGCGCAGCACCCGGGTGCGCAGCCCGGACGGCGCCTCGGCCGGCTCCTGCTGCAGCGCGAAGATGGCGGTACGGATCTCCTGGATGGTCACGTCCAGCTCGTCGACCGCCCGGCCGACGCCGGTCTGCACCTCCGGCACGTCCGACCGGCGCTGGGCGCTCTCCAGCATCATCCCGGTGGCGAACAGCCGCTGGATGACCAGGTCGTGCAGGTCCCGGGCGATCCGGTCACGGTCCTCGTAGACCGCGAGCCGTTCCCGGTCCCGCTGCGCCTCGGCCATCATCAGCGCCAGCGCGGCCTGTGAGGCGAACTGGGCGGCGAGGGTCCGCTCCGTCTCCGTGAACGGCCGGCCGCCCCGGGCCCGCGGGGTGACGAGCGCGCCGAGCACCCGGCCCCCGCTGTGCAGCGGTAGCAGCATGCTCGGCCCGAACCGGTCCGCCAGCCTGGTGACCATGCGGGGATCGGTGGCCGAATCGTCCACGAAGACGGCCTCGCCGCCCAGCAGCATCCCCACGATCGGGCTCTGCGCCGGGATGATCACCCCGAGCGCCGCCACCGGTTCCTCCGCGGACACGGCGACGATCTCCAGGCCTCCCTCCTCGGCCGGCAGCAACACGATCCCGGCGTCGGAGGCGGCGAGATGGCGGGCCTGTTCGGCGACGACCGCGAGCGCGTCGTCGGCGTCCCCGCCGGAGAGCAGGGCGGTGGTCACGGCCACCGAGCCGTCGATCCACCGCTCTCGCTGCCGGGCGGCCTCGTACAGCCGGGCATTGCCGATGGCGATGCCCGCCTCGGTGGCCAGCACCCGGACCATGTGCAGGTCGTAGTCGGTGAACTCACCCCCGCCGTCCTTCTCGGCCAGATAGAGATTGCCGAAGATCTCGCCCTGCACCCGGATCGGTACGCCGAGGAAGGTCCGCATCGGGGGATGGCCCGGCGGAAATCCGGCGAACCGCGGGTCGGCCGTCAGATCGGCGAGCCGCACGGGGCGGGGGTCGTGGATCAGGGCGCCGAGCAGACCCCGGTGGCCGTCCGGCCGGTGGCCGATCTCGGTGGCGACCGACTCCGGGACTCCGTAGGTGACGAAGTCCGAGAGCCCCTTGCCCTCCTCGTCCACGACGCCGATGGCCGCGTAGCGGGCGTGGGCCAGCTCGGCCGCCGTCTCGCAGATCCGGTCGAGGGTGGTGTGCAGTTCGAGCCCGGTGCCGACGGAGCGCATGGCTTCCAGCAGCTGCGGCACGCGGGCGGTGAGTTCGGTGGACAGGCCCTGCAGACTGCGGGTCGCCTCCGTCGCGGCTTCGAGCGAGTCCTTCGGGTGCGCCGGATGCGTCGAGTCCTTCGGGTGCTTCGGGTGCTTGGGGCCCTGCTCTGACATACCCAGAGCGTAGTTAGTCCCTTTTATTGGGGAAAGTCGGGAATCAGTTCGGACACCTCGGACCCGCAGGCCTCAGACCCGTGCATCCAGGACCTCGCCCGGCTCCCGTACGGTCTCGCGCTCGCGCGCCAGCATCCGGCTCAGCGGACCGTCCACCGCCACGAGTGCCGCGTACGGGCCCCGCTGCACCACAGCGCCCGCTTCCAGGACCACCACCTCGTCGACCGCGTCCAGGCCTTCGAGCCGGTGGGTGATCAGCACCGTCGTACGTCCCCGGGTGGCCGCCAGCAGGTCCGCGGTCAGGGCGTCGGCGGTCGGCAGATCGAGGTGCTCGGCGGGCTCGTCCAGAACGAGCACGGGGAAGTCCGCCAGCAGCGCCCGGGCCAGCGCGAGCCGCTGGCGCTGGCCGCCGGAGAGGCGGGCGCCGTGTTCGCCGACGAGGGTGTCCAGGCCCTCCGGCAGCGCCTCGGCCCAGTCGAGCAGCCGGGCCTGTGCGAGGGCGCCGCGCAGTTCCGCGTCGGTCGCTCCGGTACGGGCCAGCCGCAGGTTCTCCCGGATGGAGCTGTCGAAGATGTGGGCGTCCTGGGCGCACAGCCCGACGAACCGCCGGACCGTGTCCCCGTCCAGCGCGGACGCCTCCACGCCGCCGATCCGGTACGTCCCCGCCCGCGCGTCCAGGAAGCGGAGCAGGACCTGGGCGAGCGTGGTCTTCCCGGAACCCGAAGGCCCCACGACCGCGATGCGCCGGCCGGCCTCCAGCGTGAGGTCCACGGAGTCCAGGGCGTCGTGCCGCGCTCCCGCGTACCGGGCCGACAGCCCCCGCACCTCCAGCGGGAAGGGCGATGCGGGCGCCTCGGCCGGGGTGGCGGGTTCGCACACCGGCACCGGGGCGTCCAGCACCTCGTACACCCGCTCTGCGCTCCGCCTGACCCGCTGCCGGTACTGCACGGCGAGCGGCAGACCGGTCACGGCCTCGAAGGCGGCCAGCGGGGTGAGGACGACGACGGCGAGCTGCACGCCGGCCAGCCGTCCGTCGGCCACCGCGGGTAGGGCGACGAGTGCGGCGGCGACCACGGTGAGGCCGCCGATCAGAGCGGTGAGCCCGCCGCCGAGCGCGGTGGCGGTCGCCGCCCGGGAGGCGATCCGGGTGAGGACGCCGTCGGCCTCCCGGGTCCTCGCCGAGCGTCCGGGCAGCGCGCCCGCGACGGTCAGTTCGGCGGTCCCGCCGAGCAGGTTGGTGATCCGGGTCGCCAGATCGGCGCGGGCGGGCGCCAGCCGCCGCTCGGCGTGCCGGGCACAGGCGCCGCTGACGAGCGGCACCCCGACCCCCGCCAGCAGCAGTCCGGCGGCGAGCACGGCGCCCGCCTCCGGCAGCAGCCAGCCGGTGAATCCGGCGGCTGCCGCTCCCACGACGACCGCGGTCCCGGCGGGCAGCAGCCACCGCAGCCAGTAGTCCTGCAGGGCGTCCACATCGGCGACGAGCCGCGAGAGCAGATCCCCGCGCCGGGTCCGGCGCAGACCTGCGGGCGCGATGCGCTCCAGGCCCCGGTAAACGGCGACGCGCAGCTCGGCGAGCATCCTGAGCACCGCGTCGTGCGAGACGAGGCGTTCGGCGTAGCGGAAGACCGCCCGCCCGATGCCGAAGGCGCGGGTCGCCGTCACCGCGACCATCAGATAGAGCACCGGGGGCTGTTCGGATGCGCGGGAAATCAGCCAGCCGGAGACGGCCATGAGACCGACCGCCGAGCCGAGCGCGAGGCTGCCCAGCAGCAGCGCGAGCGCGAGCCGGCCGCGCTGTGCCCCGGCGGCCTCCCTGACCCGGGCCAGCACGTGCCCGGTCCGGGCCGCGGTGTCCCGCAGCACCTCGGGCTCCCGCCCCGCCCCGTCGCCGGTGAGGTCATCGGGGGCGGCCGCCGGGCGCGGCACCGGGGCGGACACCGCGGGCTCCGCCGAATCGGCCGGTCCGCTCGTCGCACCCGGCTCCAGCCGCACCACCCGGTCGGCGACCGACAGGAGCGCCGGCCGGTGCACCACCAGCAGCACGGTCCGGCCCGCCGCCAGTCTGCGTACCGCCTCGACGATGCCCGCCTCCGTCTCGCCGTCCAGGCTCGCGGTCGGCTCGTCGAGCAGCAGCACCGGCCGGTCGGCGAGAAACGCGCGGGCGAGCGCGAGACGCTGCCGCTGTCCGGCGGAGAGACCCGAGCCGTCCTCGCCGAGGAGGGTGGCGGCGCCGTCCGGCAGCTCCGTCACGAAGTCGTACGCCCCGGCGTCGCGCAGCGCGGCCGTCACCGCGCTGTCGTCCGCCTCCGGCCGGGCCAGCCGTACGTTCTCCGCGATCGTGCCGGCGAAGAGGTGCGGGCGCTGCGGGACCCAGGCGATCCGCTCGCGCCAGCGTTCGGGGGAGAGGTCCGCGAGATCGGTGCCGCCGACCCGCACCCGCCCCTCGTCGGGTGCGGCGAATCCCAGCACCACGTTCAGCAGGGTGGACTTGCCGACGCCGCTCGGGCCGACCAGGGCAACGGTCTCGCCCTCGTCCACCACCAGCGAGGCCCCGGCGAGCGAGGGCTCGGTGCGCCCCGCGTGCCGGACGGTCACGCCCTCCAGCTCCAGCCGCAGCGATGTCGGGACCTCCTGCGTACCGCCCGCACGCGGCTCGGTCTCCAGGACCGAGAAGATCTCCTCCGCGGCCGAGAGGCCCTCGGCGGCGGCGTGGTACTGCGCCCCCACCTGCCTGAGCGGCAGATAGGCCTCCGGCGCGAGGATCAGCACCACCAGACCGGTGTAGAGGTCGAGTTCGCCGTGCACCAGCCGCATGCCGATGGTGACGGCGACGAGGGCCACCGAGAGCGTCGCCAGCAGCTCCAGGGCGAAGGACGACAGGAAGGCGATCCGCAGCGTGCGCACGGTCGCCAGCCGGTACTGCGAGGTGATGGTGCGGATGGACTCGGCCTGGGCCTTGGCCCGGCCGAAGACCTTCAGCGTCGGCAGCCCGGCGACCACGTCGAGAAAGTGCCCGGAGAGCCGCGAGAGCAGCCGCCACTGACGGTCCATCCGCGACTGGGTCGCCCAGCCGATCAGAATCATGAAGAGCGGGATGAGCGGCAGGGTGACGACGATGATCGCCGCCGAGATCCAGTCCTCCGTGACGACCCTGGCGAGCACCGCCACCGGGACCACCACCGCGAGCCCCAGCTGTGGCAGATAGCGCGCGAAGTAGTCGTCGAGCGCGTCGATCCCCCGGGTGGCGAGCGTCACCAGCGAGCCGGTGCGCTGCCCGCTCAGCCATTCCGGGCCCAGCGCCGCCGCCCGGTCGAGCAGCCGTCCACGCAGTTCCGACTTGACGGCCGCGCCGGCCCGGTAGGCGGCCAGCTCGGTGAGCCAGGAGACCAGGGCCCGGCCGAGCGCGACCGCGGCGAGAAGAAGGAGTGGGGTGCGCAGCCCCGACCCGGTGAGCCCGTCCTCGAATCCGCCCACCACCACTTCGGCGACGAGCATGGCCTGGGCGATGACCAGCGCCGCCCCGGCCAGGCCGAGTACCACCACAGCCACCAGGAAGTGGCGGGTGGCACGGGCGTGGCGGAGCAGGCGCGGGTCGATCGGTTTCACGTGAAACACCCCATGGGGCTCGGCTCGGTCAAGGCACTCACTGCGTTCAGTGGGCGTCGGCGATGTGGTGCGTACCGATCCGCTTGCGGAACACCCAGTAGGTCCAGCCCTGGTACAGCAGCACCACGGGAGTGGCGATCCCGGCGCACCAGGTCATGATCTTCAGCGTGTACGGGGTGGACGAGGCATTGGTGACCGTGAGGCTCCAGGCATCGTTCAGCGAGGACGGCATGACGTTCGGGAAGAGCGTCAGGAAGAGCATCGCGACCGCGGCCGTGATGGTCACACCGGAGAGGGCGAAGGACCAGCCCTCGCGCCCCGCCGCGACGGCGCCGATCGCCCCGACCAGGGACACCACAGCGATGATCATCGCGATCAGGCTCCAGCCGTCCCCGTTGTCGGCCTGGGTCCAGATCAGGAATCCCAGTGCCAGCACCGCGGTGACCGCACCCAGCTTCAGGGCCAGCCCGCGCGCCCTGACCCGGATGTCCCCGACCGTCTTGAGCCCCGCGAACACCGTCCCATGGAAGGTGAAGAGGGAGAGCGTGACCAGCCCGCCGAGGATCGAGTACGGATTGAGCAGGTCCCAGAAGTTGCCCACGTACTCCATGTCCGCATCGATCTTCACGCCGCGCACGATGTTCCCGAAGGCCACGCCCCAGAGCAGGGCCGGGATCAGCGAGGTCCAGAAGATCAGGTTCTCCCAGTTGGTCTGCCACTTCTCCTCGGGCCGCTTCGCCCGGTACTCGAAGGCGACACCGCGCACGATCAGGCAGAGCAGGATGATCAGCAGCGGCAGGTAGAAGCCGGAGAACAGCGTGGCGTACCACTCGGGGAACGCGGCGAAGGTAGCTCCGCCGGCGCTGAGCAGCCAGACCTCGTTGCCGTCCCAGACGGGCCCGATCGTATTGATCAGGACCCGCCGTTCCTTGCGGTCCCGGGCCAGCAGCTTGGTGAGCACACCGATCCCGAAGTCGAATCCCTCCAGGAAGAAGTAGCCGATCCAGAGGACGGCGATGAGCACGAACCAGACGTCGTGGAGTTCCATCTCTCGGCTCCTGTGCTCTCAGTAGGAGAAGGCCATGGGCCGGTCGGCGTCGTCATGGTCGCCGCCGATCCTGGTGGGCGGGTTGAGGTCGTCGTCCGTGAGCTCCGGAGGCCCGGCCTTGATGTACTTCACGAGCAGCTTGACCTCGACCACGGCAAGCGCCGCGTAGAGCAGTGTGAAGAGGATCAGCGAGGTGAGCACCTCACCCTGCGAGACGCCGGGGGAGACCGCGTCGCGGGTCTGGAGCACGCCGTAGACGACCCAGGGCTGGCGGCCCATCTCGGTGAAGATCCAGCCCCAGGAGTTCGCGATCAGCGGGAAGAGCAGGGTCCACAGGGCGACGATCCAGTAGCACCTGGCGAGCTTCGGGCTCAGCGCCTTGTTCTTGAACAGGACCAGGTGCGGCACTTCGTCCTCACCGGTCCGCATCCCCGGTGGCAGCATGAACTTCTTCCGGGTCAGCCACAGTCCCAGGATTCCGAGGGCGAAGGACGCCATCCCGAAGCCGATCATCCACCGGAAGCTCCAGAAGGCGACCGGGATGTTGGGCCGGTAGTCGCCGGGCCCGAACTTCTCCTGCTCGGCCTTGTTGATGTCGTTGATGCCGGGGACGTACGAGTTGAAGTTGTCGTCGGCGAGGAAGGACAGTATCCCGGGGATCGAGATCTCGACGGAGTTGTGCCCCTTGCTGACATCTCCGTACGCGAAGATCGAGAAGGGCGCGGAGTTCTGCCCGTCCCACAGCGCTTCGGCCGCGGCCATCTTCATCGGCTGCTGCTTGAACATCACCTTGCCGAGCTGGTCACCGCTGACGGCCGTGAGCAGGCCGGCGGCCACCACGGTGACCAGCCCCAGCCGCAGCGAGGTCCGCATCACCGGGATGTGCTTCTTGCGGGCCAGGTGGAAGGCGGCGATGCCGACCATGAACGCCCCGCCGACCAGGAAGGCCGCCGTGATGGTGTGGAAGAACTGGGCGAGCGCGGTGTTCTGGGTGAGCACGTGCCAGAAGTCGGTGAGCTCCGCGCGCCCGCGATCCTTGTTGATGCGGTAGCCGACCGGGTGCTGCATCCAGGAGTTGGCCGCCAGGATGAAGTACGCGGAGAGGATGGTGCCGAGCGAGACCATCCAGATGCAGGCGAGGTGGATCTTCTTCGGCAGCTTGTCCCAGCCGAAGATCCACAGGCCGATGAAGGTGGACTCGAAGAAGAACGCGATCAGCGCCTCGAACGCAAGCGGGGCACCGAAGATGTCTCCGACGAACCGCGAGTAGTCCGACCAGTTCATGCCGAACTGGAACTCCTGGACGATGCCGGTGACGACGCCCATGGCGATGTTGATCAGGAAGAGCTTTCCCCAGAACTTGGTGGCCCTGAGGTACTTCTCGTTGTTCGTCCGCACCCAGGCGGTCTGCAGGCCCGCGGTGAGCGCGGCGAGCGAGATCGTCAGGGGAACGAAGAGGAAGTGGTAGACGGTGGTCGTTCCGAACTGCCATCGCGCCAGGGTCTCCGGCGCCAGAGCTAGCTCCACGTCGTCTTCTCCTTACGTCGCCGTAGTTGCACCGGCATTTTGTCCCTTGAATCCGACTGAACAGGGGAGGAAGCAGGACATGCTTGTGAACGCGTTCACATTCACAAGCAATTATGGCGCACCCCCATATCGAACTCTCGGCCGGGGTACCCCTCCGGGGACGTACTGATCATTTCCCCCGAAGCAGACATCGCTTCGGCCCTGGGCAGAGGCACACAGAAGGCCCCGCACCTCGCGATCGAGGTACAGGGCCTTCCTTCATACGGACGCGTGCGGATACGTACGGCTACGACCGCCGGACGCGTCCGGCGGTGTCCGCTACAGCTCCTTGCGGTACGACTCCGTCACCTTCAGGAACAGGTCGTTCGCCTCGTCCTCGCCGATCGTGACCCGCACGCCCTCGCCCGCGAACGGCCGGACCGCCACTCCGGCCTTCTCGCAGACCGCGGCGAAGTCGGCGGTACGGTCCCCCAGCCGCAGCCAGACGAAGTTCGCCTGGGACTCCGGAACCGTCCACCCCTGTCGCACCAGCGTCTCCTGCACGCGCTGGCGCTCGCACACCAAGGAGCCCACCCGGCCCAGCAGTTCGTCCTCCGCACGCAGGGACGCCACCGCCGCGTCCTGGGCGAGCTGGCTGACGCCGAACGGCACCGCGGTCTTGCGCAGCGCGGCCGCCACCGGCTCGTGGGCCACGGCGAAGCCGACCCGCAGCCCGGCCAGACCGTAGGCCTTGGAGAACGTCCGCAGCACCGCCACATTGGGCCGGTCCCGGTAGATCTCGATGCCGTCCGGCACGTCGGCGTCGCGGATGAACTCCTTGTACGCCTCGTCCAGCACCACGAGCACATCGCCCGGCACCCGGTCCAGGAACCGCTCCAACTCGGCCCTGCGCACCACGGTGCCGGTGGGGTTGTTCGGATTGCAGACGAAGATCATCCGGGTCCGGTCGGTGATCGCGTCCGCCATCGCGTCCAGGTCGTGCACCTCACCGTCGGTCAGCGGCACCTTCACCGATGTCGCGCCGCTGACCTGCGTGATGATCGGGTACGCCTCGAAGGAGCGCCAGGCGTAGATGACCTCGTCGCCCGGCCCCGATGTGGCCTGCAGCAGCTGCTGCGCCACACCGACCGAGCCGGTGCCGGTGGCCAGGTGCGAGACCGGCACGCCGAAGCGGTCGGACAGCTCGTTCATCAGACCGGTGCAGGCCATGTCCGGGTAGCGGTTGAAGTGCGCGGCCGCGGCCATCGCGGACTCCATCACCCCCGGCAGCGGCGGATACGGATTCTCGTTGGAGGACAGCTTGAACGCGACCGGTCCGTCCGCCGCGGCCGGCTTGCCCGGCACATAGGCGGGAACGCCGTCCAGCTCGGCGCGCAACTTGGGGCTCGTCTGGCTCACCGCAGGTCCTCCTCGACCGTCTGTACACATCAATACTGCTCACCTTATGAGGATTGAGCGCCCCTGCGAATGGCAGGACGGCGGATTCGTCCGGTAGGCCCCGGAATGAGGGGGAGCGCTCCTCTCCCTGGCGCGCGCCGGTGGCTCACTCCGTGGCGCGCGTCCCTCGAAGAGGTGAGTTGAGACCTCTTCGAGACATCGCCCGTTCGGCAGGCCCATCCGGTCCGACACCCGACACATGATGGTCCCGCCCGATAACACCCTTGATTCACAAGGCTATTGGCTGCTGATGACCATGCAGAAACGTGCCTGTCAACGAGTGCATATGCGATCAGACCAACGGCCCGTGCGAGCCCTACTATCGGCTCGCCATGACAGCAGCAGGGAAGCACCAGGTGAGCCGGACGGAGACCCCCCGGCGCGGCGGCAGGCGGGGACGAGCAGGAATCCGGGATGTGGCCGCCGCCGCCGGAGTCTCCATCACGACCGTCTCCGACGCGCTCAACGGCAAGGGCAGGCTCCCGGACGCCACCCGTCGCCATGTCCGCGAGGTCGCTGAGCGCTTGGGCTACCGCCCTTCCGCCGCGGCCCGAACCCTCCGTACCGGCAAGTCCGGCCTGATCGGCCTGACCGTGACGACCTACGGGGACGAACCCTTCACCTTCACCGAATTCGCGTACTTCGCCGAGATGGCCAGAGCGGCCACCTCCGCCGCACTGGCCCGCGGCTACGCCCTCGTCATCCTGCCCGCCACCTCACGCCACGACGTCTGGTCGAACGTCGCCCTCGACGGCACCGTCGTCATCGATCCCTCCGACCAGGACCCGGTCGTCACCGAACTCGTCCGCCAGGGGCTGCCCGTCGTCTCCGACGGCCGGCCGGCCGGGACGCTCCCGGTCACCGCCTGGGTCGACAACGACCACCGGGCAGCCGTGCTCGATCTCCTCGACCACCTCGCCGCCGCCGGGGCCCGCCGCATCGGGCTGCTCACCGGAACCACCACCGACACGTACACCCGGCTGTCCACCACCGCGTACCTCCACTGGTGCGAGCGGGTGGGCCAGGATCCGGTGTACGAGTCCTACCCCGCCCACGACCCGTGCGCGGGTGCGGTGGCCGCCGACCGGCTGCTGGCCCGTCCGGACCGCCCTGACGCCGTCTACGGGCTCTTCGACCCCAACGGCACCGATCTGCTCGCGGCGGCCCGCCGGTACGGCCTGCGCGTCCCTGAGGACCTGCTGCTGGTCTGCTGCAGCGAATCCACCGTCTACGCGACGACCGAGCCGCCCATCACCACGCTCTCGCTCAAACCGCGCAGAATCGGCACGGCGGTCGTACAACTGCTCATCGACGCCATCGAGGGCGTCGACCAGGACGGCCCGGTGGAGCAGGTGATACCGACGGAGCTCATCGTCCGGACCTCCTCGCAACGACGTCCGCCCCGCACCACGGTCAGCGCGCCGCGCTCTCCGGCAAGGGATTGATCAGACCAATCGGGATCAATCGACCGGAGAACCCGGCGTGCGTTCGGATTCACCACCCCTGGTGCGTCACAGAGCACGATTCGCATTCCTATGATGGGCGGACGACACCGCGGACCACCCCGACCAGCAGGGCCCGTCAGGTGTACGGCGGCGCGACGGTGGTGGAGGGGTCGATGACACAGGGGGCCGGTCAGGAACCCGCGGTGCGGACGGCGACGTTGCGCGACTTCCGCGTACCGCCCTATGCGCAGTCCCCGGCGCCGCCTGCGGCTCCGCACCCGGGGAACGCCTTCCCGGAAGGTGAGGCGCCGGAGGGGTACACCCCCACCGAGCGCGACCTTCCGGTGATCACCCGCGAGGACACCGTCCGGGTGCGGGCCGTGCCCGAACCGCGGCCCGCGCAGGATCCGGAGCTCGGCCCCCTGTACGTGGTCGGCGACGTCCACGGCTATCTGGACGAGCTCCACGCCGCCCTCGCCGAACAGGGTCTGATCGACGGCGAGGGCAACTGGTCCGCGGGCAACGCGCGGCTCTGGTTCCTCGGCGACTTCACCGACCGCGGACCCGACGGCATCGGCGTCATCGACCTCGTGATGCGGCTGTCCGCCGAGGCCGCGGCCGCGGGTGGCTACTGCAAGGCGCTGATGGGCAACCACGAGCTGCTGCTCCTGGGCGCCAAGCGGTTCGGCGACACTCCGGTGAACTCCGGCGCCGGCACCGCCACCTTCCAGGCCGCCTGGCTGCTCAACGGCGGCCAGAAGACCGATATGGAACGGCTCCAGGACGTCCACCTCCAGTGGATGTCCCGGCTCGACGCGGTCGTCGAGGAGGACGGGCATCTGCTGATGCACTCGGACACGACGGCGTACCTCGACTACGGCACCACCATCGAGGACGTCAACGACACGGTGCACGCCATTCTGACGCGGAACGACGCCGATGAGTGCTGGGACCTCTTCCGCAAGCTCACCAAGCGCTTCGCCTTCCGCGACGATGCGGGTCCACAGGCCGTCCAGGAGCTGATGGCGGCCTACGGCGGCCGACGCGTCGTCCATGGCCACAGCCCCATTCCGTATCTGCTCGGCGAGGTCGGCTCCGAGGACGGCGAGGACAGCGCCGACCCGCGGGTGGACGGCCCCCATGTGTACGCGGACGGGCTCGCCATCGCCATGGACGGCGGAGTGACCATGGCCGGAAAGCTACTGGTCGTCCAACTCCCGCTGCATGACTGACGGTCTTCGGGGAAGACGCATCAACGACTCGACCGTGCCGATCACTGGGCCTATTTCCGGAAACCCCCTGTCACCCTGTGCCGTGGGCGCTCTACCATCGGCGTACCAGTAGCAGGCTCTCCTCCGTTTCCGCCCAACTGCCCGGTCATATCGGGCATACAGGCCCTACGGAGCATCGGGGGATGCACATGAACAGCGCTCCGCACCTGCTGACCGAGGACCGCCCCGAGTACGAGCGGATCCTCGACGACGCACTGCGTCACGCCCATGAACGACCGGATCTGGCCGCAGTCGGCGAACGGCTCAACCCGGTGCAGCTGCGCACCATGGCGATGGCCGCCACCGCCCTGATCACCGCCACGGCCGCCACCGAGTACGAGCACTACGTGAAGGCCCGCGAGGACCTGCGCGCCACGGCCGCCGGTCCCGACCAGGACGCGGCCGGGGGAACCGGCGCCGACGACCCCAACCAGTCGGGCGCCGGCATAGGAGCCGTCGTCACCGTGCTGGCCCCGGTGCTGGCAGGCACGGCCGCGTTGATCTTCCTGCTGGTCGGTT
Organism: Streptomyces laculatispora; assembly: GCF_017353455.1. Taxonomy (GTDB): domain Bacteria; phylum Actinomycetota; class Actinomycetes; order Streptomycetales; family Streptomycetaceae; genus Streptomyces; species Streptomyces laculatispora. Next base: position 17,085 of record NZ_JAFMPZ010000482.1, read on the forward strand.
ACCTCCTGAAGATGCTCAGCCCGCCACCGTCCTTCGCGGGGACCATGGTCGGCGCGGGCTGGGTCTTCGCGGCGCTCACCGCGGCCGCCATCCTGATCGCCGCCATCGGCCTCCTCATCGCCGCCCTGCGCAACGGCTCCACGTCCCTGGCCGCCGAGGACCCCGGCGAAGAACTGCCGGAGGACGTGGCGCGCGCCCGGGAGGCCTGGCGGCACGCACTGCTGGAGCGGGGCATCCTGCCGTTCCTGCGGGACGCGCTCGCCGACCATGGTCCCCGCGAAGGACGGTGGCGGGCTGAGCATCTTCAGGAGGTAACCGACCAGCAGGAAGATCAACGCGGCCGTGCCTGCCAGCACCGGGGCCAGCACGGTGACGACGGCTCCTATGCCGGCGCCCGACTGGTTGGGGTCGTCGGCGCCGGTTCCCCCGGCCGCGTCCTGGTCGGGACCGGCGGCCGTGGCGCGCAGGTCC